>SVRU01000010.1 GCA_015064665.1 Oscillospiraceae bacterium
ACAACGCAAAGTCCGAGTGCGACTACGTAATAGTTCTCTATCACGGCGGCAAGGAGCAAAGCCTTTATCCCTCGCCAAGACTCAGAAAGCTGTGCCGCGCAATGATATCCTTCGGTGCAGATGCGGTTTTGTGTCAGCACAGCCATTGCATTGGCTGCTATGAAGAATATAAGGGCGGTCACATCCTTTACGGTCAGGGTAATTTTCACTTTACCGGAAGAATGACTCATCCTCATTGGCAAAACGGACTTATTGTTCATCTTGATATAAACGATAAGGTAAGCATAAGCTTTGATCCCGTTGTCGTTCGCGGACTCGGTATTGATCTTGCAAAAGGCGAAGAATACGACAGCATAATGAAAGCCTTTGAGGAGCAAAGTAAAAATCTTCACAACGGTGTTTGGCTTGAAAAATGGGACGAGTTTTGCCACAGCACCGAGGAAAGATATCTCGGAAATATATCAAGAGCTTTCAGCGACAAGGCTGAAGAAGCAGACAACGAGCTTTTCTGCGGAAGAATGCACTGCGAAGCTCACAAAGACGTTATTGACTGGCTTTGCAAGCATTATTGGGAGCAAAGAGAGGAAATATAATGAGAAATGATTTTATAACCGTTTCCCCCGAAGAAGTTGGCATAGCGAGCCGCTCCGTGCTTGACTTTATCGGAACTCTCGACAGCTACGGTATGCATACCCACAGCATCCTTATGTCTCGCGGAGATAAGATCTTTGCAGAGTGTTATTACAAGCCGTTTGACGAAAAATTTCTGCACAGAATGTATTCGGTGTCGAAAAGCTTCGTTGCAATAGCGGTCGGTGTCGCTGTCACAGAGGGACTTATAGGTCTTGACGACTCGATAATAGAATACTTTCCGGAATTCAGAAACGATAACGTCGACGAATATTACGAACGCTGCACTGTTCGCGACATGCTGATGATGCGAAGCAATATCGGTACGGGCGTTAACTGGTGGGGAAAATTCAGCAGCAGAATAGAAGCCTACTACACTCAAAAAACCGATAAGCTTTCCGGAACGCTTTTTAAATACGACAGTATTGGTTCGTTTTTGCTCGGCTGCATCATTGAAAAGCTGACAGGCAAAAACTTTTTAGAATACTTGAAAGAAAAGGTCCTTCTTGAGCTTGGTTTTTCAAAGGAAAGCTACGTTCTGCGCGAACCGGGCGGATATGCAATAGGTGACTCCGGAGTTATGTGCACAACACGCGACCTGCTTATATTCGCAAGACTCATTATGAGAGGCGGTGAGTGGGGCGGCAAGCAGTACGTTGACAGAGGCTTTATGGAAGACGCAATAAAAAAACAAGTTCATAACGATTATGCCGGCGGATATGACCTATACAACTCGGGCGGCTACGGATATCTTATCTGGAAAACGCATCCCGACGGATTTTCGCTTATAGGCATGGGCGATCAGCTTGCTATCTGCGATATGAAAAAGGATATTGCTTTCATAATAACCTCGGATAATCAGGTTGACAAGGCAAGCAGGCATATAATTTTCCACGAGTTTTACAGGCATTTTCTGCCGAAGGTTACGGATACCCCCCTTAAGAAAAACGAGGCAGAATACAATAGGCTCACAAAATATCTTAATTCGAGAGAGCTCGTTTCGCAGAGCGGCGAGGAATCATCGCCTATCGCAAATGAGGTTTTCGGCGTAAAATATACAAAGAAAAAGGGTGAGCTTGACGTTGCCGCGTTTACTCTTTACGAAGATGCGCTTGAAATCGAGCGCGGCGGTGTGTGCCACAGACTTGAATACGGACTTAAGAAAAACAAAAAAACCGAATTTTCATTCGGTACAAGAGCGCGCGCGGACATGATGGGTATTTACGAGGACGGTAAATACGATTGCAACGTATCGGGCGCATGGGTCAG
Organism: Oscillospiraceae bacterium; assembly: GCA_015064665.1. Next base: position 1,900 of record SVRU01000010.1, read on the forward strand.
TGATGACACCTTTGCTATACTGGCACAGATTACCGACACCTATTTCGGCACTCTCACCGTTCATATTGCCTTTTTGGGCGACGAGGCGTCTGTTCGGATTCAAAGAAGCGGTCAGTACGTCTTTGAAGATATAGGCGGATTCTTAATTGCAGAAAAAATAAAAAAGGAGATATAATCTATGAAAGAAAAAATTGTAATTGCCGTTATAGGCTGCGGAAGATTTGCGAAAAATTTCGTACCGCTTTTTAAGGCTCATCCCGAGGTTAAGAAGGTTTACGTATGCGACTTGATTCCCGAAAGAGCAAAAACCTACGCAGAAAACTTTGGCGTTGACATTATCGGAAGCTTTGAGGAGGCGCTCGCATCCAAAGAAGTAAACTCTATTGCCATATTTACACAGCGCGTAAAGCACGGCCCTATGGCTATCGCATCTCTTAAGGCGGGAAAGCACGTTTACAGCGCCGTACCCTGCGCAACCGACATTGAGGACATCAAGGAAATTGCAAGACTCGTAAAAGAAACGCGCCTCACCTACTCTATGGGCGAAACGGGATTTTACAGAGCTCCCGCAATATTCTGCCGTGAGGAATATGCAAAGGGCACGTTCGGTAAATTTACATACGGCGAGGCTCATTACAACCACGACATAAGAAATATGGAACAGAGCTTCAGAAGCTCGGGCGGAGAGGAATGGAAAAAGTACGCGGGCGTTCCGCCGATGTATTACCCCACTCACTCCACCGCTATGATACTCAGCACAATGCCCGGCGTATACGCTAAAAAGGTTGCCGCTTTCGGATTTTCAGAAAGCCCGAGAACCGATATCTACGGCACCGACGGTCAGAACCTTTACAACAACCCCTTCTCAAACACGACCATGCTTCTGCACCTTTCCAACGGCGGTATAGCAAGAATCAGCGAAAACAGATGCGTTGGCTGGAGAGCTCCCGAAACATATATTTCTCAGTTCTACGGCAGTGAGGGCGGATACGAATTTTCGGTTGCAAGACATAGCCTTGCAAAGTTCATTGTAGAAGAAAACCACGACCCTCTCCTTCCCCATTGCGTTACTATGACTGACGTAACCGAGAAGCTTATGCCCAAGGAAGCATACGAGATGATCGAATCCGATTATAAGAATGCTATTCAAGAGATTGCCGACGGATACGGCTTCAGAATGACATCTCCCGTTCAGCCGACCGAAAGACTCCCCAAGGAATACGAGGGAATTCACAACGGTCACAACGGCACTCATCATTTCCTTATCGACGATTTCTGCCGTGCTTACGCAACGGGAAAGCTTTCGCCCACTAACATCTGGCAGGCAGCGCGATGGAACATTCCCGGCCTTACCGCACACAAGTCAGCTCTTGCAGGCGGCGAGGTAATGGAGGTCCTTGACCTCGGCGATTCTCCCGCAGATTGGGAAGTACTTGATTGGAAAACCAAATAATCTAAAACGAAAAAATGAAGGAGCGCTGATTAATCCGTGCTCCTTCATTTATTTATTTGCAATTACAGCTTTTCAGTAAAGGATTTTGCGAGAGCTTCAATCTCGTCAAATCTTCCTTCTTCAATCATTTTCTTATCTACTATACCCGATCCGATGCCAACGCCCTCCGCGCCGCTTTTCAAAAATCCTGCGATGTTTTCTGCGGTTACGCCGCCAACGGCAAGCATTTTTATATGCGTAAGGGGAGCTTTCAGGTCCTTTATATATTTTTCGCCCATATAGTTTATCGGAAATACCTTAACGAAATCCGCACCGAAGGTGTGCGCCGCTACCACCTCGGTAGGCGTCAACGCACCCGGAATCGAAACAAGACCCAATTCCCGCGTCTTTTTAATTACAGCCTCGTTTGTGTTAGGGGAAATTATAAACCTTCCGCCTGCCGCCTTGGTGATTTCCACCTGCTTTTCGGTAATGACCGTTCCTGCGCCTATCGTAATTTTGCCGTCAAAATACTCGGCAAGCATTCTTATGTTTTCGCCCGTGTACTCGTCGCTTACCGTGCCTGTCGAATCAAAGGTGCACTCAATCAGTCTTATTCCACCGTCGTACATTGCCTTTGCAAGCGGAATGAGATTCTCTCGCGCAACGCCCCTTACTATAACTATTATCTTATTCTCTTCTATCGCCTTAATGATATTTTTTTTCATTTTCTATCCTCCGTAATTTAAATTATATTCCATAGATATTCAAGACTTGCGCGAAAACGCGCGCATTCCTCTGGATCGTTTTCGTTAACCGCACTGCTTCCGACTATGTAGTTATAATAGTTTTCAAAGCTTACGTCGGTTTTCGGTATTCCGAGATCAGACACTCTGTACGGCATTCCGTTTTCATTCATAAGCCTGAGAAGCCCAAGATTATTTTCCTCTTCTCCGTTATAGTGGTTTTGCATAAGAAGTCCGACTCCCACTATTTCACCGTGAAGATATGGGGAGGCGCTTTCGGGATACAGAAACCTCGTTGCCTCATAGAATTTATGACCTAGCGCCGTCTGATTTGAGCCGCGAGCCACACCGCTTATAATTCCCGGCACGGCTATCGTGGAAAATATTATGCTTTCCACCTCAAAATCAATATTTCCCTGCGACATTTTCTTAATACATACCTCCGTCAGCTTCTCAAGCTGAGAGAATGAACGCTTTGCCATTTCATAGGCGTAATCGAGTCCGAGAGGATATTCCCTGCTCCTTTCGTTAAAGCGCTGCTTTATCTCCACGAACTTAGCAAGAGAATCGAACACCCCGGCAAGAAATAGTCTCGTTGGCTCTGCCGCTATTATTGAGGTATCAACCAAGACGGCGTCAACCTCTTTTTCATAGTGCAGGGTTCCGACGGTTCGACCGTCCTTCGTGTAACGAACGCTGAGGGGAGTATAAGCCGCACAGGTCGCGCTTGACGTCGGAAAATTCACTATCGGCAGCTCTGCATAGTGAGCCGTAAGCTTTGCAAAGTCCATAATAACTCCGCCGCCGACACCCAAAATCACGTCGTATCCATTCTGCTTAGCATAATCCGCAAGTGCTTTTGCGTCCTCGTCGTTACACGTGGAGGTATGAGTTATAAACTCGTATCTGCCACAAACCGAACCGACAGACCTTTTAATTTTTTCACCCGCTACGGAAAGCGCTGTTGCGCCTCCGATTATAAGAGGAGCGTTGCCTAAGCGCAGCACCTCCCTGCCGCATTTATCCGCGTAATTTAAACCTTGAATATAGCGCCCCGAGCCGATTCTGAAGGACTCCTCACGTATTGCCACGGCAATCTCCTTTTATTTTTAAAATAACGTTGACATACTTATATTTTAGTGATAAAATAGATTTAAATCAATCTAAAATATTGCTACATATTTCATATATGTTGCTATTTTTATAAAGAGGGCTATATGATAGAAAACTCCTATTCCTATTCCGCATACGCCGATATGAAGGATTCGCTTTTTGACGTAAAGCTGAAATCCTGCGGTCATATATTTGCTAAAAACGGACGTCGCATAAAACGTCCGAGCGGGCGCGATGACTGGCTGCTCTTTTACGTAGCAAAGGGCACCGAGCACTTTAACCTCGGCGACGGAATAAACGCGCCCGAGGGCTCTTTCGTGTTTTTCAAGCCAAGCGAGCCGCAAGAGCACGTTTATAACGGTGAGCAAACCGCTGAATTTTATTATATTCATTTCACAGCTCCGAAAGGCTTTGCTCTTTTCGGCTTTGAAAGCTCAAGAATATACAAGACGACCCCATCATTAGAGATAAACGAAATGTTTGAGGACATAATCAAGGAGCTGCAAGCCAAGGATTGCTGCTACGAAAAAATTTGTATAGCAAAATTCTTTAACATAGTGTGTCTGCTCGAAAGAATGACTCAAAGCGCAAGGAGAAAGCCGAAGAAGCACGCCGATGAAATTCTAGCTATTATTCAAATGATGAATAAGGAATACGGAGCAAACCACACGCTTTCGGATTATGCGGAGATGGCAAGAATGAGCAAATTTTATTTTATTCGCGCCTTTAAGGAAATAACCGGCTCCTCTCCTCTTGAATACAGAGCAAAAATCAGATTAAAAAAAGCCGCAGAGCTCCTTTCAAGCTCAAATATGACGGTGGGAGAGATTACCTCGCATATCGGCTTCAACTCACAAAACTATTTCTGTGACGCCTTTAAAAAGCACTACGGTCTTTCCCCCACGGAATACAGAAATAAGCAATAAACCAAACTCAAATACAACGAGAGGCTGCGTCATTTAGACGTAGCCCCTCGTTGTATTTGAGTTATATACCGTAGCTTGGCGAAAAAATCTCGCTCTCTATCTTCATAAGGCGATTATATTTTACGCATCGCTCAGCTCTTGCTGGCGCACCGGCTTTTATAAAATCGCAGGAAAGCGAAACCGCAAGATCGGCAATAAAATCATCTGCGGTGTCACCGCTTCGATGCGACATTGCCGTTTTGTAGCCACCGCGTCTTGACGAAAAAACTGCCTCTGCCGTCTCGGTAAGCGTACCTATCTGATTTGGTTTTATCAAAGCCGCGTTTGCTATCCCCGACGAGATACCGTCCTCAATTCTATGCGAGTCGGTAACGAAAAGGTCATCTCCGACAAGCAAACATTTTCCCGAAAGCCTTTCGGTAAGCCTTCGCCAGCCGTAGCTATCGCTGTCGGCTACCCCGTCCTCGATGCTCAGTATAGGATATTTTACTGATAGCCTTTCAAAATAATCCACGAGCTCGTCAGAGGTATATCTGCGATTGCGCTTCGGCATAACGTAACCGTCCTCGCTTTTCCACTCCGAAGCCGCAGCGTCAAGTCCAAGCATTATATCCTCGCCTGCTCTGTATCCGGATTTTTCTATTGCAGATAAAACCACGCCTAACGCCTCTTCGTCCGACGGAAGCATCGGCGCAAAGCCGCCCTCGTCGCCAACCGCCGTGAGAAGTCCTTTGGATAAAAGTATATTTTTCAAGGTATGATAAATCTCAGAGCACATTCTGACGCCCTCGGCAAAATTGGTCGCGCCTATCGGAATTATCATAAATTCCTGGATATCAATATTATTTGCAGCATGTGCTCCACCGTTAAGGATATTCATCATAGGAACAGGGATTTTTTTTACAAGCACACCACCAAGATAACGGTACAACGGAATACCCTGAGCCGCCGCTCCCGCTTTGGCAAGCGCCATAGAAACAGAAAGAATTGCATTTGCTCCGAGATTCGACTTATTATACGTACCGTCAAGTGCTATCATAACAGAGTCGGCTTCCTCAATATCGCAAGCGTCCATGCCGACAAGCGCCGGATGTATTCGTTCATTTACGTTCTTTACGGCGCTGAGAACTCCCCTCTTATGATATCTCGTGTCAGCTTCGTCGCGCAATTCCTTTGCCTCGTACATACCGGTTGAAGCCCCCGACGGCACTGCTGCCACGGCTTTTGTTCCGTCCGAGAGTGTCACCTCTGCTTCCACAGTCGGATTACCGCGTGAATCAAGTATCTCCCTTGCGCAAATCTTTGTTATTTCAATCATAAAAAACACCTCTCTTTCAAAGTAATTATTTGCCACAAGGTAGCAAATAATGCGCCCCCCGAATAAAATGTAGTAAAAAAGAAAGGGCTCATCTTATGCAAATCCACACAGTAAAAAAAGGCGACACGGTTTTTAAAATAGCAAGACAGCACTCAACCTCCCCCATGAAAATAATTGAAAATAACGAGCTTGAAAATCCCGACAGACTTATAGTCGGACAACAGCTTCTTATACTTACTCCCACGAGAACCTACACCACAAGAGGCTCAGACAATCTCTCAAGAATAGCAGACCGATTCGACGTAGAATACGACAAACTTCTTTCATATAACCCATATCTTTACGGAAAGTCAAATATATATCCCGGTCAGCTTCTGGCAATAAAATACGACACTCCGAAATACGGCATGGGATTTGCTAACGGTTATTGCTATGGCGATACGACGGTGGACAGACTTTCGCTTGCAATGCCCTACGTTACCTACGTTACGGTGGGCGCGGGCGAGCGTTCGGGTGACGGCGTAAATCTGCTTTTTGACGACAGACGGATAATTCCTTTTGCAAAAGAAAAGGGCAAAAAGGTATTATTGCGGGTTTACGATGAAAGTTCCGATTTCAACAACTCCTATATAGAAAACCTCATTAACGTTTTAAAAGAGCGAGGATACGACGGAGCTATGATAGCGGCGTACAAAGCCATGAAAAGCACCCCGGAAAGCTATGCCGAATTCCTTCTTCTGCTCAGGAAAAAGCTGATGCAAAACGATTTGCTGCTATTCTCTGAAATCGATGCAAACGAAGAGTATCAAATGCAGGATTTGTGCGACGGATATACTCTCGCTTATCAAAAAAGCGGACTTGAAGATATACCCGATTTTAAAGAGGGTGAAGAAAAAACCTTAAGAAAATTTGCGGAGGTCGGAGAGCCCGCCAAGGCATATATAGACATTCCGACGCTTGCTTATATGGGAGACGAGGAAATACTTATACGCGATGCCGTGGATTTGGCATACACTGCGGGGCAGGAAATAAAACACAACGACGCACAAAAAATAAATTACTTCAATTACAATAAATATCGCGCAGGGCGGCGTGAACCCGTGAGGGTGGCTTTTGAATCTCTTGAAAATTTAAAAGCCAAGCTCGAGTTGATTGGCGAGCTTGGCTTTATGGGTATAAGCTTTGATATAATGAAGGTACCGACAGAATATCTTATGCTATTCGAGTCGATGTTCAGCCATCCGAAAATTTATTCGGATATGTAATCTCTGATCTTGAGGATAACTCCCGCCTCTTTTGCAATTTTCTCACATTCCGAAAGTTCCTCTTCGGTAAGCGTTTGGCGAACCACTGAAAAAACAACGGAATGAACGTATTTGTTTACATTTTTTGCAAACTCAATAATTGCCGAATATGCCGCTTCTTTATACACGGGGCGGCATATTTCGACGTATTTATCAGCACTCGGAGTATTCAGACTGATTGAAACGGTATCAAAAGCATTTTCAAACATTTTGCTGCTGTCACCCCCCAAAATCAAATCCGACTGGCCGTTTGTGTTTATTCTTATAGGTATGTCAGGATATACTTTTTTAATTTCCTTTGCCACAGTCACGGCATCAGCGAGTCTGTAAGTCGGCTCGCCGTAGCCGCAAAATACTATCTCCCTGTATTTGCCTATATCCCTTGAAAAGACAGCTTTGAGTATTTCATCCCTGTCAGGCTCGCGCTCAAGCCAAAGAGGGTCTGAGCCGTAAGCGCCGTCCCCATTATTTCTTATGCAAAATTCGCATCTGTTCGAACATCTGTTCGTTATGTTTAAATACAGGCTCCCGTCAACTTCATAGCATATGGTCATACCCTTTTTCATATTCCAAAAAATCTCCTTGCATTCATTTCGGTAAGCTCAGCACATTCCTCCTCGCTTATACCGAATATCTCGGAAAGCGCCCTATTCGTAAATTCAAGATATCCCGAATGGTTAAGCTTTCCTCTGTGCGGATGCGGCGCAAGATACGGGCAATCGGTTTCTATAAGCACCGATTCGCGAGGAAGAGTCTGCGCAACCTCTTTTACCCTTCTTGCATTCGTGAAGGTAAGCGTTCCCGAAAATGAAATCATATATCCGCGGCGGACAAGCTCCTCTGCCATTTCGGGCGAGCCGGAATAGGAATGAAGAACTCCTCTTACTCCGGGAAACTCACGGATTACGTCCATTATATCTCCGTGCGCTTCGCGGTCGTGTATTACGACGGGAATATCAAGAGCGGCGGCAAGACTCATTTGCGCCTTGAAATATTTCATCTGACACGCCTTGTCGGTATCCGGATAATGATAATCAAGCCCTATTTCACCAAGGGCAACACATTTGTTCTCAGGACGCTTTATAAGTCCTTCAACGTCAGAAAGAGCTTCGTCAATGCCGACTTTAAGATATTGAGAATCCGACGGGTGAATTCCAAGCGCGCTATACATACCGTTTCGTTTTTTTGCTTGATCGATTGCAAGACGGCAGGTTTCGGGAGAGGTTCCGACGTTTATGATTCCCGAAACGGAGGACGAAAGCAGGGCGTCGATAAGCTTATCGACGCCCACGTCACATTCGGATTCAAATCGCTCATCGTAATAGTGAGCATGAGAATCAAAATATTTCATCAGTGAACTCTGTCTCCGTTCTTCGCGGATTTATCAAGGAACACAACCTTAACGTCCTCCTCGCCCGAGGCAAGAAGCATTCCGTAGCTATCCACTCCGCAAAGCTTGGCGGGCTTAAGATTTGCAACTATAATTACCTTTTTGCCGACAAGCTCCTCGGGTTTGTAGAATTTCGCAATTCCGGACACCACCTGACGCTTTTCATAACCCAAATCAACCTGAAGCTTCAGAAGCTTTTTAGCCTTTGGAACAGGCTCGCATTCAAGCACTTCCGCAACTCTAAGCTCAACAGCGCCAAAGCTCTCTATTCCGATTTCAGCCTCGTGCTCAGGCTCGGGAATCGGGGCCGTAGCTGCCTCAACCGCAAGACGCTTCGCTTCCATTTCCTCAAGGAACTTCTTCTCGTCTATTCTTGCGAACAGAGTGAACGCCTCGCCAAGCGGTTTGCCCGATTCAAGCGCGCCGAACTCGGAAAGAGTTGAGAAATCGGTCTTATCGGTAGCAAGCTGAGAGAATATTGCATCGGCGGTTGCGGGAATATACGGAGCAAGAAGAGCTGCTCCGACTCTTATGGTTTCAAGAAGATTGTATATAACGGTAGCAAGTCTCGGACGGTCGGATTCGTTTTTCGCAAGAACCCAAGGCATAGTTTCGTCGATATATTTATTCGCGCGGCGAAGCATTGCGAATATCGCATCAAGAGAATCCGCAACGCGATAGGAATTCATCAACTCAACCGCGTTCTTGATTCCTTCCTTAACGGCAGCCTTAAGCTCACCGTCAACGGCATCGGAGGCGGCAGGCGCAGGAACGATTCCGTCGAAATATTTCTTTGTCATAGCGTGAGTACGGCTGACAAGGTTTCCGAGGTTGTTTGCCAGGTCGTTATTATATCTTGAAATAACGCTCTCATAAGTTATTGAGCCGTCGGAATTATACGGCATCTCGGAAAGCGCATAGTAACGCACACCGTCAACGCCGAACACCTCTGCAAGCTCGTCGGCAAATACTACGTTGCCCTTGGATTTCGACATCTTATCGTTACCGAAATTAAACCAAGGATGTCCGAATACCTTTTTAGGAAGAGGAAGCTCAAGAGCCATAAGGAATATAGGCCAATAGATAGTGTGGAAACGAAGAATATCCTTTCCTATAATGTGAACGTCGCAAGGCCAGTATTTCTTGAATTTTTCATCCTGCTCTTCATACGACTTATCGGGGTCGTATCCAAGCGCGGTTATATAGTTTGTAAGAGCGTCAAGCCATACGTAAACGACGTGCTTGGGGTCGAAATCAACCGGAATACCCCACTTGAACGACGTCCTCGAAACGCAGAGGTCCTGAAGGCCTGCTTTGAGGAAATTGTTTACCATCTCTTTTTTACGGCTTTCGGGCTCGATAAATTCGGGATTATCCTCTATATGCTTAATTAGTCTGTCAACGTATTTTGACATTTTGAAGAAATAGGCTTCCTCGCGCGCTTGGCTTACGGGTCTTCCGCAATCGGGGCACTTTCCCTCAGACACCTGCGTTTCTGTAAAGAAAGACTCGCACGGAGTACAGTACCATCCCTCGTAATATCCCTTGTATATATCGCCTTTGTCGTAGAATTTCTTGAATATTTTTGCAACAGCCGCTTCGTGATAATCGTCTGTCGTGCGGATAAAGTAATCGTAGCTCGTATTCATCAGATCCCAGATTCCCTTTATCTCAGCGGCAACACCGTCAACGTATGCTTTCGGAGTTATACCGGCTTCGCTTGCAAGATTTTCAATCTTTTGACCGTGCTCGTCTGTTCCCGTGCAAAGAAAAACGTCTTTGCCCATTCTGCGCTGAAAACGCGCAAACGCATCAGCCATTATAATCTCATAGGTATTTCCGAAATGAGGCTTGCGAGATGCGTATGCAATCGCAGTTGTAAGATAAAATTTTTCCATAATTCATTCCTCCTTACGCAAACGAATGGGTTTGCGCTTTATCTATCAAATTATTTTACCATAAACTTCAGACTTTTACAATATTTTTTTTATAATTCTCTAAAAATTCTTACCATTGACTTTTTAAATATTTATTGCTATAATATATTTGTATGTAATTTTTACGAAAGGCGGTGCGGTATGAGAGAATATTTCTCGGAGCTTTACGGCAACGGTGATACGAAGCGCCGTCTTGGAGGTGCAATCGAGAAGGAAATTTTGCCCCACGCCTTTCTGGTTATCGGAGCTGAAGGTTCGGGTAAGAAAACATTAGCAACAGAACTCGCTGCAGCTCTTAACTGCGAGAGAAAAGACGACCAAACCTCTCCTCTTCCCTGCCATTCCTGCAACAGCTGCCGAAGAATCAAAAGCGGCAATTTTACCGACATAACAAGGCTTCGCCCGACAGACGGCAAGGCAACGATTGGCGTTGAAGAGGTACGCCTTTTCAGAGAGGATATGTACCTTTCGCCCACCGAATCAAAATATAAAATCTATTTTATCGAGCAAGCCGAAAAGCTTACCGTGAACGCGCAAAACGCGCTTTTAACGGTACTTGAGGAGCCGCCGAAAAACGTATTTATAATTTTGCTTGCTTCATCGGCTGACAAAATACTTACCACTGTAAAAAGCCGAGCACAGAGCATTGCAATGCAGCGATTTGAAGCTGACAATCTTCGTGACTATCTTATAAGAAATAACGAAAAAGCAAGATTGCTTTCAAAAACGAATGCATCAGCGCTTGACGGAATCGTGATAAGCTCGGACGGAATAATAGGAAAGGCACAAGGCTTGCTTTCAGACAAAGAAGCACGCGAGATGAGCGAAGAAAGACTCCTTACGGAGAGGATAATCAAATCCCTAAGAAGCTCGGCTCCCTACTCAGAGCTTTACGCGGCGATATCCGAGCTGCCCACCTCAAGAGTTGAGCTGACTTGCGCGCTTGAAACTCTTATATGCGCCGTGCGCGATATCACGCTTATAAGATTTGACAAAAATCTTCAATTTCTTTTTTTTACCTCGTACGAGCAAGCTGAGAGTGCGGCGTGCGATATGAACACAAAAAGACTTATACGTATTTCAGAGATTTTAAAGGATGCTCTTGAAGACGTGACGAAAAACGTAAGCACCTCTGCAATCATTGCCGACCTCGGTGCAAAAATCAAACTTATGTAAAGGACGGTGACACAAGTGTCCGAACAGAACAACAACCTGGAGAACACAGAAAACAACGAATCAATTAATGAAACCGTAGAAATAATCGGAGTAAATTTCCGCGAAGCCGGAAAGATATATTATTTCTCACCCGGCAAGTACAAGCTTTCGGCGGGAGAAAAGGTTATAGTCGAAACCTCGCGCGGTGTTGAGCTCGGCTTTGTAAAGACGGCAAACAAGCTTGTTCCGACCTCAGAGGTAATCGCGCCTCTTAAGGAAATTTGCAGACCTGCGACCGCGGACGATCTTGCAAAAGACGAGAAAAACAAGCAGGCGGAATTTGAAGCGGCTATTATCTGCAAGAAAAAAATTGCCAATCATCAGCTTGATATGAGCCTTGTTGCAGCAGAATATACCTTTGATAATTCCAAGCTCATATTCTACTTCACCTGCGAAACAAGAGTGGATTTCAGAGAGCTTGTCAAGGACCTGGCATCCACGTTCAGAACGAGAATCGAGCTTCGTCAGATAGGTATCAGAGACGAGGCAAAAATGATGGGCGGTCTCGGCATATGCGGAAGAAAGTTTTGCTGCGCGGGATTTTTGACAGACTTCGTTCAGGTATCGATAAAAATGGCGAAGGAGCAAAATTTCTCTTTAAATTCGGCAAAAGTATCAGGGGCTTGCGGCAGACTTATGTGCTGTCTGAGATACGAGCATGAAACCTACGAAGAAGCGCTCAAGCACACGCCCCCAGTCGGCTCTACCGTTAAAACGAACGACGGCGTAGGAACGGTTGCGGAAATTAAGCCTCTTCTCGGAGAAATAAAGGTCAGGCTCGGCGAGGGAGAAAAGGACGTTTTGAAGATATATAAATGCAAGGACGTCAAAATATTAAAAGTTCCCGGCAAACAGGAACAAAACGACGATTTAGATGAAATTGAGGAATAACTCGTCAAATTTTAATATTTTTTTCAAAATACTCTTGATTTTTTTCATAAATATGCTAGAATATAATTGAACACTAATATGGAGGTACTTATAATGGCATACAAGATTACTGAAGATTGCATCGCTTGCGGTGCTTGCGCATCTGAGTGTCCCGTTTCTTGCATATCAGAGGGTGATATCTACGTTATCAACGCTGACGAATGCATCAGCTGCGGAAACTGCGCAGAATCATGCCCCGTTGGAGCACCTGTTGAGGAGTAATTCCAAAATAACATACCAAAAAGCGGAGCGAAAATCTCCGCTTTTTATTTAGTGTTAATCTGAATTTATAAAAAAACATTGAATGCTATGGATATAAAAAAAGACGAAAGACTTGACGAGGTAAACGACAGACTCTCGCTTATTCAAAAAACGGGCGGTCTTACTTTTGGCACCGACGCCCTTTTACTTGCGGGATACGTTAGCGGAAAATACAAGCGGGGTGTTGAGCTTGGCGGAGGAAGCGGAATTATATCGATGCTGCTTCTTGCCCGCGACAAGATATCCTCTATAACGGCTTACGAGGTGCAAGAGGACTACGCCGAGCTTATATCAAGAAACGCGGATCTTAATCGCCTCTCGGACAGACTTATTTCAATATGCGCGGACATACGTACGGTTTCAAGAGATGAAGACTCCGATATAGTCTTTACCAATCCGCCGTACATGAAATCCGACGCAGGAAAAAACAGTGATTCCGATGCGAAGGCTATAGCAAGACACGAGTTTTTCGGAAATATAGACGATTTCTGTCATGCGGCATCAAAAAAGCTTAAATACGGCGGAGCATTCTACGCGGTATATAGACCCGACAGGCTGGCAGATGTTTTCGCCGCAATGAGAAAATGTGATCTGGAACCCAAAAGAATGACCTTCGTACACGCCGATACGAAAAAAGAGGCTTCTATGGTGCTGATAGAAGCAAAGCGCGGCGGCAAAAGCGGAATGATACTTACTCCTCCTCTTATAATATACAAAGACATGGAGCACCGCGAATACGGAGAGGATATGAATTTCATTATGGAAAACGGTTCTTTTCCGCAAAAATACAAGCGTTAAATAAAATTATAACGAGGTTTTACTCAATATGGAAAACGCTGAAAAAAACAAAACCGAAAAATCTACGCTTTATCTTGTCGGTACGCCTATCGGAAATCTTGCAGACATATCGGAGAGAGCAAAAAAAGTGCTCTCGGAGGTCGATTTTATTGCGGCTGAGGACACAAGAAATACGATGCGCCTATGCTCTGCTCTCGGAATAAAGAAAGAGCTTGTCAGCTATTTTGAGCACAACAAAAAGGCGAGCGGTGAGAAAATATGCGCGAGAATTCTTGCGGGCGAATCCTGCGCCCTCGTGACCGATGCGGGAATGCCCGCAATAAGCGATCCGGGTGAGGATATTGTCAGACTGTGCGCGGAATACGGAATCGCCGTATCGGTAATCCCCGGACCTTGCGCGGCAGTTGCGGCACTTGCAATGTCTGCCCTCCCCACTTCAAGATTCAGCTTTGAGGGTTTTCTGTCAGCACAGAAAAGCGAAAGAAAAAAGCAGCTTTCTTCACTTTTGCGTGAGGAACGGACGATGATTTTTTACGAAGCTCCACACAAGCTGAAATCCGCTCTCACCGATATGAAGGATACCTTTGGAGAAAACAGACGGATTGCGCTCTGCCGTGAGCTGACGAAAATAAACGAAGAGGTAATACGAACCACGCTCGGCAATGCAATAAATATATATGAAGAAAAAGAGCCGCGCGGCGAATACGTGCTTATCCTGGACGGTGCGTCCAAGGACGAGCTTGCAGACGGCGAATGCTCTGAGCTTCTCAAGCTGACTCCGAAGGAACACGTCGAACATTACGTAAAGCTCGGAATGTCAAAAATGGATGCTACGAAAGCCGCCGCCAAAGACAGAAAAATACCAAAATCCGAGATGTATAAGTTGACGCTTGACTAAAATCAAGCGTTTTCTTTTCGGTTGTTTTCTGAAAAATAACTTTTACTTTTTTTGAAATAAGTATTGCAAAATGCCGCAAAGTGTGGTATTATGAGTTAACCTCAGTATTTTGCGAGGTAAAAAAAGCGTCTAAAACGCAAATATATCCTGTGTTCTGAGCCTTGCGGCTTACGCACGGAAAAGGCTTCGGACTGTAAACGAAGCACGGAGAAAGGTATGGCATTAAGTATGGATAGTAAGTTTATACTTAAAAACAGAGAAGTCCCGAAAAACGCACAGCCCATAATCGAAAAGACGTCGGATAACGGAGAAAATATACTTTTCGTTATCGTAGGCGACCTTGCACTTAATGGAAAATATGCCGAGACAGCGCTTATTTTCACCGAGGATTCCGTTATCAGCTACGACGGAGTGCCCGGTGAGGAGAAGCGTTATTTTTATCGGGATATGTCTAACGTCGTATCAAAGAGAATGTATGGAAATGCGACGCTCTCGGCAAAAATGCCCGACGGCAAGCGAGTCGTTTTCTTCCGCTATACGTACGCCATCGCATCACTTTGCGATGCCGCCGCTCTTTACATTAACCACGTAAACGACGGAAAAGACAAGCAAGAAGAACTTGCGATAATGGCAATCACCTTTGAGCGCGCCTTGAGTATCTGCCCCAAATGCGGAAGATCGCTTTTGCACCCGGGCGCAGAATGCATCATGTGCCGTTCTAAAATGAAAATCGTAAAGCAGCTTTCAAAATACATAACCCCTCAGTTAAAAATTATTATCGTATGTATCTTTTTATCACTCGTTACAACGGCGGTGTCACTGATTCCGCCGACGATAACCGGATTTATAGTAGACGTCGTTTTCAATCAAGGAGAGACGAATATTCCCTTCCTTGGAAAGATAGCAACCCTGTTCGGTAAAACTGAAGTGCGGATGCTCTTCACGATGATTGGCTGCCTCTTATTTACCTACATATTCCAATACGGCGTCGGAATAATACGCTCTTATCTGATGCGTACGGCAGGCGACAAGGCAATAGCCGCCTTGCGTAACGATATTTACCTTAAGGCGCAGTACCTGCCGATGAAGTTTTACGACAAAACCTCAACCGGTTCGGTTATAAACAGAATTGCAAGCGATGCGACGACTCTTAAGAATTTTATGCTTCGCATAACACAGGAAGCGGTCGTTCACGCATTCCAGCTCGTAGGCATAGTCATAATAATGCTCGCGCTTAACCCCGAGCTGACGCTCTTCTCGCTTATTCCCGTCATATTTATAGTTATAGCAACCAGAGTATTCTCGGTAAAAATCCGCCCCTACTACCGCAGGCTTTGGAGACGTTCAACCGCTGTGTTCTCAACCTTGTCAGACACTATCCCTTGCATCAAGGTAGTTAAATCCTTCACCGGTGAAAAACGGCAAGCGGATAAATTCGAAGAACGAAATCAGGATTGGCTTGAAATGGACCTCAAAATCGGAAAGCTCGCAACAGCTTTCCCTCAGGCCATTTCCTTCCTCGTTACTTGCGGCTCGCTTATAATTTGGGCGGTTGGCGGAACACGCGTAATAAACCGCGATCCGGGATTTTCGGCAGGTCTTATCGTTTCCTTCATTTCCTATGCCTCAATGTTCTATAACCCCGTAACCTTCTTCGCTAACCTCTCGGACTCTTTCCAGGGCGCGCTTGCTTCGACGGAAAAGATACTTGATATACTTGAAGCCGAGCCCGAGCACGAAGCGGAGTCACACACCGTTCCGGATAAGCTTGACGGAAAAATCGAATTTTTGCACGTAGGTTTTTCATTCGATAGAACGAAAAAGGTTCTCGATGACGTAACGCTTACGATAAATCCGGGTGAAATCGTCGGTATCGTAGGTACGACGGGCTCGGGTAAATCCACCCTCGTTAACCTGCTTATGCGATTCTACGACGGTTATTCGGGTGAGATTCTGGTTGACGGTCATAATATAAAGAACTTTGACCTTTCGGCGTACCGCTCTCAAATAGGATACGTACAGCAAGAGCCGATGATGTTCAGCGACACTATATTTAACAATATTGCTTACAGTAAGCCCGATGCAACCGTTGAAGACGTCATACACGCTGCAGATATTGCAAACGCTCACGGCTTTATCGCGCGCCAGCCCGATGCATACGATACCGTACTCGGCGAGAGAGGCGTCGGCGTTTCGGGCGGTGAAAAGCAAAGAATTTCTATTGCGCGCGCAGTTTTGAAATCACCCTCTATCCTTATATTTGACGAAGCAACCGCCGCGGTCGACTCCGAAACCGAGCATCTGATTCAAGAGGCTATCGACCGTCTGATAGAAGGTAAAACCACTCTCATGATTGCTCACCGACTTTCCACACTTAAACGCGCCAACCGTATTATAGTTGTCGATAACGGAAAGATAGTCGAAAACGGTCCGCCCGAGGAGCTGATGGCAATGAAGGGCAAATATTACAAGCTCGTTCAGATTCAGTCAATGACTCAGGATGCGGAAAAAATGCGCCGAGAGGAGAGATTCTGATGAAGTCCGAAAGATTTTACGTAACTAAAAACGACAATATAACCGTATTTGAAAACAATCTCGTAACTCTGACGGTTGCCAATGGAGATACCTACGAAGCTCTTGAGCCGAGAAGGCTCTTCCCCGTCAGCCGACAGGATAACTACATTACTCTGCTCGGTGAGGACGGAACCGAAGTAGCTATAATCAGATGTCTTGCCGACCTCAACACCGAATCTCTCGAGGTCGTTCAGTACAGTCTTAACGACTATTATCTCGTTCCCCATATAAGCAGAATACTTTCCATCGGAGAGAAAAACGGAAAGCTTCATTGGGTTGTGGAAACCGAGCGCGGAATAAAGGAATTCGATATCCGCAACAGAAACCATGATATCAGAGTTTACAAGGACGGACGAGTCAGAGTTCGTGATTCCGACGATAACAGATACGTTATTACCGATTACAGAACGCTTGACAAGCACAGCAAAAATCAGCTTATAGCAGATCTCTAATATAAAAAACATTCCACTTTGAAGCTAAAAAATGCGGCTACCAATCCTTTCGGAGAAGCAGCCGCATTTTTATTTGATTGATTCCGAGCAGATTTACTGCTCTATACCGGTAGTATATCTGTGGGCCTGAGTAGAGAAAAGAAGGTGGTAGTCGCCGCGTTTCTCCATAAGTTCGGTATGAGTTCCAAGCTCGGCAACCTGTCCGTATTTCAATACGACGATTTTATCGGCGGTAACCGCGCTTGAGAGTCGGTGTGAAACGAATATACTTATCTTTCCCTTCGAAAGCTCTGCAAACTGGTCGAAGATTTCCTGCTCGGCAAGCGCGTCAAGCGCTGCGGTCGGCTCGTCAAGTATAAGAATGTCAGACTCCTTATAAAAGGCTCTTGCAACAGAGAGCTTCTGCCACTGACCGCCCGAAAGCTCGATTCCGTCCTCTTCAAATATTCTCGTAAGCGGCGTATCGTATCCGCGAGGCAGAGCCTCAATAAACTCATCGGCATCACCCGCTCTTGCCGCTGATTCAACAAGCGAGCGTTCCTTGGGAACGGAAACGTCGCCAAACTCTATGTTCTCCGAAGCTGTGAC
Organism: Oscillospiraceae bacterium; assembly: GCA_015064665.1. The sequence continues at coordinate 19,782 of SVRU01000010.1, forward strand.
GGCGTATTTTCCAAAATCCTGAAAAATAATACCAAACATATCGTAAAGCGCCTTTGGATCGTATTCGCGTATATCCCTGCTGTCAAGATATATCACGCCCTCAGTAGGATCGTAAAGGCGGGTTATCAGCTTTATAAGAGTGGTTTTTCCCGCACCGTTCAAGCCGACGAGCACTATTTTTTCACCCGAATTAAAGGTCAGATTTATATTGTCAAGAACCTTTCTGTCGGTTCCCGGATAGGCAAACGATACGTTTTTAAACTCAATTTTATGCGCAACTCCCCGTTTAGGCGTGATCGGTTCATCGAGAATAGAAACGATTTTCGTTTCCTCTTTCATAAACTCGATCATATTGTCTATAAACAGAGTTCCTTCGTATATGGTAGCCGTTGCGGTAACAAGCGTCGTTACGTAGGTTGCGACCGAATTTAACGCTCCCGTATATAGCGAGTAGTCTCCAATCATGCCGTCGTTGAAAACAACGTCGTACGCAACGTATGTAAAAAGAAGGCAGCTTGCCAAGGTTGACAGAAGACTGACAAGAACACGCAATACGTTCTCTTTCAAAATCAGCTTTTTCAAACCGGCGAAGTATCTTTTATAAGCGCTTTTATACTTTTCGATAAAGGTGTCGGCAAGTCCGAGTATTTTAACCTCTTTTGCCTGATCCTTGTTAACCATAAGACCGGAATAATAACTCATCTCACGTCTGTCCTTGGAATGACGGCGCATATATCTGAAATTACGGTTTCTGTAAACGTAATTCACAACTGCACCGGGAAGGGCGGTGATTATGACTATTACCGAAGCCCACGGACTGAGAGTAGCAAGAACAACTATAAACGATATAATACTTATTGCCGCACTGATTACGTTAAAGGTTGCGGCAAGTATACCGATAGGACGCATTCCCGCTTCTCGATTGGCGTTTTCAAGCTTTTCGTAAAATTCGGGACTGTCAAACGAAGACATATCAACCGTTTTGGATTTATTGATTATTTTCAGCTTTATATGATTTACAACAAGCTCGCCTGCTATAGCCGTTACACCGGCGTTAAGCCTGTCAAGCACTCTTTTAGCGAACAAATGAATGAACTTCAGCAAGAGAATAAACATTATAGGCCTGAGAACCGTAAAAACGTCCTCGGATAATTCATTCTTGCCTATAAGATCTGCAATACCGTTAAGAAGCTCTTTGGAAATGTAGGCACCTATTACGGGCATAACTCCGTCAACCAAACAGAAGAAAGCCATAAGAAACAAAACGGCAGGAGCGGCTTCCCAAACAAGAGAGATTATGTAAAACAGCCTTGAGGTAAAGCCTTTTATTTGATTTATACTATGCTTAAAAAAAGCCTTCATGCCTTTCGGTCTTTCACGGTCTCTACGTTGTCTGAATTCATGCGGTGGCGGCGGTCCAAAGTCTCTTGGCATTTTGATTTCCTCCATAAATTTGTAAAATAGTTCAATTATTTGTAAAATAGTTGACTTTTTGGAGCTTGCGTAGTATAATATAATATAAAGTGAAGAATAAAAATGATAGGTCGGATACCGCGCAAAAATCATTTATATGATAATACCCCTTAAGTATAACATATCTTCGCGTAATTTTCAATAGAAAATATAATTTGAAAGGATTTTTTATGATTAATGCTGTTGCCGCCGAGCTCTTCGACTTAGAGCATACCGTCGCAAAAGAGTTTTTAGGAAAATGCGAAAATATATATGAAATTATCCCTCAAATAAAGGACTGTTGCAAGGAAATTGCGAAAAAACTGGGAGACGAATATATTGAATTTACACCCGACGTTTTCGTCGCAAGAGATGCGGTAATTTCGGATAAGGCAACCGTTATAGGTCCCGCGATTATCGGCAGAAAAACAGAGGTAAGACCCGGCGCATATATAAGAGGTGCGGTAATTATCGGAGACGGTGCAGTTATAGGAAACAGCACCGAAATAAAAAACGCAATAGTTTTCGACGGAGTTCAGCTCCCTCACTACAATTACGTTGGTGACAGCATTCTCGGCTACCGCGCGCATCTCGGAGCAGGCGCCGTAATTTCAAACGTTAGACTTGACCGCAAAAACATTACGGTAAAAAACGGAGAAAAAAAGATAGAAACAGGACTCAAAAAAATGGGAGCATTGATAGGCGACCTTTGCGAGATAGGATGCAACTCCGTCATATGTCCGGGAAGCATTCTTGGGAAAGGCACTATGATTTATCCGTTATCAACAGTAAACGGAGTAACTAATTTTAATTGGTTGAACGAAGGAGAGCCAAATAAATGAGAAGACTTTTCGGAACCGACGGAATACGCGGTGTTGCAAATGAATTTTTAAGCTGTGAGCGCACTATATCCATCGGACGCGCGCTCGGACATATTTTATCATCCAATCACAGATACAGACCAAAGGTCCTAATCGGTATGGACACAAGAATTTCATCGGATATGCTGGCATCTGCAATGAGCGCAGGACTATGCTCCGTCGGAAGCGACGTAATGACGCTCGGAGTCGTTCCCACCCCTGCCGTTGCATATCTTGTAAAGAAGTACAAGGCAAAGGCGGGCGTCATGATATCCGCATCTCACAACCCGTTCGAATATAACGGAATAAAAATTTTCGGTGAGGACGGATTCAAGCTCTCCGATGAGCTTGAGGAGCAAATAGAATCCATCGTGCTTGATAACACTCCTCCGATTAAAATAGCATCGGCTGAAGAAATAGGAAGAAGATACGATACGCCCTACGCTCTGCACGACTATATAAGCTATCTTATGCACACGACCGATACCTCACTTGACGGCATGCGCATTGCAATAGACGCCTCAAACGGCTCAGCAAGTGCAACGGCAGAGGAGCTTTTCCGCGGACTTGGCGCGGACGTCATTATGCTGAACGACAAGCCGAACGGATTAAATATAAACGAAAATTGCGGCTCAACGCATATGCAAGCGCTGAAGTCATACGTCAAGCAGAATAAGCTTGATGCGGGAATTGCGTTTGACGGAGATGCCGACCGTTGCCTTGCAACAGACGAAAACGGAAATGAAATAGACGGTGATTTCATTATGGCGATACTTTCTCTCGGTATGAAAAAAAGCGGTGACCTTAACAAAAACACCGTCGTCGGAACGGTTATGTCAAATTACGGATTTCAAAAATTTTGCGAGGACAACGGCATAAAATTTATAGCCGCCAAGGTTGGTGACAGATACGTACTTGAAATGCTGAATCAAGAGGGTTATTCTTTCGGCGGCGAGCAATCGGGACATATAATTATTCGAAAGCATGCCACGACGGGTGACGGTCAGCTTACTGCGATAGCCCTGCTCTCGCTTGTCAAGGAAAGCGGCAAGACGCTCTCCGAGCTTTCGGGTATTATGAAAAAATATCCTCAGCACACGGTGAATATCAGCGCAACGCAAGAACAAAAAATTGCGCTCTTCACAGATGAAGAAATAAAATCAACTCTCAGAGATGCAGAAGCGAGTCTTGACGGGCGAGGAAGAATAGTCGTGCGCCCCTCAGGCACGGAGCCGGTTATAAGAATCATGGTTGAGTGCCCTGACCAAGACGAAACGGTAAGCATTACGGAAAATCTGGCAGACACAATTAAAAAAAGACTTTCAAGCTATTAAAAACTGCCATGCAAAAACAAAACGGCGTTCTCGCTCACGGTCATGATACCATAGCTTTGAGATATACTGTCCGGACTAAAAAGATAAAACGGTTTTTCTCCGTCTTGTAACAATTTTTTTGAAGTGCGCATAAGATAAGCATAGAAAAAGAAATTTTCCGGGGGATAAATTATGAAAATCAATAAAGAAGAGATGAAAAGATTGGCGGAAAAATCCGATTCGGAGCTTTGGAATGAAATTCAATCGTTAGCTAAAAAACACGGTTATTCTCTGCCGTCCGCAATGCCAAAGCACGAGGATATTGAAAAAATAAGGCGCGCGTTGCTCGGAGTTGAGAAAATCAACCTGACTGACGCCGCAAAAATAATAAACAGCTATAAGAAAAAATAATTTATTTTTAATCTCAACTCTAAAACCCGCAAAACAGGAGGGGTATATGTCAGATACCGATTTATCGAAAATCATCGGTTTAATTATGGAAAATCCAAAGCTTATTGAGGAGATAAAAAATCTAGCGTCAAAAGAAAACAAAGAAGAAACGGAGCCGATTGACGAAATTAAAGAAAAAGCAGCCAATGAAGCTATAAAAACCAACACGGAAGCCGAAGTGCCAATCGAAAACAGCAGCCGCATAAAGCGCAGAGAGCTTCTTTGCGCATTGAAGCCCTACGTATCTGAAAGCAGAGGAAAGGCAATTGACTCAATGATGTCAATTGCAGATATTCTTGATATGATGAGGTCAAACTAAAATATGTATACCAGAAGCTATTATGCAGATGACGAAAAGCTTTCGGTTCCCGAAAATTACGACGGATATGCATTCAGCGAAGAAAAAAATGAAGAGAAAAGAGCCGATGAAACCGAAATTCAAGAACAGAAAGCTCAACTGAAGGCACCGTGGGACGTGTCACCTCACGAACATGAGAAAATCACCGATGAGGTTATGTCGAAGCCGAAAGTAAGCGATGGCTTTTTCAACACATTGATGGGTAAATTACCCTTCGGGAATTTTTTTGAAAATATAAGTTTTTTCAAAAACGGAAGAGTCGACTTCGGCACGGAAGAGCTGTTAATTATAGGAATAGCGTTATTTCTTCTTTTATCAAAAAACGGAGACCTTGAATGCTCTGTAATACTTCTGTTTTTGCTTTTTGTAAAGTAAATAATCATTTACATAAATATCCACCGAATAAAATCGGTGGATATTTAAATTTTAATAAATTTTACACGGGGTATCAGAAAAACGAAAATTGATTGGTTTCGGAAAGACCGTCGAGCACGTGATTGCGACGCAAAAGCTCTATGACGGCTTTTGATATTCCCGTCCTCTCACGAAGCTCCTCTACCGAGTAAATATCGAATTTATCTCTTGCTTCGATAATCTTTTCGGCAGCCTTGTCTCCAAGACCGGCAAGAGAGTTAAAGGGCATTCTTATCTTTCCGTTTTCGGGCAGAAATGCCGTTGCATCCGACTTTTTGAGGTCAACGTTAAGGAATTTAACACCTCTTGCCATCGCTTCTCTTACAAGATAAAGCGTCTGACAGGTTTCATTTTCCTTGGCGGTTGCCTCTACTCCTTTTTCTTCTATTTCCTTAATTGCGGAATTTACTCCCGAGTAACCGCCGCCGACTATCTCGGCATCAAATCCACCCGGGGCAACCGTAAGAAACGCCGCGTAAAACTCCATTGGATAGTATATTTTATACCAACCAAGGCGTATTGCCGACATATCGTATGCCGCCGCGTGCGCTTTCGGGAACATGTACTTGATTTTTTTACACGACCATATATACCAATCGGGAACGCCGTGTTCAAGCATTGCCGCCTCATATTCGGGCTTGAGACCCCTACCCTTTCTTACGTCCTCCATTATTTTAAAGGACATCGAATTGTCAAGTCCCTTCTGAATAAGATAGAGCATTATTCCGTCACGCGTTCCAACAACCTCGGATATCGTACAAGTCCCCGCTTTAATAAGTTCCTGAGCGTTGCCGAGCCACACGTCGGTTCCGTGCGTCAGTCCGGATATCTGAAGAAGGTCAGCAAAGGTTTTAGGCTGAGCGTCAATAAGAACCTGCTGAATGAATCTTGTTCCCATCTCGGGAATACCGTAAGTTCCGAGAAGACAGCCGCCGATATCCTCGGGCACGATTCCGAGCGGTTTTGTCGATTCAAAAAGCTCGTATACCGACCTGTCGTTCATTTTAACGTCAAGAACGCTGGTGTTGGTATATTTTTCAAGCATTTTATATTTGGTTGGAATATCGTGTCCAAGCTCGTCGAGCTTAAGTATTGTATCGTGAAGATATGAGAACTGGAAATGTGTTGTTATTATATCGGAGTTCGGGTCATCTGCGGGATGCTGAACAGGGGTGAAATCGTAAATTTCATACTCCGTCGGTACAACGATTATACCACCGGGATGCTGACCCGTTGTTCTCTTGATTCCCACAAGCTTTGTTACCATATGGGAAATTTCAGCCTTCGGTATGCTTGTTTTTCGTTCTTCCAGATATTTGCTTATGTATCCCCATGCAGTCTTGCTTGCAAGAGTACCTATCGTTCCCGCACGGAACACGTGCCCCTGACCGAACAGCTCTTCGGTGTATTTATGAACCTTGCCTTGAACGTCACCAGAAAAATTAAGGTCTATATCAGGCGATTTATCTCCGTAGAATCCAAGGAAAGTTTCAAAAGGTATGTCGTGACCGTCCTGATACATTATTTCACCGCATACAGGACAAGCCTTATCCTCAAGGTCAAAGCCTGAGCCAACGCTTCCGTCGGTTATAAATTCGCTATGCCTGCACTTAAGACATCTGTAATGCGGCGGAAGAGGGTTAACCTCCGAAATTCCCGACAGGGTGGCAACGAGTGACGAGCCAACCGAGCCTCTTGAACCAACGAGGTAGCCAAGACTCTCGGAATATGCAACAAGCTTAACCGCAATCATATAAAGAACGGCAAATCCGTTTTTAATTATGGAATTAAGCTCCTTTTCAAGACGCGCCGAAACTATTTCGGGAACGTCGTCACCGTACCAATCGCGTGCCCTTTTCCAGCAGGATTCGGTAAGCTCTTCGTTAGCGCCGGGAATGGTAGGCTCGTAGGTTCCTTTGGGAATGGGACGGATTCTCTCGCACATATCGGCGATTTTATTGGGGTTATCTATTACTACCTCCTCACACGCATCATCTCCAAGGTAAGAAAACTCTTCGAGCATCTCCTCGGTCGTGCGAAGATATATGGGCATTTCCTTGTCCGCATCCTTGAATTTCATTCCGGCAAGAAGTATGCGGCGGTAAATTTCATCCTCTTTATTTACAAAATGAGCATCGCAGGTGGCGCAAACCGGCTTGCCGAGTTTTTTTCCGAGCTCGTATATCTGTCGGTTTATATCGCGGAGCGCCTCTTCGTCGCTTACCCTGCCCTCTGCGATAAGGAAAGTATTATTGCAGAGAGGCTGAATTTCAAGATAATCGTAAAATGATGCAATCTCTTCTATTTCCTGCGAGCTCTTACCGTCAAGTATAGCCTTATAAAGCTCGCCCGATTCGCACGCAGAGCCTATAATCAAGCCCTCTCTGTACTGTTCTATTACCGACTTCGGCATTCTTGGGAAGCGTTTATAATAATCAAGGTAGCTGAAAGATATAAGCTTATAAAGATTCTTAAGCCCCTCTTTGTTTTTGGCAAATATAACCATATGGCAGGGACGGAGCTTTAAAGGGTCAACGTCCTCGCCCATTGCCTCAATCATTCTGTCAAAATTGTCAACGCCCTCACTTTTAAGCCTGTCGAGCATTATTATGAATATACGCGCCAGAACCTCAGCGTCGTCCTCGGCTCTGTGATGATGGAAATCACCTATTTTATAATGGTTTACAATAGTGTCAAGCTTGTGATTTTTAAGCTCGGGGTTTACGTATTTAGAAAGCCCCACCGTATCAAGAAACGAATTTTCAAACGGTATGGAATTCCTCTCGGCAGCGACTCTTATAAATCCGATATCAAAATTCGCGTTGTGAGCTATAAGCATACAGCCGTCAGCAAACGCAAGAAACTTTTCAACGGCTTCCTTTTCCTTCGGCGCACCCGCAACCATATCGTCGGTAATTGAGGTAAGCCGGGTTATTTCCTCGGGAATCGGACATTCGGGGTCAACGAAAATATCCATTCGGTCTATTATTTCGCCGCCCTTTATCTTTACTGCGCCTATCTCTATTATCTTACAGGTTCTGTTCGAAAGTCCGGTAGTTTCTATATCAAAAACTACCATTTCTCCGTCAAATTCAGGATATTTCGTTCCAAAAACGCATCTTGCGGTATCGTTTACGTAATACGCTTCGATGCCGTAAAGTATTTTAAGCTCCTCATTTCCCGACTTTTCAAGCTCAAGCATGACCTCGGGAAAAGCCTGAACGTTTCCATGGTCGGTAACGGCGATTGCTTTATGCCCCCACCTTATTGCCGTATTAACTATATCCTTTGGAGTAATAATTGCATCCATTTGCGACATATTTGAATGAAGATGCAACTCGACTCTCTTTCTTTCCGAGTTATCCTTGCGCTCAACGGTTTTAATTTTTTTAATTCCCTTAAGCGAAATAAATGGCTCGTTATCAAATTTGTCACGCATTACCTTTCCAAGAACGGCAACGTGAGTACCCTCTTTAAACTTTTTAAACCACTCACACTCCTCTTTGGGCAAACGGCGCTTAATATATGCACCGGAAGCTCCGTCGGATATACCGATAGTTAAGGAAACCTTATCACCCTCGCGCGATTCCTTGTCGGCCTTCTCAAAAACAGTGCCGAGAAATACCGAATATCCTCTAATACTGTCAATTTCAGACAGCGGAACAGGCTCCTCTATATCAAAATCCTCGCCGAAAATCAGCTCACTCTCAGCAAAATCATAGGTCGTCGCACCCATACGGTAACGGCAATTTCCAACCGATTCGTTTAAACCGGTCATTGAACTTATGCCCTGCTTGTGATCAAAATCGTAATGCGGGTCGTTGGCTCTTGCGATAGCCTCTCTCTCCTGCGCCGCACTCTCTCGCTCTCTTGCATATTGCTCGCGGCTTGCCCGCTCTGCCTCTTCAAGAAGCTTTTCACGCTTCACCGCCCATTCCGCTTCGTAAGCCTCGGCATTTGCGCCGGATACTATTTGAAAGCTTCTTTGAACGCCGTATCTTGATCTGAGTATATTCGAGAGAATGGTTTCGGTATTTGCGTTCTTTACGAAATCAACTCCGCAAGCCGAAAAAGGCAGGTGCACGGTTACGCACTCGCCATCATCGTTGTATTCCGCATTAGTAAAAAAACCGTTAGTAACGGCACCGCACAAAGCTGCTTCAGCAGTTATTTCGTTCATTCTTGCCGAGCTGAATTCGTGCGGCGGAAAATGCGGAAGTATCTTAAAGGATTCCGCGCCGTAAAGTTCGCGGCACTCATCCTCAATTTCATATATTATCTCGGCATCCTCGTGGCTGTCAAAGCTAAGCTCAACCTCCACTCTCATCGGCTCCCTTGAATATCTGAACGATGCTTCGCCGGCTCGGTCCAAAAGCGCCGCCTTCTCGTCCGACGGCTTATATCTTGAGAAAACGTCGAGAAACTTTTTCTGCGGCGTCATTACTTTTTCACATCCTTCATAATTTTTAACTCACGTATAAGCTCGTCCACAAGCTTTTCTTCCTTTATTTTTCTTATCTGCTCTCCCTTTTTGAAGAGCAAGCCCTCTCCTATACCTCCTGCGATTCCGATATCTGCTTCGCGTGCCTCGCCGGGTCCGTTTACGGCGCATCCCATAAGTGCAACCTTAACGTCCATATCAAGAAGCCCGGCATCCTTTGCCTTTGCCTCAAACTCTTTTAGCATAGATATAAGGGATATCTTCGTTCTTCCGCAGGTCGGACAGGAAACTATGTCCATTCCCCTCGTTTTCCCTATCTCAAGGGCGGAAATAATTTCTTTTGCCGCTGAAATTTCTTCACACGGGTCGTCTGTTAGCGATACTCGGACGGTATCTCCGATTCCCTCTGAGAGAAGTGCTCCGATCCCGATACTGCTCTTGACCAGTGCCCTTGTTCTTGCGCCAGCCTCGGTAACGCCGAGATGAATCGGACAGTCGGTCATTTTTGCAAGAAGCCTGTTTGCACGAAGCATCGTCGGAACGTTTGATGCTTTGACGGATATTGCAACGTCGCGAAAATCAAGCTCATCAAGTATTTTAAGATGCGAAAGCGCGCTTTCCACAAGAGCCTCCGCCGATGCGGTGCCGTATTTTTCAAGAATTGATTTTTCAACAGAGCCCGAATTAACGCCTATTCTTATGGGAATCTTCTTATCGATACACGCCTTTACAACCGCCTCTGTTTTTTCGCGGCTTCCGATGTTTCCGGGATTTATTCTTATTTTATCGACACCTGCGTCTATTGCGGCAAGGGCAATTCGGTAATCAAAATGAATATCGGCAACCAAAGGAACGGGAATTTCTCGTTCCTTTATATAATATATTGTTTCTGCCGATTTAATATCGGGCAGAGCAAGTCTTACTATATCACAGCCCGCGTCGGAAAGCCGCCTCGTTTGCTGATAGGTCGCCTCTTTATCATGAGTATCGGTGTTGGTCATGGACTGAATAGAAATCGGGTGATCCGCACCCATACCGACAAAGCCAACCGTAAAGCCTCTGGTTTTTCTTCTTATCGAGTTGTAATCCATAACCGTTATCCTTTCTTTAAACAATCAATTTAAATATATCTTTTACCATTATGACGAGTGAAAGGAGCAAAAGGAGCGCAAGTCCGACTCCGTTTATAATTCCCTCCACCTTTTTGGGAATTCTTTTCCTTGTTACCATCTCGGCAAGTATCGTGATCAGCCGACCTCCGTCAAGCGCGGGAATCGGAAGAAGATTCATAAATCCGAGATTGATGCTTATAAGCGCCGCTATATGAAGAAGGGATGCCGTGCCGTCCTTAGCTGCGTCACCTATCGCTGATGAGATTCCTACAGGGCCCGACACAGCTTCGAACGTGTATCTTCCGGTTATAAGATCATAGATTGACTCCCAGCACATTCTTACCGTAAGATATGATTTTCTCATTGCGTGCGACATCAGATTACCAAAGCTTCTCTCAACCTGATAGACTTTAAAATCCATTATTCCAAAGCTCTGCCCCTCTTCCGTCATTCCGGGAAACACAACGTCAGGAATTACTATTTGACTTCCGCCTCTTATGACGGTAATATCAATAGGCTTCGTTCCGCGCCTCATTATTTCGTAGGATAATTCATCGACTATTTTAACCTTTTTTCCGTCAACGGCAACAATGATATCTCCCTCCATAAGTCCGGAATCCGAAGAGGAGACCTCGTATCCCGTTTGCTCTTTCGTATAGTAAGCCGCAATTTCGGTATTTCCTATCGGAACGATACCAACCAACACCGTCATTACGATGAAGCCCGCAACGAGATTGACTACAGCACCCGCTGCGGTAATTATAAATCTTTGCCACGCCGGCTTTTTGTCAAACGAGTTGGGATCGTCGGATTCGTCATCCTCGCCCGCCATTGCAACGTATCCGCCTATCGGCAGCATTGAAAGCGCGTAGCGTATTCCCGTTTTCTTTGAGTCATACCATAAAAGCTTAGGACCCATTCCCACCGAGAATTCATTTATTTTAACCTTGAAGATTCTCGCAAAGATGTAATGGCCAAACTCGTGTATAAATATCAACAGACCAAACACGAGAAGCGCTAAAACTATCGTGAGCGCAGTATTCATTATTTCTCCTTAATAAGTTCTTTTGCTAATGCTCTTGCTTCTGTATCCGCACAAATTATTTCATCAAGCGTTCTGTTTTTTGACATATATGAAAGCTTATCAAAAACCGCCCCTACAACGTCGGCTATGCCAAGGAAGGTAATTCGCCCCGCAAGAAATGCTTCGACGGCAATTTCGTCAGCCGCGTTAAGAACGGCAGGCATAGCTCCGCCAAGCTCCATGGCGCGACTCGCAAGAGCAAGAAGCGGAAACGCCTCATAGTCGGGCTTAAAAAACGACATATTGCCAAGCTTGATAAGGTCAAGCTCCTCTGATACTGACTCGTATCTTTCGGGATAATCGATTGCATATTGAACGCACATACGCATATCAGGAACGGAAAATTCTCCAACAACAGTATTATCAATATATTCAACCGCGGAATGCAATATACTTTCGCGATGAATAACGACCTCAATATTCCGAGAGCTGACGCTGAAAAGATGCGCCGCCTCAATAACCTCAAATCCTTTATTCATCAGTGTTGCGGAATCAACCGTTATTCTCTGCCCCATTTTCCAGGTTGGATGCGCCAGGGTATCAGCGACGGTCACTGATTCAAGTTCATGACGTCTCTTTCCGAAAAAGGGTCCGCCCGATGCGGTAAGAATAATCTTTTTTATCTCGCTTCGTTTACCCGCAAAGAGAGATTGGAATATTGCCGAATGCTCACTGTCAACAGGCAGAATTTGCACACCCTTTTCACGAGCGCGCGACATTACTATATCTCCCGCCACGACAAGCGATTCCTTGTTTGCAAGGGCAAGTCTTTTTCCCGAATCTATGACAGCGAGAGTGGGCGCGAGTCCCGCTTTTCCGATTATCGAATTTATTACGGTTTCGCTCCGTGAGATTGCGACACCCTCGCATATCCCCTCTTCACCGACGAGAACCCTTGTTTTTGTATCAGCTATACGGGTTTTAAGGTCGGCTGCCGCATCAGAATCAGCCATTGCGGCAAAGCTCGGTGAAAATTTTCTCACAAGCTCTTCCATTCCGCTCACGTCACGGTTTGCGGATATAAAATCAACCGCGTAGCCCCGATTTTGCGCAACGTCGTCCGCCTGCATTCCAACCGAGCCGGTTGCACCGAGAATAGCTATCGTTTTTTTCATAATCTCTCCCATTGAAAGATTTAGCCGTAAGATGCGAAGCAATTTTCGACTCTCTTACGGCTAGCCGTAATTTATTATGTGAATGGCGGGAATACCAAACAAATTATCATAAGAACCGTAGTTATGGAAAGAACCGAATCAAATCTGTCCATAACCCCACCGTGCCCCGGAAATATATTTCCGTAATCCTTAATTCCATGCTCACGCTTAATGAGCGAGGCTATGAGATCACCGACCTGCGACACCGCCGAAAGAACGAATGCGGAAATCGCAAGAACCAAATAATCCGGAACGAGCGCGGTACAACGACTTACTATAAATCCGTAAAGAACGGCAAGTCCCGTAGCGCACACGATTCCTCCTATTGAGCCCTCAACGGTTTTCTTCGGGCTGACCTCGGGAATCAGCTTATGCCTTCCGAAGAATCGGCCTGTAAAATAGGCAAACACGTCGCTGCCCCACGCGGAAATAAGAACCAGAACGAAGCTCCAAAGTCCCGTCTTTACATTCATATATCTCATAAACGTAATAGAAGTAAACGAGAAAATCACGTAAGTTGCCAGACAAAACGCCTCGGAAACCTCCGAAAACTTAAGCTCTCCTCGCATAAACACGGCAACGAAGAAGCTGTATATCAAATACACAAAAAGTCCGGCTACGCACAAAAGAAGATATCCAAACGTGTGTTCTGCCGCAAGAAAATAGGATGCAAACGGAAACGCCGGTGCCAAAACGTAGGCAGGTACCGAAATAAAATATTTTTTTTGGATTCCAACGGCTCTGAACATTTCAAAGACTGCGACAAAGGAAAGCACCGCAACGGTTATAGCGAATACGATATACTTTGAAAAAATTAAAATCGGAATACCTATCACCGCCATGCCAAGCGAGGTCAAAATCCTTGTTTTCATTTTTTCTCCTGTTCTTCCTTATCAAGTCCGCCAAAGCGGCGTTTTCTTGAAAGAAACTCATTTACACAATACATAATTTCTTTTTCGCCAAAATCCGGCCATAACGTATCAAGAAAAACATATTCCGAATACGCGCTCTGCCAAAGAAGGAAATTTGATATTCTGTGATCGCCGCCCGTTCTGATAACAAGGTCGGGGTCCGGAGTTCCGGACGTATACATATGGTTTGAAAGAATCTTTTCGGTAAGCTTGTCGTGTCCGTTCTTTATCGCCTCGTTTGCCGCGTGAACTATTTCGTCCCTGCCGCCGTAATTAAGAGCGATATTACAAACAAAAGGCTTATCCTTTGCCATATTTTCGGCTTCAAGACATTTTTCCCTAACCTCGTCGGTAAGCACGGACAAGTCACCTATAAACTTTACCGAGAAATTTTTATCGGTTTTTATTTTATCTATAACCACCTCGTCAACATACTTGTAAACGAGCTTCATTATAGTATCAACCTCTTCTTTAGGTCTTTTCCAGTTTTCCGTGGAAAAGGCGTAGAAGGTTACGTAATGAATACCAAGCTCCCTGAACTTTTCAAGAGCCGGCTGTATTCTTTTCGCCCCCTCTACGTGACCTGCGCTTCTCGGCATGCCGCGGCGCTTTGCCCATCTTCCGTTACCGTCGGTTATGATAGCTACGGAATTAAGACGGCCGTCGTTAACAAAGGCTTGTTTTTTCTTTCTTGCAAACATCAAGGTCACCCTTAAATTTCCATGATTTCCTTGGTTTTGGAAGCCGTTACGGCATCTATTTCCTTAACGAACTTGTCGGTAAGGTCCTGAACGAGCTTATCGGACTGCTTTGCCTCGTCCTCGGTCATTTCGGAATCCTTTTTCATCGCCTTTACCTTATCGTTTGCATCACGGCGGATATTGCGGATTGCAACCTTTGCTTCCTCACCCATTTTGGAAATCTGCTTGGAAAGCTCTTTTCTGCGCTCCTCCGTCATAGGCGGGAAGGTGAGACGGATACACGAGCCGTCGTTCTGGGGATTAATGCCGAGGTCGGACGTAAGTATAGCCTTTTCTATTCCCTTCATTGCCGACTTATCCCATGCGGTAATGGTAAGGGTACGCGCGTCTGTAACCTTTATTTCCGCGATAGAGGATATTGCCGTAGGCGATCCGTAATAATCGACCTCTATTTTCTTAAGAACGTCGGGAGTTGCTCTGCCCGCGCGGATAGTGGAAAGATTCTCCTTGTACGATGCAAGGCTCTTATTCATTTTTGCTTCAAATTCTTTAGTATCAAGTTTCATATCTCTGCTCCTTATGTATGATTATTTTTTTATTCTGCGCTTACAATAGTTCCCACGGATTCACCGCGGAGTGCTTTTAGTATATCGTAGGGATCCTTCAAGCCGAACACGTGAATCGGCATGCCGTTTGACATACAAAACGCCGTTGCCGTTGAGTCTATCGCTTTAAGATTCATAGCCAGAACCTCGGACGCTTTAACTCTCTCAAGCTTTTTGGCATTCGGATTTTTTCTTGGGTCGTCCGTGTATATAAAATCAACGTTTTTAGCCATAAACATTGCGTCCGCCTCAATTTCCGCAGCCTTAACCGCGCCTGCGGTATCGGTGGAAAGGAACGGAATTCCGAGTCCGCAGCCGAACACTACTATCTTTCCCTCCGAAAGATATTTTTTAGCAACGTCCGACGAATAGTTTTCGGTCAAAGGCGCCATGGGAACCGATGACATCACAACGGCGTCAACCCCCACTCTTCGAAGCGCATCCTTTATACAGATTGAATTAATGACGGTGGCAAGCATTCCCATTCTGTCCGCATCAACTCTGTCCATATCCGCGCCCTGTCTTCCTCGCCAGATATTTCCCGCGCCGATAACTACACCGATCTCAATGCCGGTTTCCTTCGCTTCCTTTAACGCTTTTGCCACCTTGTCGACAAAGCTCATGTCATAGATTTCTCCCGAGCCGTTCGAGAGCGCCTCGCCCGAGAGCTTCAAAAGTACACGCTTCATATACACACCCCTTATATCCGTTTTTATATATTTTAACTCAAAAACAGAAATTTGTAAACACTTTTTATAAAAATTTTTATTATATTTAATATTTTGTAAGGAAATAAATAATCCGCTATGTTGAATTTGAATAAAAACGAACCTCATTTTAAAAGGTAGCCTAAGTTTTTAACTTGAGCTACCCTCTCTTTTGTAACTTATTCGTACTTGGTTTCGGAATCTTCGCTGTAAGAATGTTCAGAATCGGCTTCGCTTTCCTTTTCTTTTTCAACTTGGTTGGTGTTGAATTCGTCACTTAACGCCGCTTCCGACTCACACTCTTTATCATCGGCAGTAATACGCTTGCGCATAATAAAGTACAGAATCGTTCCGAACGGCAGTTTAACCGTTGTTATTACCGTATGATTAAGTCGGTTTGCTGTCATTTCAAGATTGCTGAATATAACCGACAGTTCAAAATGAGCACCGAAGTTGCCCGAGCCTGTCGTAATGCTTATTCCGACGCACACAAGTATCAGAATCGCCCATAATACCTTGTTTTTTATACGGCGCCTTAAGCAATCGATAAACGCACACACCGTAATACCAAACAAAGCAATGCTAATAGCCTTTAGCGCAATATTTACATATTTGGTGTAGCTCGTTGATTTAACAAATTCGGTTGAATCAAGGAATCTGAAACCCGCAAATCCATCGCTTTCGTCAGAAATCAGAATCTCCGCATGACAAACCTTATCATTATCCGTTACGATTTCAAACGTAACGGAGGTATATGTATAACCGTTTTCTACGTTTTTATACCAACTGAGCTGTTTTGTTTCAAAGCTCGTTGATCCTTCAAGCGCTTTGCGCATATAATCCCAAAGTGTTTTGAATTCGTCGAGAGTTCCTACGTTTTCGGTCATATACGATGCTGACTCGTATTCGTCATCTATTACGTATCCGACAAATTTCTCGCAAAGCTCCTTTGCCTGCTTCGATTCATCAACAATTGAGCATGCAGACATCGCGAGAACAAGAATGACGGCAATACAAACAACGGACGTTACCTTAAATACTGATTTAAACTTTGTTTTTAGCATAAAGCACTCCTCCTTTTTGCTTATTATATCATATTGTTTGATTTATTGTCAACAAGACGAAAAAAAGCGATATCTCATCAAAATTTCAATAATACCAATATAAAGAAAACCGTGGGTTTTCAACCTTACCGAATTAACGTTTTGCAAATAAAAAGGAGAGGATACCATGTACAAACAATATCCTCTCCTGTTTTTGTTTAGTTAGGCAAAGTACGGCGAAAGACGCTAAAATTTACCGCCGCAATGCTTGTTAGTTCGATTCCCTTAGGCTATGCCTAAATGCGACAGCCGCCGAAGACATTTTTAAATTACTTTTTAAGAGCAACCGCTGCCTTTGCTTTAGCCGCAATATTTGCCGCTGTCAAACCGTACTCTTCAAGAAGCATAGGAACCTTGCCGGATTTTCCGAACTTATCCTCAACACCGACTCTGAGAACGGGAACTGGACAGCTTTCGCAAATCGCCTCGGTAACCGCAGAGCCTAGACCTCCGATAATATTATGCTCCTCAGCGGTTACAATTGCTCCTGTTTCGGAAGCAGCCTTTGCGAGAATTTCCGAATCGATAGGCTTTACCGTGTGGATATTGATAACTCTTGCATCAATTCCGTCAGCCTTAAGAAGCTCTGCCGCCTCAAGAGCTACGTGAACCATATAACCGGTTGCAACGAGCGTTACGTCCTTACCGTCGCGCATCATCACGCCCTTGCCCATCTCAAACTTATATTCGGGCATTTCAGCAGTGAGGTTCGGAACTGCAAATCTTCCGAAACGGAGATATACGGGACCGTAGAAGTTTATAGCAGCCTCAACAGCCGCGTAAGCTTCGTTTGCGTCGGACGGATTGATTATAGTCATGCCGGGAATCGTTCTCATAAGAGCGAGGTCCTCGTTGCACTGGTGGGTTGCGCCGTCCTCACCTACGGTGATACCCGCGTGGGTCGCGCCTATTTTAACGTTAAGGTGAGGATAACCTATGGAGTTACGAACCTGCTCATAAGCTCTGCCCGCAGCAAACATTGCAAAGCTTGATGCGAACACAACCTTACCAGTCGTTGCAATACCTGCCGCAACGCTCACCATATTACCCTCTGCTATACCGCAGTCAAAAAATCTTTCGGGGAACTTTTTCTTAAACATTCCTGTCTTGGTTGCTGCCGCAAGGTCAGCGTCAAGAACGAGGAAATCATACTTTTCACCAAGCTCGGCAAGAGCTGCGCCGTAGCTTTCTCTGGTTGCTTTCTTATCTGCCATCGTCATACTCCTCCTTACTTAAGACTTTCTTCAATCTTTTTGAGTTCTTCAATGGCAATCTTGTACTGGTCCTCTTTGGGAGCCTGACCGTGCCACTCGCATTTGTTTTCCATATAGGAAACACCCTTGCCCTTGATGCTCTTTGCAATTATGGCGGTGGGCTTGCCCTTTACGGTCTTTGCCTCTTCAAGAGCCGCTTCGATCTCGGAAAGATTGTGAGCGTCAATCGAGATGACGTGCCAACCGAAAGCGCGGAATTTCTCATCGTGGGGAGCGGGATTCATAACCTCTGCAATAGGTCCGTCAATCTGAAGTCCATTCCAGTCAATGAAAGCGCAAAGGTTGTCAAGCTTATAGTGAGCCGCGAACATTGCAGCCTCCCATACCTGACCCTCTTCGGTTTCACCGTCACCGAGTATTGCATAAACGCGGTAGGGATTGTTATAAACCTTACCCGAAAGAGCCATACCGCAAGCCGCAGATATGCCAAGACCGAGAGAACCGGTGGTCATATCAACGCCGGGGGTGCCCTTCATGTCGGGGTGACCCTGGAGATTGGAATCTGCCTGACGAAGCGTTTTAAGATATTCCTTGTCAAAGTATCCGCGCTCTGCAAGTACGGCGTAAAGAGCAGGCGCCGTATGCCCCTTTGAAAGCACGAATCTGTCTCTTGTTTCAAGCTTCGGATTTTTGGGGTCGACGTTCATCTCCTCAAAGTAGAGGTATGTAAGTATATCCGCAATGGATAAAGATCCGCCGGGATGTCCGCATCCGGCACTGTAAACGCCCTCTATAATGCCGACACGGACATTATTGGCAAGGCGCTTAAGTTTGAGTTCCTTGGACTGTTCCATGAATAAACCCTTCTTTCTTTATTTTCAATTATATATATTTTACTACAAATATTGCTTATTGTCAAGAGAAATAAAAAAACATCGGCGCAGATTTTGCCGATGTTTTTTTATCAATATCTTCTTCTAGTTATAAACTGAACGAAAAAGGAGAGCATGGAAATCAAGGATGCGAATATAATTATTCCAAGCCAATCATTTCCGCCGAACAAGGACCACGCCGAAAAATCGTAGATAAATTTCACAACAAGTCCGGTAGCCGCCCACGCGCCGAGAAGCGAAGTCACCGCCATCTCAACAAAACGTCTGAAAACGAAAGCAA
Organism: Oscillospiraceae bacterium; assembly: GCA_015064665.1. The sequence goes on from SVRU01000010.1 coordinate 38,834, forward strand.
GAACGGTTATCAGCGCGGCAACGATAAGACATACTATAGCCTTGGTGTCGGTGTAGGCTTCGGCAGGATTGAGCAAAAAAAGATAAAGAATGAACGAATAGGTGCCGTAGCCAAAAAAAACGAAATAAAGTATAACGTACAAAAATCTTGAGAGAACGGCGGCTATCAGGGCTATAACAAGCCCTATTATCCAGGACGGAATGGCAATCTGCGACGGTAAAAGCGGCGCGATGAAATGCACACCCGTGCAGAATCCTGCGAGCAAAAATGCCGAGAACTTCACGGCCCCCATTATTTTTCTGCCGAAAAACGCAACGCACAGACAGCAGACGATAAGCAAGGTAAAGAAAATTGCCTTAATGGGAGCCACCGCGTTAAGAAGCCCCTGCCAAATCGAAGAAAGGTCGGAATTTGACACCATTGCAGACCAAACCGAACCAAACCAATCCCTTATTATGCCAAAAGTAAAGCGCCCTTCTTTAACACAAGTCAAAAAGTCTCCAAAGCTTGCAAACACAGGTCATATCCCCCTTCCCGATTTTGTAAGATTATTTTAGGTAATTATAACATATTTCTCCAAAAAATTCAAGAGCAAAACGACAATATGCCGCTTGGAAATTTTTGAGAATTATTCGCCCTTTGACTCAGCCTCAAGAGCGGGATAAAGGTTGTATATTTCGACTCCATTCTCCCTTGCCATTCTGACGGTTTGCGCGGCTCCGCTGTTATTTCGGCTGACGTACGATATCAATATATCTGCTTTTGCGGCAAGCTGAAAATTTCTCTGCTTCATACACCCATCGGTATACTCCTCTGAAACGTAAACGACCTCGTCAGCCTCCGATAAAAGATATTCGTAAAGAGCTTTTTGACGTGCCGTCCATTTACTGTCTTGCTCAAGACAGGGCAGAAAAAGAATCAACCTTGCGTCTCGGTGAGTCATTCTGAATTTTACGACCTCTCGCGCAGCCACGGTATCAAAACCGATTGCACCGCCTGCAATAAATTCGCGGCACCCCTTTGAATAGGCATATTCGATCGCGCGGCCAACGAGTCCAGATATTTCGCCAAGATGCGAATATTTAATTTGCCTGTGTCCTGTAAAAGAACAAACCATCATAACCGCGCCTCCACTGCCTTCTGTAATTATATTTTACCATTTATCAGTCGCTATTGTCAAGAAGAATACGCCGTTAATAAAATTTCATGTATGAATATTTTGTTAACATTTTGCTCTTTGCTTGACAATTATATCCTTTTATGCTATACTGTCGAATGCATAACGCTGAGTTTCAGCGAATATTTGAGGAGCTTTTAATGGACGAAGGCACTGACGGAGACAGTTGTAATAACAATTCTCTGACTGTAAAATATATACTTGACTTAGCCGCACACCGTTGCGGTTAGGTCTTTTTTGCTTTTTTTCAGGCAACGCCTCATATTTATATGCATAATCGAAGAATAATTAATTAAGAAAGGTATTTTAAAGGAAACTATCATGGCACTACAAATCGTGATTATTGTATTTTGCATAATCATGTCGGCTTATTTCTCCGCTACAGAAACGGCATTCTCTACTTTCAACAAAATCAGAATAAAGAATCTTGCTGAGAAGGGCAATAGAAGAGCGAAGAAGGTTATTAAACTGTCGGATAACTACGACACTCTCCTCTCAACAATTCTTATTGGAAACAACATCGTAAACATTCTTGCTTCATCTTTGTCAACTATTCTTTTCATCGACCTCTTAAAAGACGGCTCACTTGCTAAATGGAGCTCGGCAATATCTACCGCAGTGCTTACCGTTATCATTCTCACCTTTGGTGAAATTTCCCCAAAAACTATCGCAAAGAAGCGCCCCGAATCATTCACACTCTTCTCTGCTCCGCTCATTTACTTTTTACAGTACATGTTGTATCCTCTGTCGGTTATATTCAAAAGTCTTCAACGCTTTCTCGGAAAACTCTTCAAATCAAATGAAGATCAAGGAATGACCGAGGAAGAGCTTATCTCCATTATCGAGGAAGCTGAAGAAGAGGGTGATTTTGATAAAGAGGAGAGCTCTCTTATAAAGAGCGCAATCGAATTTAACGACGTTGAAGTCCGCAGCATCTTCACTCCCAGAATAGATATTGTTGCTGTTTCAAAGGATGCGACGAAAGACGAAATCAGAGAGCTTTTCACGGAATCGGGATATTCAAGACTCCCCATATACGAAAACGACATTGACAACATCGTCGGTATACTCTATTACAAGGATTTCTATACCAAAAATTACAAAAGCATAGATGAAATAATCAAGCCTGTAATGTACGTCGCGGCTTCGCAAAGAATAAACGAACTTTTAAAAGAACTTCAAGAAAAACAGCGTCATCTCGCCATAGTCCTTGACGAATTCGGTTCTACGGCAGGACTTGTGACACTTGAGGATATTCTTGAAGAGATTGTCGGCGAAATTTGGGACGAACACGATGAAAAAGTAATCGAAATTGAAAAAACCGATGACCGTGAATACATAGTTTCAGGAATGGCAAGTATATCTAAGCTGTTTGACGAGCTTGATATAAGCGAGGAGTCCGAATCTCAGACCGTTAACGGTTGGGTTATGACCGAACTTTCCAAAATTCCTGATGAGGGCGACGAATTTGAACGCCTCGGATTAAAGGTCGAAGTTCTCAAAACCGACGGTAAAAGAGTGGAAAATGTAAAAATAACCGACCTTCGAGATAATGGCGACGAAGATGAGGATAACAAATCGGAAAGCAGTCAAGACTAATATAATGCTGATGATTTTCAAAATCACACAATAACATACAAACAAGGAATCAATCTATGAAAAAGTATTATTTTGGAATTGACGTCGGCGGCACCTTTATAAAAGGTTCAATAATCGACGAAAACGGACAAATTATCGTTAAGGACAAAATCCCCACCGAATACAAAGAAGGCGGGGACCGTGTAACAGAAAACATAAAAAAACTTTGCCTTAATCTTCTTGATAAGGCAGGACTTAAGCTCTCGGATATTACGGCCATGGGAATGGGTGTTCCCGGTATGATAGACGGTGATGCGGGTGTTGTGGTTACGACCAACAACCTCGGTTGGAAAAACTATCCTATGGTTGAAAGAATGCAAACGCTTATGGGTATGCCGGTCAAAATATCCAACGATGCAAACACGGCGGCGCTCGGTGAAATGAAATTCGGATACGGCGGCGTTTACAAAAATATTATAATGCTTACGCTGGGCACGGGTGTCGGAGGCGGAATTATTATAGACGGAAAGGTTTATGCAGGCAACAGAGGCGCAGGAGCCGAGCTTGGCCACTGCGTCATCGAGATGGGCGGCGAGCCCTGCACCTGCGGAAGACGCGGATGCTTGGAGGCCTATGCATCTGCAACGGCAATCATAAGAGATACCAAGCGCGCAATGCAGGCGCATCCCGAATCAAAGCTTTGGGAGGTAGGCTCGCTTGACGCCGTAAACGGAAAAACGGCATTCGACTACTACGATACCGACGGTTATGCAAAAGAGGTCGTCGACTCCTATATCAAGCATTTGGCTTGCGGTATAACCAACATGGCTACGATGTTCAGACCCGATGCAATAGTTCTCGGCGGCGGTGTGTGCGCTCAAGGCGACGCGCTTATAAATCCGCTTAAAGAAATTCTCAACAATGAAATATTCGGACGGGATATGGGACCTCGCGTTGAGCTTCTGACGGCAAAGCTTGAAAATGATGCGGGCTGCCTTGGCGCCGCTGCTCTCGTAATGTAAAAAAAGTCGGTACGGACTTAAATTTCCGTACCGGCTTTTTTTACTGTGTATTTTCCGCTTTTTCTGTGTTTTAAAAGTAAAGAGAAGAAAAGATAAATAACAATGAAAACACAGACAGCAAATACAATTTCAAGAAAAAGCCACACGGGTGCCGTCATTGAGCCGCATTTTACAAAAATACGCTTCGACATAAAGGCAGAGGCTGCGGCGGATATTATCGGAATAGCAAATGACTTTATCGGATGAATTCTGAATTTAATTTTAGAATAAAGGCGTGATGCCGAAAGTATAAAGTTATAGCCTTCCATCACCACTATAACAACGGCGTAACCTAAAATTCCCATGCGCGGAATAAGAAACCAAACAAGCGCTACGGAAAGAAGAGAATCGGATATATTCACCCACATTGAATAAACCTGCTCTCCTATTCCCTTAAGCATTGAGTCGGCAACGTGGTCAAGATACATTATGGGAAGAACGGGTGCCATAATTGCTATGTAACGCCCCGCCTCGTAGGAGTCGTAAATCACGTATCCAAGCTCCTCCGAAAAAAGCGCAACGAAGGTCATTGCCGCTATTGAATAGCAAAGGGTCGTGTTTAGTGCCTCACTCGCAATTCTTGAAAGCCTGTTTTTTTCGCCTCTTGCAAGGCTTTCGGAAAACTCGGGAACAAGAAGCCCTGCAAACGACGTAAGCGTTGCCATAGGATAAAGAAGCATCGGAAGTGCCATGCCGTGTAAAATTCCGTATGACGAGAGAGCTTCGCTGTGACTCTCTCCGCGGTCTCGCAATCTTTTCGGTATAAGCACGTGCTCAAGTGTCAGCAGCGCCGAGCGTATGTATGCGGAAACCGCAAGCGGAAGAGCCATTTCGCAAACTTTTGAGAATTGATTTTTTTGAGAATGTTTTTTTGATACGTTCTTTCTTTTATCCAACAGAAACTGCACCAAAGCGACGAGAAAAACGGCTATTTCGGTAAGAGTCGTGCTTAAGCAAAGGGCAATCGTTGCCGCACTCACTCCAAGATGCGCAAAATTCAAAACAAGGCTGACGGTTATGAGTATTTTAAACGTCTGCCCCAAAACCTGAATAACCGCGTTTCTGCCGACTCTTTTAACTCCGATGAAATACCCCGAAAACACACTCGACAAGGCTATCGGAACAAGGGACGCCGACAGTATTCGCAAAGGTGTAATACAGCGTTTATCTGCCAGCACGCGCGCAGCAAAATACGGCGCGCCCAAAAACAAAACAAAGGCTGCAAACAAGCTGAATATCAAAGAATAATATATTGCAGAGCGTAATATTCCTCTTATTTCTTCGTTTTTTCCCTCTCCGATTGCGGATGAAACCGTTCTCGTGACGGTAAGACTGATTCCCGAGGTTGCGAACGTAACGGCAAACGAATAAACCGTGCCTATAAGAGTGAAAAGCCCAATTCCCTCCGCTCCGATATTCTGTGTAATAAAGGAATTGAAGGCAAGCGATACGCTTCTGACAGCGAGTCCCACCGCAGTTAAAAGTAAACCGTTAATAAAAAAGCGTTTACGGTTTGTCATTTTAATATCTCCACACTTTAAGTTTTAAGACATTATATGACTTCTCTTGACTTTCATATGATTTAGGTGTAAAATATAGAAGAAAATATTTAAAGGAAATGCAGTATATGAAATTTACCGTTCTTGGCTCGGGAAGATGGGGTTCGTTTATAACGTGGTATCTGTCGTACAAAAATCTTCCCGTAACCGAATGGGGACGGCCCGAAAGCCGTGCCTTTGCTGAACTTATAAAAACAAGAAAAAACGAGTACGTAACAATTCCGGATGACGTAATTCTTACGCAGGATATTGATGCGGCTATTAATTTTGCCGACACGGTTATTATAGCTATCAAATCACAGTCACTCAGAGAGCTTGCAACTCTGATAAAAGCACACGGAGCAGATAAGAAAAACATCATTCTGTGCATGAAGGGACTTGAAGAGGAGACGGGCGCAAGACTTACCGAAATCATGATAGACTGCGGTTTTGACCGAGAAAAGCTCGCAGTATGGGTTGGCCCCGGTCATATTCAGGAGTTCGTCCTTGAAAAACCAAACTGCATGGTTATCGACGGATATAACAGAGCTCTTGTGACTGAGCTTGTAGATATTTTAAAAAGCCAATTGATACGTTTTTATTACGGTGATGATATTATCGGAAGCGAAATTGGCGCTGCGGCAAAAAACGTCATCGGAATAGCCGCAGGATTTCTTGACGGAGCGGGAATGCCATCGCTTAAAGGTCCTCTCATGGCGCGCGGTGCAAGAGAGGTTGCAAGGCTTATACACGCTATGGGCGGAAAGGAGCTTTCTGCATACGGGCTTTGTCATCTCGGCGACTATGAAACGACTCTGTTTTCACCTCATTCAAATAACCGCCGCTTCGGTGAAGCACTTGCAAAGGGAGAATCTTTTGAAAAGCTTGCCGAGGGTGTTTACACATCGCGTGCAATGAAGCTGCTTGGAGAAAAATACGGGGTTGATTTACCCATTACAAAAGCCGTTTACCGCGTCATTTTTGAGAAAAAAGAGCTTCTTTCCGAGCTCTCATCAATGTTTGACAGAAAAACTGTAACGGAATTTTTGCTTTAAATACAAAAAGGAACAGGTAAAAACGCCTGTTCCTTTTTGTATATGTGTTAGGATTAGCCCTGAACCATCTTCTGAATTTCAGCTGCGAAATCCTCTTCTCTCTTTTCAAGACCCTCGCCCTTGTCGTAACGAACGTAGCCTGTAACCTTGATAGAACCGCCGATAGCCTTTGCAACGCTCTCAACGTACTTTGCAACGGTCATGGAATCATCCTTTACATAGAGCTGGTGAAGAAGGCAGTTGTTCTCATAGAACTTGCCAAGCTTACCTTCAACGATCTTTTCAAGAACCTGCTGAGGCTTGTTAGCCATCTTGGGATCCTGCTGCATCTGCTTAACGAGAATG
>SVRU01000011.1 GCA_015064665.1 Oscillospiraceae bacterium
AGCTCCAGCCCGGCAACGTTCTTGAGGCAGCAGAAAAGGATCCCGAATACTTCTCGATGCTCACCGAAGAGGACAAGAAGACTCTTGCAAAATTTGCTGAGACCGGCACGGGCGGCGGTCATGCAGATTTCAAGGAAACTGCTCTCACCTTCGGTACGAACCCTGATCTTGTAAGACCCGACAAGTTTGATGCCGAGGACGGAAGATATCCCGCAAAGTTCGGCTTCCCTGCTGAATTTGGAATAAATACATATGCTGATTGGCTTATAAACAACCCCAACGTATACGAGGGTTATGCCCCCATAGGTTGCACCGCAACTATTGGTGAAGCATATCTCAAGCTCTCAGTTGACAGACTTGCAAAGATATTCGAGTACGTAAAGAACTACGATATGTGCGAGCAGGTAATGGAAGAGCTTAAGCTCCAGTAATTTAAAAACCCAAAGAGCGAAGTTGCCGGATTTTCGGTCACTTCGCTCTAAAAATATAAGCCAAAACATACCCCGTGTCAATTTGTTTTAAAAAAAGTGCTAATTGCAATAAATTTTGGAGATATAACTATGCTTTGGGAAGAACTTCGCGAAGAAGAGTTTGAAGAGGCGATAAAAAAATCAAGGGGACTTTGCGTGCTTCCGCTCGGTTGCCTAGAAAAGCATGGGCAGCATCTGCCTGTCGGAACGGATTATTTTGAGGCTATGGACGCCGTAAAAGAAGCTGCAGAAATTGAGGACGCCGTAATATTTCCGACAGGGGCTTGGCTTGGCGAGGTTTCCTGCTTTCATTCATTTAAAAATCCAAGCAAAGTGCGGCTTTGCGGTTGTATAGGAATAAAGCAATCAACTATTCTTACTGTGCTTGAAGAGCTTTGCGATGAGATAGCAAGAAACGGATTTGATAAAATTCTTATAGTTAACTGCCACGGCGGAAACATTGCGCTCCTGAAGCATTTTATAAGATGCCAGACCTACACAGAAAAAAGATACTCTACGATGAGCACCTTTGCTTTGGATTTTCGTATGATGTCGCCCGCAAGGCTTATAGACACGGTAAGAAAAAGAAAAAAAGAATTTTCATACGTGACGGAAGAGGATATTAAGACTATTGAAAGCTATGCCGAAAAAGGATACGGCGGCGGACACGCAGATTTCAGAGAAACCTCGCTCATACTTGCACACAACGAAAATTTAGTAGCCGTCGAAAACTATGAAAAGGAATCGGGAATTTCAACGCATAAAAGCGATAAACTCACGAACATGGGCGTCGATTCGCCTAACGCCTGGCTTCTGAACTTTCCCTCGTCATACGAAGCCTATCCACCGCACGGAGCATCAAAAACTATTGGTCGACTAATGCTTGCGCTTTCAGCGGAAAGGCTTGCAAAAATTTTCAAAACTATAAAAGACGATCCTTCTTTAATAAAAGCCGTTTACTCCGAGTGACAAATATGATATAATTAAATTATCTTAATATTAAATCAGAGGATAGAACCTATGCTTTTTTCAGAAATTACAAATGCAATCGGTATAACCGAATACCCAAAGGAATTAGAGGAAATATATATAAATAGCGAGGGCGTGTCAAGTTTTTGCAGGGAATCCATATACGAGCTTGATGAAAAATTCCCAAAGATTATAGGTGATTGCAAAAAGGATGTTGCAGTGTGCCTTGACTCCGTCAAGAAAAACGAAGCACTGTGGGAGTATACGGCTTGTGCCGCTGCTTACCTTTCAAAAGTATCGTTCGACGAGGGCTCAAAGCTGAAATTGCCCGACGTGCCGGACGTATATCCTACCTGCTATTACTCTACCCTTCTAATGATAATGGCGTTACCGGGCGCAACGAACAATTACCTTGCGCGAGGTTTTTCGAAGGAAGAAATCGTTGATATTTTTCAGCCTTTCACAGAAGCCGTAAATGTAAATACCAATCTCGTTACCGCACAAAGATACAACTGGCTCAGGCACTACACTTCGGCAGTTATATTCAAAACCAGCCTTTTCACGATTACCCCGAGAATAATAACCGCCCCCGTAATGCTGCTCAAAAACAAACGCGGCGAATACAAAATAATGATGAGCGACGGAAGATTTCACAGAAACGGAAAAATTCTCGACAGTGCGGGTTATACCGACGAGGACGGTGCGTTTAACGCAGATTATTCCGAGAACGAATATTCTTATACCGGTCACGAGGTGAAAGACTCAAGGGTTTCAAAAGAAATCTCGATATTAAGCAAAAACGAATGGTCACTTATCACAAAACAAGGCGACGGTATGGCGGCAATACATATTCCGAGAGGCGCCGACCTTACCGACGAAAAAATGACGAAGAGCTTTAAAGAAGCATTTAAGATGACTAAAGAACGTTACCCCGAGTTCAATCCCAAAACCGTGCATTGCTCGACTTGGATGCTTGACCCGAAGCTATCGGAAATACTCGGTCCAACCTCAAAAATAACCGGCTTTATAAACCGCTATATGAAATATCCGATACTCAGCTCAGGCAAGGAGCTTTTTGGATTTGTGTTCCCAAAAAATTTCGATTCATACGAATCCTTACCCGAAGACACCTCTCTTCAACGGAAGCTGAAGGCTATGTATATAAACGGTGAATTCATACACGCGCATTCGGGATTCGTTTTGGGAAGCGAAGAATGGTAAATAAAAAAACGCGACCAGCAGGTGGTCGCGTTTTTTATATAGGAGATGAAATTACTTAACTTCAACTTCTGCGCCTGCAGCCTTGAGCTGTTCAGCGATCTTTTCTGCTTCTTCCTTAGCAACGCCTTCCTTGATAGCCTTGGGAGCTGCTTCAACAAGGTCCTTAGCGTCCTTAAGTCCGAGACCGGTGATTTCACGAGCAACCTTAATAACTGCAAGCTTGTTAGCGCCTGCTGCCTTAAGGATAACGTCGAACTCGGTCTTCTCTTCTGCTGCGGGAGCTGCTGCGCCTGCTGCACCGGGAGCTGCTGCAACTGCAACGGGAGCTGCAGATACACCGAATTCCTCCTCAAGAGCCTTTACGAGATCAGCGAGTTCAAGAATGGTAAGACCTTTAACGAGGTCAAGAATCTGAGTTGTCTTTTCGTTCATTTTAAAATCCTCCGAAAAATTACAAAATTTATTACAATTATTAGATTTGCAGAATTAAGCTTCTGCGGGAGCTTCGGCTGCTGCTTCTTCGCCGCCGTTTTCTTTGTCGATCTTCGCCTGAAGAACGTATGCAAAGCTGTAAAGAGAAGACATAAGGCTTCCCATCATCTTAGCAACGAGAACTTCCTTGGAAGGAGTTGCTGCAAGAGCCTCAACACCTGCTACGTCAAGAACGCCGCCGTCAACAAATCCTGCTTTGATTTCAAAGCACTCGATCTTGTCAGCGTATTCTTTCATAATCTTTGCGGGTGCAAGAGGGTCAGTCTGGCTGGTTGCGATAGCGGTCATACCGGAGAGATACTGCTTCATATCGCTATAGCCTGCGATATCGCAAGCTCTGCCTGTGAGAGTATTCTTCATTACGGTATACTCGACTCCAGCCTTACGAAGAGCTGCACGAAGCTCGGTATCTTCGGAAACCTTGATACCTTCGTATTTAACAAGCACGCCTGCCTGAGCCGACTGGATCTTGGCAGCAAGAGCTTCTACGACTTGCTTCTTCTCTTCAAGAATCTTATTACTGGGCATTGTTCCACCTCCATAAAAATTAAAAAAATCCTTTCCGATAGGCGCAAATACCTCCGAGAAAGGACAAACAGAAAAAATATTCATTCATTTTGTCACACCTCGGCAGGAAAGCTTGCGCTTTTACCGGAACCTGCTGTCTTAGGATACCTATGGAATTATACACTATTATTTGTCGTTTGTCAATAGGTTTTTGAAATTTTTCTTTGTTTTTTGTGGTTTTGTCGATTAAAAGTCCCAGAGACATCAAAATTGAAGCAAAAATCTATTGACAAAACCCGCACAATATGATATTATATTTATCGTATTGTTGAGGGCGCGAGGATATGATATGAGATTTTCAGCTACTACCGTTTACAGCCGTGATAAGCTTGCCGATTTCAACAAGTTTGTCGCGCTTGAGAAAAAATGGTTTTGGATATTCCTTTCGGTTTGCACCGCAATCACTCTCTCGTCGTTTGTACTTCTGCTTGCGCTCGGCAGCTTTGACAAAACCGTTCTTTTTGGTCTTTTGCTCATTCTGTTTATTGATGCGTTCTACTCTTTTGCAACTTTTGTGATTCCGAAAATTGCAGTAAAAAAATCCCCTGCGCTTGATGCAGCGATAAATTTCGAGTTTTATAGCGACGTTTTTTCGGTTAACGCTTCAACCAAAACCGGCAAGGAAACCGCCGAACACCGCTATTCCGTAATCATAAAAGCAAGAGAAACCAAAAGTGTGTTCTATTTGTATATAGCAAAACAACAAGCGTACATAGTCGATAAATCAACGTTAAATCCGGATTCCATCGAGGATTTCAGAACATTCTTAAGAAACCGAAATATAAACCTAAAATGATAAAACCGCAGAAATGCGTTTTTATACAACTTGCGGAGTATGCTGAAAGAGCCTAGCTCAACAGTAAGCACCGCCTCGGGTGTTCTCCCCGTGTAAAAACAGAGGACGAAAAACCAGAAATTGCAGGGGTGTTGGAATTGGCAGACAAGCAGGCCTCAGACACCTGTGTTTTTAACATGCGGGTTCAAGTCCCGTCCCCTGCACCAAGCCCGAAAAGCCTTGAAAACACTACGTTTTTGAGGCTTTTTGCTTTTCTCTTTGCTACTTATTACGTCGGCAGACGCATCACCTAAAACGCGGATTTTTGTATAATTCACGCCTTTGAAGGTAGTGCGTTGTACAAACCAACGTATAAAAGTATTTATTACCCGACCAATATTTTTAATTGTTAGCTTCTTTTATTCTAGCCAAGCACCAAAATCATCTTGAAATTAAGGCACAGAGTTCTCCGAATTTTCGAAAGAGCAAATTTTGCCTCTCCAAAACGAGTTTGGATTATTCACTCTTGCCTAGTATTTAAGAGAAATTCGGTGATGTATATGGGAAAATATATCTTTTAAAACCTTATGAGTTCGATTCTCTTACGGCTGTCCAAAGAAAAAAAAAAAACTTACCGAAACTATGAAAAAAGTCGGCAAGCTGAAGCACGGCGGTGAGAAATGCGCTCGCGTGGGCATCTCAAGGAATTTATTCCGAATATAAGTATATCGAGAGTGTCTTCTTTGATGCTATTCTCGGTAAAAGTAAAAATTGACAACAATACACAGAAATAGAAGTATATGCCCTTCACTTTCTCACGGAGAATAATTAACTATATTTATTGACCTTCTCCAAAATCGCAAAAACCTCCGAGCTAAACGCATCTCGGAGGGAAGCAAGAGCTTCTGTGCTAGGAAAGCCCTTTCCTTCAAAATTTATATGTCAATTTTCTTTTACTTGCTTTTTTATATTGTTACTATACAAGGAAATCTTCCACAACGTCGTAAAGATGCACGATTGAAAGATGCAAATCGTTACAATCTTTAATAAATTTTGAAAGTCTTTCTTTGTCAGAGGTAATATCGTGAACCGATGCAACGATAGTAGCGCTGCTATCAATCTCCGCGTTAGAATATGCGGCGATTCCGTATGAAATACGAGAATCGCCGTCAAAATTATATTTTTCTTCTATTAGCGAATACGTAACGTTTTTCACACCGATTTCATCTCCGTTTCGTACCACTCGGCGAATTTTCGTTCTAACCTTTGCAGAAAATCTCTCGGATCGTCTTGCATATCCAAAATCAATATTGAGGTCAATGCGCTGCATTTGGTTTTTCCCGTTTCGATATCAGAGTATGAGCTTTCACTCATTTGAAGCAGTCTGCTCATTTCCTTTTGTGTGAGACAAAGACGCTCTCTCGTTTCGATAGCAAGAAAACGCAGTTCCCCTCCTAATATAGTTTCTAATTCATGTCGCATATTGATGTACCCTTCCTAACACAGATGATAGAAAATTTTACCAGTAATATGTGTTGCTTGGAATCGGGCGCACCTATGATTCGACAAAACGCACCAAAAAAGCCAAAAAAATAATTTTTGGCTTCTTTTTATTCAACTTTAATACGTATCAAGTAATATTTTTGCCGCAGCAACCACACTTATAAAAAGGGCGTTGTAAAATTTTCATTAAAAACGGCTGTATTACGGCGATTAAATCCGTGATGCAGCCGTTTTTATATGCTTATAGTGCTAAGATAAGGATTTAATACGTGCTTTCAATAGAATCTGTGATAACGTCTGTTGTTCCGTCGGTACCGAGAACCTCAAGAGTTATGGTAGCCTTGTACTTGCCGGTGCCGTCGAGGGTAAATGTATGATTGAAATATCCCCACAACACTGTTGAACTTGCAGACCACTCGTCAATATCCTTCCAGAAAAACAGGAGGTATCTTTTTTCGAGCTTGACAGTTACCGTAGCCTGAACGAAGGTATCATCATAGCCTTCGTATGATACTATAACATGACCGCCTGTATCGGTAGCATTGAATGAAAATCTTGCACCGCCCATATGCGAAAGTCTCGGAGATATTCCCGTATCCGCTTCGCTTGCGAAAACGGGAATGCTTGTCAGAAACATTACTACTGACAAGGCTAGGATTAATAAAGTTTTTGCTGTTTTTTTCATAAATGTCTCCTTTATGATATGTAATATATTAAGCGCTTTTATAACGCGCTCATATATTAATACATTCTTTTTTGACAAAATTCTTCAAAAAATGAAAAAAGCGCCTCAAATTTTTTGAGGCGCCGTATATTTATTTAGTTTTTATACCTTCGATTATAAGTTTCAGCTCTTCATCGGATAACGTTATCTTTGAAATCAACACCAAGGAAGATTTTCCGTCATTCCACATGTAGTAAGTTTGTTGTTTCGTTTCCTTGTAATATACGTCGTAAATACTGATATCTACGATTTTGGTATATCCGTTTTCAATATCAGCAAAGAAAACCGCAGTATCTAGAGTGTGTTGTTCAAATACTATTATTTGACCGTTTGAATTAGAAAATGTGATTCTCAGCATTCCGTCAAGTAATAATTCATCTTCCAACTGATATCCTTCCGGCATGTACGTAAGCTCGTATACGTCCTTTATTTCTGCTCCTTGGTCATCACCGTCGGAATAGTTTATTTTTACAAAGGATTCATAAATTTCTTCTATGAAATCACGGATTTCATCGCGATATACTACTGCACAGCTTACCAACAGCATAACAGCCGCCACCAAAATAGCGATTATTTTTCTGATTCTGATACTTACCGCATGGCTCTGTTTGCGCGCGTCGTTTATAATTTTACTGATTGCTGCCCTATGCCTGCGGGAGCAAACGACGGTCTCTGTGCAGCTTTCGATTTGCCGACTAAACCTATTGCTGACACCCTCTGTCAGCGCCTGCCTAAATAAAGCTTCATCGGTTTTATTCATTCACCGTTACCCCCTTTAATGAATCGAGCAATAGCTTTTTACCTCTGGAAAGTCTGGTATATATCGTTTTGGCAGAAATACCCATCAAATCTGATATTTCGTTTACGGTCATCTCGTTACAATATAATAAATACATAGTCGTGCTATATCTTTCGTCAAGATTTTCGATAGCCCTAACTACCTGATTATATTTTTCCTTGATACACAACTCCTCTATAAAATCATCGTCTGTTTTATCATAAAAATCTTCATCAAGCTCATCAAATTCAGCATTTTCGCTTATTATATTGTTGATTTCGTTGTTTAAAATTGAAAAAACGTAATTTTTAATCTTTTTCTCATTTGCCGAAAAATCAATGTTATTAATATACTTTGTTATCTTTACAAAGGCGCTTTGCACAGCATCCTCTGCATCAAAGACATAATTGCTCCTGCCCATATTCTTAAATTTGTTCACCGCAACCTTCACCATAAAATCGTGATATTCGTTGTATATGTAATTTATTTTCGCGTAATCAGACTCGTCTGATATAGACAATAAGAACTGTAACATAGTACCCTCGCGTTGATTTTGCTTGCTTTTAAAATTGACCTTATTATATCATAAATTAAGACCTTTTTCAAATATTCGTTAGCTTTTTTGTGAAAATTCTCTACGACCAAGATATCTCCGTAGCTTTTATACATCGAAGAATCCTCATTATGCAGGAAGTCTATGTGCGCCCGGAAGTCAGCCTTAAGCTGAATTTTGATTTTCAGCTTATCCTTTCTCTCGGTGATAAATATCTTCTTTACGAGCATTCTGAGGCTCGTGTCACTTATTGCTTTGTGTTCGTTCTGCTGTCCTCCGGATGAATTATGTTTCCATACCATAGTTCTTTAATTATGCTTTTCATTGTTCGCTTCCTCTGTTAGCACAACACAATACCGCATAACTTTCGCAAAGTCCGGAATTTTTGGCATAAAATATAGAATGCCCGTATAAATGCTGCAAATCAATGAAAAATACTATCTTTCCGACCACGGTTTTAGACAGGCACTTTACGATAACAATCAGCGAAATATAGAAATGATTCTCGAAAACACAGTTTGCCCGGAGCTTTTACGTCTTGGATATAAAGTCACCCTAGGTAAGGTTGGCACAAAAGAGATTGATATTGTTTGCGATAAAGACGGCAAGAGAATCTACGTGTAGGTTTGTTATATGCTCGCCTCGGAGAAAACCGATGCGCGTGAATTTGGAGTATATAATAACATTAATGATAACTATCCCAAGTATGTATTGTCTATGGATGAGTTTGATATGAGCAGTAACGGTATCATTCATATGAACATTCGAGATTTTCTTCTTAAATTCGAAGCATAAAATCTATCAAAACCACCGTTGTTAAATTCTGATTTCATGCTATACGCAAATAAACTTAACACGGGTACGAGAGTTTCCGCCGAGGCAGCGAAGCGGCTCCGAGGTATTGAATAACAGTCCTGCGGACTGTCAGAGCCACGGAGTGACCGTGGCAACAGAAGAGGCAGGAAGCGGTCGTTTCTTCCTCGAATTTCCAAAATCTGCCTATTATTCTTTGACGCGAGAGAGGCTGACTCAAGCTTTTGAACTTGAGTCAGCCTATTTTGAATTATAATGATTTTTGTAAGCCTAAGCTTTTTTTCGCTTTTAAAACGTTTATCTTAAAACCAGTTAAAGCAGCCTATAAGAGCGAACACCGCCGAAACAAGAATGCACGCAGATGAGAAGAAGAAAAGACGTGCAAACATTTTATTTCGCCCTTCCGTAGTTGCCACTTTCGAACCCGAGTATGCCGCAAGCATAAGACCGCCGCAGCTCGAAAGAGGGCTAAAAGCAGCAGCATTTGCACCGATACAGATACCGGTTACAAGAGCTACTGAACTTACACCCGAAAGCTCCGCTGCAAGAGTGGGAACGGTAGGAATAAGAGTAGGCATAACGACACCCGATGCCGAGGAAACCCAAGACATAACGCCGGCAAGGACCGTAAGGATCGCAGCCGCAGTTTTTTCGCCCATGAGAAGACGGAGAGCGTCGGAAAGCAAATCAATTCCGCCAAGCTCTGTTACAAGAGAGATAAGCATACCGACACCGGTTATCATAAGCAGAGTATTCCAAGGAATCGCCTTGATTGCCGCACCCTCGTCTGCGAATCCGCAAAGAAGAATAACGACCGCAACCGCAAATGAAATAAGACCGATGTTCATGCTGAAAAGGGTTGAAAGGACCGCAACAAGTACGATACCGAGAAGAGTTACTATATGCTCAAGCTTGAATTTTTCATTTACAATGGCACTTTCGGCACTGCCCTTATCCGACTCTTTATATTTATGCCATTTAAATACAAAGAAATAAAGCATAGCGGCACAGAAAAGCATAATGATAAACATCCAAATAGCTATCGGGAATGCTACACCCGTGATCAAGCTCTTCTCCGCAACCTCGATTGCAACAATACCCGAGGGAGTAATGGGAGAAAGACCGCCCGCAAAAGCTCCGAGCGCACCAAAGAGAAGAAAGCTTATAGGTTCTACCGAAAGCTCAATTGAAAGCGCCATTGCAAGAACTGCCATGAGTGCAGTGGTAGATATAAGACCCGGTCCGATAGCGGAAATAACTGCACCGAGAACAAACAAAACTATAGGAATAAGCTTAACCTTACCCTTGCAGAGAAGAATTGCCTTTCTCGCAAGAATTTCAAGAGTGCGGTTGTTCTGCGCTATGCAAAACAAAAACATAATGCCGAGAAGCATTATAAACAGAGAATTGTTAAAATATCCGATAACAGCCTTGTCGGATATACCTGCTATTCTGGCAAGTACAAGAGATAAACCGATTGAAATAACACCCGTATTTTTTTTCATGATGCATCCAATGGCAATCGCCGCTACCAGAAAAACCAACGATAAGATAGGATATAGCATTGAAAAGCTCCTTTTTAAGCGCGCGCGCATGCGCGTATTATTTAAACGAAAAATATTATATCACAACAACACAAAAAAGTCAATATCCAAAACAGCTCGTTTTGTTTCGTTACGCAGTAGGCAAATATTAGACAAATGCTGACACAATAATTGACAAAAAGGCATTTCGATGCTATAATTTCATTAATAAATAAAACCTGAGGTGCTGTATGAAAAGCATTCAAAACCTGCCGAATCCGTGTGGCTTAAACAAGCAAGAAATACTTAATCTTTTATTGAATGAGGAATATGGACACCTGCCCTCTGCGCCCTATTCGGTCACCGCCGCGGTCGAAAATTGCGACGAAAAGTTTTGCGCGGGAAAAGCCAGCCTAAAAAAGTTAAGACTGTGCTGCAAGGCGGATTGGGGAGAATATTCTTTTTCGCTTTATTATGCTTGTCCTAAAGACAGGACGAAAAAACTCCCCGCTTTTATTCATATAAATTTCAGCGATCTGATTCCTGACAAATACCAACCGACAGAGGAAATTATAGATGAGGGTGTTGCAACGCTCACCTTTTGTTACAAGGATGTATCCTCTGATGACGGAGATTTTACAAACGGTCTTGCAGGCGTTGTGTATCCAAACGGTGAGAAAAAGGATAACCAATGCGGAAAAATAGGTCTTTGGGCTTGGGCGGCATGCGCTGTTATGGATTATGCGCAGACGCTGGACGAGCTTGACAGTTCAAAAATCTGTGTTATCGGTCATTCGAGACTTGGCAAAACGGCTTTGCTTGCGGGTGCGCTTGACGAACGCTTCTTCTGTACGGTTTCAAACAACTCGGGATGCTCGGGCGCAGCTTTATCAAGAGAAAAAGGCGGAGAATCCATTCGTGACATACTCAACAGATTTCCCTTCTGGTTTTGCAAAAACTACGAAAAATATGCCGACAATGAATCCGCCCTTCCCTTTGATCAGCATTTTCTGATTGCGGCAAATATACCGCACAGAGTATATATCGCAAGCGCGCAGGAGGATGCGTGGGCGTGTCCCGAGAATGAATACCTTGCCGCCGCAGAAGCGAGCCAATACTATGAAAAACACACCGGCTCGGGATTGGTCCACCCTCATAGGATGGCAAGCGTAGGCGAATGCTTCCATGAGGGCGTAATCGCCTATCATCTTCGTTCCGGTGGTCATTATCTTGGCCGTGAGGATTGGAAATACTTTATAAAATACTTAAAAATGCACAGCAAATAATTTTTGATATCTGCAATATCAATGTTTTTATTTTAAAGCAACAAAATTATCTTAAAATTGAGCAATTTTGTAACATAAAAAAGAAAAATCACCCCTTGACAAACTTCGAATATTTGTATATCATATTTAGGTGAATGAAAATCAACGGAGATTTTAAATGGACGCTATATTAAAAGCATTAAACACCGGTCTGAATTTTGTATATAGCAATATACTTAGCATTGCAATGATGTTTCTTCTCATTGCGGTAGGACTTTTTTTAACTGTAAGATCGCGCGGATTTCAGTTCAGACGCTTCGGATACGTGTCAAAAAACACGATAGGAAGTCTGTTTAAAAAGAATATGCACGCTAAGGATAAAGGAAGCGTCAGTCCCTTCCAAGCGGTAACGACCGCTCTTGCGGGTACGATTGGTACTGGAAGCATAGCAGGCGTTGCAACCGCGCTCGTTGCAGGAGGTCCCGGAGCAATATTCTGGATGTGGATCAGCGCGCTTCTCGGTATGGTAACCAAATATTCGGAAATCGTTCTCTCGCTTAAGTACCGCGAGAAAAACGAAGCAGGAGCTTGGACCGGCGGACCTATGTATTACATTAAAAACGGTCTTGGAATCAAATGGCTTGCCGCTTTATTTGCAGTTTTTGCAATGATAGCTTGTATCGGTACGGGCAATGCTACGCAGTCGAATTCTATTGCGGGTGTATTTAAAAACACCTTCCACGTAGCTCCTTGGATAACCGGTATCGTTCTTACCCTTATCGTCGGCGTAGTTATACTTGGCGGTGTTAAGCGCATCGCATCGGTAAACGAAAAGCTCGTTCCCGTTATGGCGGTATTCTTTATTCTTGCGTCTATTCTTGCTCTCATATTTAACGCATCGAGCATCCCGACGGCGTTCAAACTTATTTTCAGAGAAGCGTTCAACTTCAAGGCGGCTTTCGGCGGTGTTGCGGGATACGGTATTCTCACGGCTATGAGATACGGTGTCGGACGCGGTGTGTTCTCAAACGAGGCGGGTCTTGGAAGCGCGCCCATAGCGCACGCGGCATCAAGCACCGAGGACCCTGTAAAGCAAGGACTTTGGGGTGTTTTTGAGGTATTTATCACTACTATTATAATATGCACGATGTCAGCGCTCGTCGTTCTCACCTCCGAGGTGTATCTTGAAGGCTTTAACCTTGGCGGAGGATATAAATTTGACGGCGCACCGCTCAGTGCAGCAGCCTTCGGCGAAGCCCTTCCCTACGTCGGAAGCTACGTTATTTCCATTGCAACGGTTTTCTTCGCCCTCTCAACAATTCTCGGTTGGGCATACTATGGCGAAGTTTGCGCTACATATCTTTTTAAATCGCAGCAAAAAAAGGCTGTTCTTACATACAGACTTATCTACGTTGCATTCGTATTTATCGGCGCGGTAGCAGAAATAGGAATCGTATGGCTGATTGCCGACTGCTTCAACGCACTTATGGCTCTGCCCAACCTTATTGCCCTTACTGCTCTTTCAAAGGTTGTAATTGATGCAACGAAAAAACATTTTGAAAACAACAAGCTTAATATAAAATAAAACACAAACTGCAAAAAGACCTTGAATTTCATCATCAAGGTCTTTTTTGTATGCTTTCAGCATCGAACCGCCAAAAACGGTTAAACTGCCAATCCGTGCCGTATATAATTATTTTTTAAAATTAACCGTAATCTTTTCACCCGATTTAATAAATATTTTCTTGAAATCGCAAAGGCTCTTATGCGGAACGTACTCGTATTTAAGGACGGAATACGCAGTATCGTAAGCACCTTTATTAAATACCTCAACGGTATTCTCATCCTTCCACTCCTCAGTAATTTCGGAATAAGTAAGACCGTGACCGAACTCATAAACAGCTTTTCCTTTAAAGAATTTATAAGTGCGGTTCTCCATACTGTAATCCTCAAAAGGAGGGAGATCGTCGACGCTGCGGTAAAAGGTAACGGGAAGTCTTCCGGCGGGTGAGGTCTCGCCAAACAGCACGTTTGCAAGAGCCATACCGCCCTCTGCGCCCGGATAGAAATACTGAATGACCGCGTTGCAATTTTTGTCGGCGTAGTCGAGATTTACGCAGCTTCCGCTGACGTTAACCAAAACCGTAGGCTTGCCGACCGCAATGACCTTTTCGATAAGCGTCTTTTGTGCCGCGGGTATTTCGATATCTTCTCTGTCGCCGCAGTTTGCGCTTCTTGAAGCATCGCCCTCTTCGCCCTCCATAGATGGATTAAGACCTACGCAAAGAATAACGACGTCGGCTTTCTGCGCGGCGATGATGGCCTCTTTAATAGGAGGCTCACGATGTATTGAAAGGTCTCCGAATGGACTTGAGCCTCTTGAATAGATAATATTCGCATCGCTTACTTCCTGTATTCCGCGAAGAAGAGTCGTATATCTTGAAGGGAATCCGTTATAATTTCCCAGCAAAATACTGATATCGTCGGCATTAGGACCTATAACGGCTATGTTTTTTTGTTTATTAAGAGGAAGTATTCCGTCATTTTTCAGAAGAACGATAGACTCCTCCGCTATTTTTCTGTTTAACATACGGTGCTTTTCACATTCGACGACATCATAGCTTATAGCGTCATACTCACAGTCGTCATCAAACATACCAAGTCTGAAACGGGTTGCAAAGAGCTTCTCACACGCCTCGCTAATCGTCTTTTCACTGACGAGCCCCCGTCTGTAAGCCTCGGGTAATTGCTCGTACGATTGACCGATATTAAGCTGACAGCCGTTGTTCAGAGCGTATGCAGCGCTTTCAGCCTCGTCCTTGGTGAATTTGTGATTTTCGTGTATATCCCTTACCGAGCCCGCATCGGATACCATATATCCCTTAAAGCCCCATTCGCCGTAAAGAATTTCCTTGACAAGTCTCGGTCCACCCGTAGCAGGCTCACCGTTCACTGCGTTGTACGCTCCCATTACAGCCGCCGCATCGGCGTTGTCTATACAGTATTTAAACGCCCAAAGATATGTTTCTCTGAGGTCTTTTTCACCTACAACGGCATTAAAGCCGTGACGGAGAGATTCCGGACCGCTATGCACGGCAAAATGCTTAAGAGTGGTATCGACCTTGCGGTATTTGCTTTTTCCGTTGCCTTGAAGACCGTTTACGAACGCAGCGCCCATTCTTCCCGTGAGGCAGGGGTCCTCACCAAAGGTTTCCTGTCCCCTGCCCCATCTGGGGTCACGGAAGATGTTGATATTGGGCGCGCATTCGGTAAGACCGTGGTATATCTGCGTTCCGCCGAACTTTTTATACTCGTTATATTTCGCTCTTGCCTCGGTGGATATCGTATCGCCCACCTCCTTGACAAGCTCCTCGTTAAAGGTTGCCGCCATGCCTATAGGTTGAGGGAAAACGGTTGCCGTGCCGGCTCTTGCCACTCCGTGAAGGCACTCGCTCCACCAATCGTATGCGGGAATTCCAAGCCGCTCTATTGCGGGCGCTTCGTTACAAAGCTGACTCATTTTTTCTTCAAGTGTCATTTTTGATACAAGTTCTTTTGCTCTTTGCTCAAAATTCATTTTTGTCTCCTCTGTCAGAAACCTTCTTTACTACACCTCTATTTTATAAGATATCACTTGACAAATCCAGCCACAAAGAATATAATATATAGACAATATTTAGCTTTTGGAGATAATATGATATACCAATTTCAAAACTCGCTGCGAGGCAAAGGCGTTATGATAACTCGCGGTACGAACGTAAGCTATCCGCCCCACCTGCATAACAGCTTTGAATTCGTGGCAGTGACAGACGGCGAAATGTCGATTTTTGTTGAAAGGAAATGCTATTCGTTAAAAAAAGGGGATTCTCTCCTCATTTTTCCAAATCAAGTGCATGAATTCAAAACCCATAATTACAGTGCTGATTTTGTATGTATTTTCTCGGCGGAGCTTGTTGATACGTACGCCTCTCTTTCAAATGGCAAAATACCCGTTTCAAACGTGCTGATATCGGACAGAAATTATGCTGAAGAGATATCCCGCGCTGACCAAAAAAACATAATGAGCATGCAGGGCGTTCTGTACTCGCTATGCGGCGAATTTCATGAGAAGACTCAATACACCGAAAAAAAAGACAAATCAGCATCCCTTATAGAAAGCATTTTTAAATTTGTCGAGGACAATTATCAAGGCGACTGCAGTCTGAAATCTCTTTCGCAGCATACCTCTTACAATTACGTTTATCTATCCAAATATTTCAAGCAATACACCGCAATGACCTTTATTGAATACGTAAACGGTTACAGAGCAAACGAAGCCTGCATAAAGCTCCAAAATCCCGAATTGACAATTCTCGGAGTTGCTTACGACTGCGGATTCGGTTCCCTTAGAAATTTCAACAGAATATTCAAGAAAACGGTCGGCATCACCCCTTGCGGCTACCGAGCGAAATTGAAAGAATATATAAAAAGTGACCCTTGATTGCTTCTTTACGCAACCAAGGGTCACTAATGTTCACTCTTGATATCTAACATCTTTTGATTATCCTCTCTTTCTTCGGTCTAATTTCCATCTCTTCCGGACAACGACCTCAAACTCCACAACACTTACTCTAATTTCTCTTGGTGAGAACAACCTACGTTTTTTCATTTCTCCATGGAAAAGATGACTTTTAAGCACCCTTTGAACCGAATCTCTCTAACCTTCCTTCAATCTATGTAATGCGTAACACCGCCGTGTAATTTTATTTTCTTTTCGGTTGCCTGTGCTTCGTCTTTCTGTATTTCAATTTGCCATTGGACCGTACCTTCCTTTCTTCGCTTTTAGTATAACACAGTCAAAAAAGAAAATCAATATGTAATTTTGTAAGTATTTAATAATTGTTTTTTGTTCAAAACATAGAAATTGTGAAATATGCACACAAAAGTATTTACAAAACTTCAAAACCGTGCTATAATAAATATGTTGTGTGCGTGACAATCCTTAAGGAAAGTCACTTTTTTCTTTATATCAAAGCATGTTTTGGTCTTGCTCTTGAAAAAAAGAATATATTGTGATAGAATAAATATAAAGTTGAAATTGTCACTAGGTATACAGACAGGTTTGGATTTATGGTTCGTAATATAAAAAGAAAAATTTTCGCCTTGATTACTATATCAGTAATTTTCGTATTGATTTTATGGATGTGTTTTTCCGGCGGCAATTATGAGATTGTAAAAAGTGTATTCGACGATGAACTTTCCAATGAGGAAATTCACGAACGACTTTTGGGACTTGGTATACGAGGATACGCCACGGTATCAATTCTGGCAATGCTTCAGGTCGTTTTCACTTTCTTGCCCGCTGAACCGATTCAAGTCGTTTCAGGAGTTGCTTTTGGTTTTCCCGTTGGTTTTTTTTGCTGTTCTATCGGCGTGCTGCTTGGAAACACCGCAATTTTCATGCTGTATAAAATATTCGGCAACCAAATGAAAGAATATTTCAGCAGCAATTTAAATATCAATATAGAAAAAGCGGCAAAGTCAAAAAGATTTGCGGCAATTATCCTTATCCTCTATTTTCTGCCGGCCATTCCATATGGAATGATATGTTTTCTTGCTGCAAGCTTCGGAATGAAATATCCGAGATTTATCATGATTACCCTCCTTGGTTCAATTCCTTCTGTGTGTATTGGAGTAGGACTCGGACATCTTGCAATTGCTACAAGTTGGATAATATCTCTGATAGTTTTCGCAGTTCTGCTGGTAGCTATTATTGTTCTTTCAATAAACAGGAAAGTAATTTTTGAAAAGCTCAACAACTATATCGATAAGCCTCAGTATTCTTCAAAAACTACGGTAAGAAAATACAAATCAAGCCGCCTGACCATTCCATATATAATCTCACGAATTGTGTTTTTTCTCCGCGGAGTCAAGGTTAAATACATCAACGAGGTCGGTGAAATAGAATCCCCTTCTATTGTTCTTTGCAACCACGGCTCTTTTATTGATTTTGCATACGCAGGAACGCTTTTACGCAAGAAAAGTCCGAATTTCATTGTTGCAAGACTCTATTTTTATAATAAAAGACTCGGAAATCTTTTGAGAAGCTTCGGCTGTTTCCCGAAAAGCATGTTTGCACTTGATATAGAAAGTGCCAAAAACTGTGTACGAGTTCTTCGCGAGGGCGGTGTTTTGGCAATGATGCCTGAAGCAAGACTTTCAACAGTCGGAAAATTTGAAGATATTCAACCGGGAACCTACGCATTTTTAAAAAAATCGGCTGTCACGGTTTATGCAATAAAGATCGAGGGCGATTACTTCGCAAGTCCAAAATGGGGAAACGGAATACGGCGCGGCGCTTTGGTCGAAGCAAAGCTTCAGCTTCTTATAACAAAAGAAGAGCTTGCAGTTCTTGAAACAGACGAAATTAAGAAAAAAGTCGAAAACCGACTTTATTACAACGAGTTTGAATGGCTCAAAACAAAAGAAAACGTCAGATACCGCTCGGCAAAACTTGCAGAAGGACTTGAAAACATATTGACGCGATGCCCAAAATGCAAACAAAAATACACAATTTTCACAAAACGACGTGATGTTTTTTGCGAGAAGTGCGGCAAGCTTGCGACAATAAACAACAGATATTTATTTGACACGGATGCCCCCTTCGAGAACTTCGCAGACTGGTATGAGTGGCAAACGGACCTGATAAGAGACCAAATGTCAAAAAATCCCGATTTTTCCCTCTCGGCAGAGGTCGAATTAAAAATGCGCTCCGACGACGGCAAAAAAATGCTTCAGCATGCAGGCCGCGGAGAAGTAATTTTTGACAGTTCGGGGCTTACGTATCGCGGAATCAAGCACGGGGAGCACGTAGAAATTCACTTCCCTATTCAAAATATATACAGGATTCTGTTTGGTGCAGGCGAGGATTTTGAAATTTATGTTGGTCAAGAGATATACTATTTCGTCCCCGACGAAAAGAAGAGCTGTGTGGATTTCTACATAGCATCAATGCTGATAAAAAATGAAGAAAGCAATGCTGTTTCCGTATAATATCATTCGAAAAGAGATACTTCATTATGATTAAACTTTTTAAAAGAGATACGATAACGAGAAAAAAGGAAAAGAGCTTTTCAAGCATCGGCTTGCGCTCGTTTCTGACAGTCATTTTAATTCTTTCAACCGTTATAGCGATAAGCGGAATTTTATCCTATATTATTCCGCAGGGCGAATTTCAGAGAGATAATTCCGGTGCAATAATTCCGGGCACTTATTCTCAAAAAGGAATAGGTGGAATCGCTGTTTGGCGCATTCTGACAGCACCGTTGCGTGTTTTTGTTTCTGAGGATTCACTTACTATCATAATGATAAGCTTGTTTTTACTCATTATGAGCGGAATCTTCAACCTCATTGACAAAACAGGCGGTATAAAGATACTTATCGGACGGATAATGAAAAAATTACGCGACAAGGGCGGTCCGATAGTTTGCCTCACGACTCTTATCTTCATGCTTTTCGGAAGCTTTTTCGGTATGTTCGAGGAGCTGGTAACTCTGCTTCCGCTTGTCATTATGTTTATGCTGTCAATAAACATGGATACTATGACAGGACTTGGAGCTTGCTTGCTCGCGGCTTGCTTCGGCTTTTCCGCCGCTATAACAAATCCGTTTTCGGTCGGTCTTGCTGCACAGGTAGCCGATATTGCTCCTTCCACAGGTGTATGGCTTCGTATCGTATTTTTTGCACTTGTCTATGCGGTTCTGTGCGTCTTCCTTATGATGCATTTAAGAAAAATAGAAAAAGACCCAAAGCTTTCACCTACCTATGAATCAGATATACAGAAAAGACAATCACTCCTGTCTGACAATGCGTCATGCATTAAAGACAGCGATAAAATTTTCAAGGTCTACACCGCATTTTTTGCCGTTCAGGGCATCCTTCTTATTCTTATAGCCTCAGTCAAAGCAATTTCGGATTTAGCAATTCCGTTGCTTGCGGCAAGCTTTCTTATGGTCGGAATCACTGCAGGACTCTTTGTTTCCGAGAAAAAAAGAGACGTTTTCGTTCACTTCTTTAATGGTGCTCTATCAATGCTGCCAGCAGTCTTAATGATAGCCCTTGCCTCCTCGGTAAAGCTGATTATGACCGAGAGCGGAATACTGGATACAATAATGAACGGTATTATCACCTATCTTAACGGTAAAAGCAAATTTTTCGCAATAGTTCTTATATATCTTTTAATTCTCATAATACAGGTCTTTATAGGTTCCGCCTCGGCAAAAATCATGCTGATTATGCCAATCATTATGCCGACAGCCGTGGCTTTGGGCCTATCTCCTGCAATTGTTATCCTTGCATACTGTATGGCAGACGGCTTTACCGACGTAATTCTTCCGACGAACCCCGTTCTTCTCGTGGGTCTTTCAATGGCAAACGTTTCCTACGGCAAATGGGCAAGGTGGACCTGGAAGCTTCAAGTTGTTATATTTGTTTTAACCGTTCTCGTGCTTTTCTTCGGAATAGCCATAAACTACTGATAAAGAAAAATTACGGTAATGAAATGAAAACGAAATTAATAAAAGCGCTTTTGTCAGCCGTTTTTTTGCTGACGGTATCCTTGTGCTTATTTTCCTGCGGCGAGGATGAAATTAAAATAAACTTCATAGTAAACGGTGAGGTATATCACACTGTCAAAGCCGCGGATAAGACGGATATTGAAATGCCGACAGCCCCTGTGCTTGACGGTCATACTTTCGGCGGTTGGTATCTCGATTCAACGAGATGGTCGGTCGCTTTTGACGAGAGCTATTTAAAAAACAACGAGCTCTCTGCCGATTTGTTCGTTTATGCTAAATGGATTACGGAGCACGAGCATACGCCGGGTGAATTCACCGTGCTGGAGCCCGCAAGCTGCGAACGGGACGGCATGCGAATACAAAAATGCACGGAATGCGAAGAAATAATTATCACCGAAAAGATAGAAAAGCTTGGGCATAGCGAGATTACGGTCAGCGGAACAGCCGCCACAGACACCGTCGACGGCTACACCGACGGAAGCTTTTGCACCAGATGCAACAGTATTCTGACCGAACAGAAGCTTATACCCGCAAAAATCTTCGGAACAGACATCGGCTCAGACTTTTTCACGGTGTCCGAACGTTTGCTTTCGGCATCGGTTTCCGACGAGGTTGAAGAAATCAACATAAAAGATAACGTCAAAATATATTCACTCGCGTCGGTCGTTATTTCATACGATATGTCTTCCGAGGAAAAGATTTTAGACACGGCAAAGCTTAGCTACGGTACAAATTTGTTTTACGCGACCGTAACGTACGAAGGCGTTACCTCGCAATATACCGTTTCCGTATACAGAAGACCTGTTTATACCGTAAGCTTTGATACGGGATGCGATGAAAAAATCGAAAGCCAGACGGTCAAGCACGGCTCCTTGGTTCTTCCCCCCAAAAACATATCCAACGGCTATTCAATCTTTGTAGGCTGGTATCTTAACGGAGTGCTTTGGAATTTTGAGGAGAACACTCCAACCTCGGATATCACTCTCGTTGCTAAATGGGAGGCAAAAAAAATCATGGTCACCTTCACGGCAAACGACACCGTATATCTCGTTTTGGAGGTTGAGATAGGCGCCGCCGTCGAAAAGCCGAACGATCCGGAGATTCCGCCGAAAAGTTCGCTTGAGGGCTGGTATATTAAAGGCACTGACCAAAAATGGAATTTTAACACCCCGATAACCGAAGAAATAACTCTTGAAGCAAAAATAATTCCCGTCCTGCCGGGAGATTCACTTTAATATAAGCGCCGTCACGTGACGCGGCAAAAAGAAAAAACCTTGATTGATGCAAGACTTCCGAAAAGAAAGCCAAGTTATCAATCAAGGTTTTTTATATTAATTCGTTTTTTCGGTAATAACCCTGACAAGCTCAAGGTCGGTATTGAGTATAACTATGTCTGCGATTTTGCCAACGGCAATCTCACCTCTGTCGGTAAGTCCCATAACCCTTGCGGGCGTGAGAGAGGACATTTTAGAGAGCGCAACAAGCCCCTCGGGCTTTATTCCGATAGCCTTCGCCATGGTTCTGTAAAGTCGGTCGGTCGTTGCCGTTGAGCCCGCAAAAGCCTGACGGTCGGGCATTTTCGCAACGTCGTCCTCAACTATTACGTCAAGACCTCTCTTGAGGCTTCCGATTTTCGTTTCCGCGCCGTTGGGAAGACCTGCCGCGCGGATCGCATCGGTTATCATACATATTCTGTCGGGTCCCTTTGCCTTGTATATGTATTTGAGAAGCTCAAGAGGAAGATGCTTTCCGTCAGCTATAATCTCAACGTAGTATGAGTCAAAATAAAGACCTGCTTCAACTGCGCCTGCAACGCGGTATGCATTTACGCGCTCGGTACCCTTCATACCGGAATACAAATGAGTCATTATATTATATCCGTGCTTAAGAGCCTCTTCCATATCGGTAAAGGTTCCGTCGGTGTGTGCGGGCGACATAACTATACCAAGCTTTTTTCCCATTTCACCGAATTCTGCGCCGCCCTCAAGCTCCGGAGCTGCTCCAACCTTATAGATAAAGGGATACTTTTCCTTAAGAGCCTTAAGTTCCTCGGCATTCGGAAGCTTCATATAGCTGGTGTTCTGTGCTCCGCACTGCTTTGGGTTGAGCCAAGGACCTTCAAGATGGATTCCCTCAAGGGTGCTGTTAGGATTGTTTTTCTTGTATTCCGCGAACGCATCAAGTGCCTCTATGATTTCGTTGTCTTCCGCGGCAAGAGTCGTCGCGTAAAGAGTTGTTGTTCCGTGAGATTTATGGAACTCAGCAATCTTTCCAAATCCGTCGACACCCGCATCCATAAATTCAAGATTATTTCCGCCGTGGCAGTGAATATCAATAAATCCGGGAACTACGTAGCCTCCCTCCGCATCTATTATCTCGTCAGCTTCTACCGCATCGGTTCCAACGTAATCTATGACTCCGTCGGTGTAGGCAAGGTATCCTTTTATTACCTTTTCGGCAGTAACTATTTTACCGTTTTTAATAAGTGTTCTCATATATTTTCTCCTTTTCGCTAATTTCCGTTATTTTTTCTTCTTTGGCGCGGCACCATATACCAAGCTTATGCCAAGCATAAGCACAGCACAAAAGTAAAAGCACTATCGTGAGTATCCATGAAAGCGTGTAAGACACAAAAAGTCCGAATATAGTATGGAATTTTTCTGTAGGTGTTACGAATACTATCCATCCAACACGCAGAACAAGTCCGATAAGACTTGCCACCATGGAAGTAACCGAAAAGCCTATTCCCTTAAGCACTCCCGATATGACCTCCATAACTCCGCAGAGGAAATAGGTTGTGAGCATTATACGGAATATCTCAAGAACGGCTTCTATAATCGCCTCGCGATTTGGGTCGGTAGAGTCTATATAGAGCGACGAGAGCTGTCTGCCAAACAGAATTTCCACCTGGGAAACCAAAATTCCCGCCACAGTGACCTGAATTAAAGTATACAAAAACACTTTATTAAGACGGCGGTACTTTTGAGCACCGAAATTCTGACCGATAAACGTCATAGCGGCATTGGCAAAAGCATGCATTACGGTATAAGTCAATCCCTCAATATTAAACGCTATCGTTTTAGCCGAAACGACGTGCTCGGGGAAGGTGTTCACAGAGCTTGTTATGATTATATTCGATATCGAGAACAGCGAGCTTTGAAGCGCCATAGGAACGCCAATACGCATAATCCTCGCAATCAGTCCGCTCTCCATACGCAGCTTGCGCAAATTCAGCTGATAGCATTCTCCGCGCCTTCTCATCAAAACCCAAACGACAGCCACCGCAGACATATACTGCGATATTATCGTAGCGTACGCAACTCCGTCAACCGTCATATGACAAAACATGACGAAGAACAAATTCAAAACGACGTTAACGAGTCCGCTCGTCGCAAGTATGTAAAGCGATGTTTTTGAGTCGCCTATTGAGCGCAGAATTGCCGCGCCGAAATTATAGATTGACGATGCGGGAATTCCGCAGCATATTATAATCATATACAGAACTGCTTTTTCGTAAAACAGCTCCTTCGTGCCCATAATAGTAAGAAGAGGGCGGGCAAAAACAATACCGATTATCATAAGTATTATTCCGCCTATCACCGACAGCGCCATCGACGTGTGGACGGTTCGCGAAACCTTGTCATGATCCTTTGCACCGAAATATTGAGCTACAACAACCCCCGCGCCCGACGAAAGACTAATCATAATATTTATGATCAACGTGGTAACCGACGACGTGCTTCCGACAGCGCCGAGCGCATCGGGGTCGCCTGAAAAACGGCCGACAACGATATTATCAGCCATATTATACATAACCTGCAAAACGCCGGTAATTATCAGCGGAACAACAAACAAAAGTAACCTAGTGAATATAGGCCCCTCGGTAAAATTTGCCTTGTTTTTTGTTTTGAGCATTGCAGCCCTCCAAAACGCTATTTGCGCTATATTGATTATAAACCGATTGAATCCTTTTGTCAAGCAAAATAATACTTTTATTTTAAATAATACTACACAGCGCACCTGCTTTATGGAAGGTATGCCACTCTGTCTGCTTTTTGTTAATTTCCCAAATTTTACCTCGTTAAAATGCACAATTGGTTTTGTACAGATTTCACGAACTTTTGTGCTCACCCTAAAAAGCGGCAAAAAACTCTTTACAGCGCATCTTGGAGTTGGTATTGGCTAGCCAATACCAACCTAAATAGAACCAACAAGCCTTCAGGCGATAAATTAGCAGCAATTCAAAAACGTGCAAACACAAAAACCTCCTGCAGCAGAATCTTTGTTCTGTTACGGGAGGTTTTTGTTTCACTGTCTTTTTTTACAAGTTTAATTTTACATTAATATTCCGCGTTTCCTACCGTTCTGGGATAAGGAATAACGTCGCGGATGTTGGATACGCCCGTAAGGTACATTATGATTCTCTCAAAGCCGAGACCGAAGCCCGCGTGCTTTGTTCCGCCGTATTTGCGAAGATTCATATACCACCAATAGTCCTCTTCGTTGAGGCCGAGCTCCTTCATTCTTGCGGAGAGAACGTCAAGCCTTTCCTCACGCTGTGAGCCACCGATAATCTCGCCGACACCTGGAACGAGAAGGTCCATTGCCGCAACGGTTTTGCCGTCGTCGTTCTGGCGCATATAGAACGCCTTGATTTCCTTCGGGTAATCGATAAGGAATATAGGCTTTTTATATACCTGCTCGGTGAGGTATCTTTCATGCTCAGTCTGAAGGTCAACGCCCCAATAGACAGGATACTTGAAGTCTGCCTTGGATTTTTCAAGAATTTCGATAGCCTCGGTATAGGTTACCTTTGCGTAATCTGCATTTCTTAGAGCGGTAAGACGCTCAAGAAGAGTTTTATCAACGAATTTATTGAAGAAATCAAGCTCCTGAGTGCAATTGTCCATTACGTGATTTATGATATACTTTATCATATCCCAGGCAAGCTGCATATCATCGTTAAGGTCTGCGAACGCAATCTCGGGCTCTATCATCCAGAACTCTGCCGCGTGACGCGCGGTATTTGAATTTTCGGCGCGGAAGGTAGGACCGAAGGTGTATATATTTCCGAATGCCATTGCGTAGGTTTCACCCTCAAGCTGACCCGAAACGGTGAGGTTGGTGCTCTTGCCGAAGAAGTCCTTGGAATAATCAACCTTGCCGTCCTCGGTCATAGGAAGATTTTCGGGGTCAAGGGTTGTAACTCTGAACATCTCGCCTGCGCCCTCGGCATCCGAGCCGGTAATTATAGGAGTGTGAACGTATACGAATCCGCGGCTGTGGAAGAAGGAGTGAATTGCATAAGCAACCTCGCTTCTGACTCTGAAGACAGCCGAGAAAAGATTGGTTCTCGGTCTGAGGTACGCCTGCTCTCTTAAGAATTCAACCGTATGTCTTTTCGGCTGAAGCGGATAATCGGGGGTAGACGTTCCCTCGACCTCTATTTTAGCTGCCTTAAGCTCAAAGGGCTGCTTCGCGCCGGGAGTGAGAACAAGCTCACCCGTTACGACGAGAGCCGCGCCGACGTTCATAGATGCTATCTCATCATAATTGGATACCTTATCCCTCTCAAAAACGACCTGAATGCTTCCAAAGCATGAGCCGTCGTTAAGGTCTATAAATCCGAAAGCCTTGGAATCTCTGAGATTTCTTACCCAACCGCCAACTGTAACCGTTTTGCCGCCGAAGCTCGCAGTGTCCGCATAAATGCTTTTAACAAGTGTTCTTTCCATTTTTATATCTCCGTTAAGTTTTCATAAAAACCGTATAATAAGATATTTTACCATAAAACATTTGATATTTCAATGCTTTTAGAAAAATTTATAAAGATTTTAAGAATTATATAGGCAAAAGCTGAGCCGATATGAAAAAATAAAGCAAAAGCGACACGGCATCAACGAGAGTTGTGATAAACGGTGATGCCATAACCGCAGGGTCAAGTCCCACCCTCTTTGCAAGAAGAGGAAGCATAGAGCCGATAAATTTCGCCGCCAACACCGTCACGAAAACCGCAAGGCTGACGGCAAGCGAAACGTTCAACGTTACCTCGCCGTTTCTCATTAGGAGTCTGTCAATCAAAATCAGCTTTGCGAATGCAACGACTCCGAGAGCGGCTCCGCAGGTAAGACCTACGCATATTTCCTTTCGGAGAATACGCGCAAAATCCGATATCTTCGCTTCGTTAAGCGAAATCGCGCGTATGACGGTAACCGATGCTTGAGCGCCGCAGTTGCCGCCCGTATCCATAAGCATCGGAACGAAAAGCAGAAGCACGGCCGGAAGCATAGATTCAAACCTGCCGAGTATTGCGCTCGAAAATGTTGCCGAAGCCATAAGCAAAAGAAGCCATGGGATTCTTGATTTAAAGATTGAGAAAACGCCCGTTTTCAGATAGGTCGTTTCGCTTGGCGTTATAGCTGCCATTTTCGCAAAATCCTCCTCTGCCTCCTCTCTCATAACTCCGATTGCATCGTCAAAGGTTATTATGCCGACAAGCCTTAATTCGCTGTCAACGACAGGCAATGCGAGAAAGCCGTATTTATCGAATTTGTTTGCAACCTCCTCTTTATCCTCGGTTGTGGAAACGAAAATCACGTTTTTTTCCATGAATTCCTCAAGTCTTGTGTTAAGCTTAGCCGTCAGAAGCTCCTTTGCGGTGACGATTCCTATAAGATGCCGTTTTTTGTCGGTGACGTAGCAGGTATAAACCGTTTCCTTGTCTATTGCCACCGCTCTTATATGGCTTAGCGCGCTCTCCACCGTCATCTCCTTTGTAAATCTGACGTATTCGGTAGTCATAATTGCTCCCGCGGTGTTTTTCGGATATCTTAGAAGGCGGTTTATTGCGCTTCGGTTCTCGTTTTTTGAATTACGCAGGATACGTTTTACTACGGTTGCGGGCATCTCCTCAATCATATCAACGGTATCGTCTATATAAAGCTCTTCAAGGGTTGCCGAAAGCTCGGTATCGGTAAATGAATTTATCAGATGCTCTTTAAGCTCGGCACTCATTTCGACAAATGCCTCCGCAGCCGTCTCCTTAGGCAGCAGCCTATAAAATATGACGTAGTATTCACTCGGCATTACGTCAAACAGCTCTGCAATATCAACCGACGGCATAAGACTGACACGGCTGCGAAACTCTGCATAGCGTTTTCTTTCGATCAGTTCAAAAAGTTCGTTAAGATCCGGTACTTTCGGCATTGCGGACAACCTGTATTTTTCTTCTCCCATTTAACTTATTTTCCTTTTTTTAAAATCAAATCCTTTACCCTGCTGAGATCAGCCGCTCCCATAATTACGATTGACGAATTTTCAACCTCCTTGAGCGCGTCAATAACGCTATCATCGCTTATCACCACGGCTTTTTCACCTATTTTCGAGGCAATCGCGGCTGAGCTGACTCCCTCAATTGCCTTTTCGCGAATTGCAGATATTTCGCATAAAAGCACTCTGTCCGCAAGAGAAAGAGCCCTGACAAAATCGTCCATAAATCCCGCCGTGCGCGAATAAGTATGCGGCTTAAATATTACGACGACCTCTTTTTTCGTCATTTCCCGAATGCTTTCTATTACCGTTTTTATTTCGGTCGGATGATGCGCATAGTCGTAAAAAACCGAATTCGAACTATAACGTCCGATTTTTTCAAGACGGCGTTCTATACCGCGAAATGCCGATAACGAGTCGGATATGATATCGCACGAAATTCCGGCGGTAATAGCAAAAACCGCGGCGCCCGCTGCATTCATTGCGTTGAACCGACCGGGTAAGGAAAGCTTAATTTCAAGTACATCCCGCCCACCGTGTAAAATTTTAAAGCCGTAATAGCCTGCTTTCAAGCTGTAAATTATCACTCTGTAATCGGCATTCTCCGACTCTCCGTAGGTTATAATTTTACTTTTTGCCAGGGGTATAAGCCGACGCAGATTTTCGTCGTCGCAATTTACGATAGCTACCTTCGGTATATTCATTGCAGCCAAAAAGGATTGCCTTATACTTTCTATATCCGAAAAATAATCCACGTGATCGTGCTCTAAATTCGTAAACACGGTTACCGTCGGAGAAAAGCGCAGATAGGCGTCCTTATATTCACACCCCTCGAAAACGAGATACTCTTTGCCGCCGACGCGAAGAGGCGAATCGGAATTTGGCAATGACGCTCCGAGAACTACGGTTGGGTCGAGCCCTGCCGCTGTCAAAACAGAGCTTATCATTGCCGTAGTACTGCTCTTTCCGTGGCTGCCCGAAACCGAAATTCGCTCACAGTAGTTTTCCATAAGTACGCCAAGATATTCCGCCCGCGATACAGCGGGAATTTTATTGTCTTCGGCATAGACCAGCTCCGGATTATCCGCGGGCAATGCAAGCGTATAAACAACCAGGTCCTTTCCGCATGCATTCTCAGACGTATGCCCAACCGATACGTCATACCCTTCGTCAATGAGCTTATTTAAGAGCGGAGAAAGCTCTCTGTCGCTTCCCGACACCGTATATCCGAGCCTTGACGAGAGTAGGAAAAGCGAATACATTCCCACGCCGCCGACACCGATAAAATGAATTTTTGCGTCGGTGTTTTTTAACGTCTCCATAATTTCATCTTTTGTAAATTTCGAATGAAAAACCGACATAATTATACCTCTTTTTGTCCGTATTAACTATTTGTACATTTTAACTTAGCAAAAAAGCTACAAATAGTTAAAAATTTGCTTTTGTGCTTTGTGAATATTTTTAACATTCTTACAGTATAATATATTCGGTATCATAAAAATTAGACTATACTGAAAGGAATACGATTATGCAAATCACAGATATCAAGGTTAGAAAATTCTTTGAAGAGGGCCCCATGAAAGCAATCGCCTCGGTAACTTTTGACGACTGCCTTGCCGTTCACGACGTTAAGGTTATCTACGCGAGGGACAGATATTTTATAGTTATGCCCTCAAGAAAAAATCCCGACGGAACATACCGTGACATTGTACATCCTATTAACTCGGATTTCAGATGCGCTCTCGAGGAGGCGGTAATTGACGCTTATCACGTTCAGCTTGTTGCATCACAGCACGACGAGGAAAACGAAGATAACGCGGTCATAATCTGATTTATCTTATATTTATTTAATTATTCTCCCTGCTGCTGCATTGCTATGCAAAAGCAGGGATTTTTCTTATTGCGGTGGTAATTTATGCAAGATTTAAAGGATTATTTTTCTTATTCGGCAGCCGAGGAAATAATGCCCGACATCACCTTTTCAAAGAGCGGAGATTCTCTCTGCCGATTTGCGCTGATTTTGGATTCCTGCGAAACGATATCAAAGCAAGAGATTTCCGAAATAGAAGGAAGAACCCAACTTTCGCCTTTATTCCTCGACATTTCCCGAGACTCAAAGCACACCGAGATTCGCTCATACGCAAGGAGTCTCGGAGCACCCGTAATACACCCGGATTCAAAAGAAGAGCTTTTCTGCGCGCTTAATGGGTGCTGCTTCAGTATTTCTGAGGATATTAAAGGGGCTGTTTTTTCCTTTTTATGCGACACTCCCTCATACGTAAATGCAGGAGACGCCCGATGCAGAAAATTTTTGGGCGAGTCTGCAAGATGGGATATCAGCTCCGAAATAATTATTCCCTACACGAAAAACAGGACGGCGAATATTCGCCGTCCCTTAGTGTACAAATCGGATTTTTCCTTAGCAAAAAACAAATTCCGCACCGAAATCAGCGCGGAATTTAAACGTGTTTTTATTGATTGATTCAGAATACTCAAATGCCTGAATCAAAGAAAACGCCTCTCCCCTCTGATTGATTATTAATCGGGAGTCCCTGCGCTCACACAGATGCGCACGTTAGGTATCGTTTTCTTTTTTCTGATCTTCCTCTATATTTTTCCGAGCATCCGAAAGAGCCATGCACGCGGCCGTAATTTCCGTCAAAGTATCCGAAATGCCCTTAAGCTTATCGGTAAGCTCTGAAAGCTTGCCTGCCATTTCAAGCTCAAAATCAACGAGCTCAGAATGCATCTTCAAGGAATCGGCAGGCAAAGCCGCAGCTCTGATTTTTTGAGCGTAATCACGAATTGCTTCGTCCACGCATTTATCCAATGCGGAATTAAATTTCGCCATAGCGGCAGAAACCGCTTCCTCTATGATGGGAGAAATATCGATGCTTGCGGCCGAAACGTTGTAATTTTCCGAAATCTGCGGCTCTTTTTGAGGAGTGACTGCCCCATCAATCGCAGAGCTCGGCTGATATTCGCGCTCGCTATAAGTTAGGTTTTGAGCATCGGGCTCTTTGCTTTGTGCGCTAGCCCGTGAATCATTACCGCCATCGCTATTAAAGCTTTCGTTTGAAGCGTCATCCCTATTCGCTCTTTCGGAAACGTACTCGGAATACATATCGTCAATACCGTGTACGTATCTTATCACGTCAAAAAGCTTATCTCTTCTGTAACGCTCGCGTGACTCAAGCTTCTCAGCCTCTGCTCGAGCCTTTTTTGCATCCCTTGCGCATGCGGATGAAACAAACTGCGAATACAAAGTTATACAATTTTCAACAGCCTGGTCATACGCGCTCAAAAAGTAAAAGAATTTTTTAACCGCAGAAGCAAAAAGGCTTTCTGCTATTTCATGCTTTGCAATATCCTTGCTTCCGCCGCGCAAATCACGCACCTCTTCTGCCGCACTCAGCTCGTCGTTTCTTTGTGCAATTTTTCTTGCTGCGGTCATGGCAAGTGCATACTTTTCTTCAAGAGAAAATTTGCTCTCTTCTATTTCACTTTTATATTCTTCTGTTTCTTTTGCCATGATTTGCCTCCTTCTTTAGACAAGAGTTAATAATTCATCTTGGAAAAGTCGATTGCCTTTGGTATATTCCATTTAAACATCGTTGCCAAAACTCTTATGATAACTATCAAAAGTGCTCCAACGGCAACCGCTATAATATTCTTCACGTTTAAAAAAATCAAAACGTAATATACTCCCGCACCGGCAATTGCAGCTATTAGATATATGTGTTTTCGCAAAAGCAGCGGAACCTCGTTCATAATTATATCACGGGTCATACTTCCGCCGGTTCCGCTAAGCATTCCCATAATGATTATCAAAAACGGATTTGAAAATCCGGCATCTATACATATCTGCGCACCGGATATTACAAAAACGCCAAGTCCTACTGCGTCAAAATAGTTGTTAACCGTTTGAATCAGTTTTTCATTTTCAACGTATTTCTTTTTAAATAACGCTGCAATGATAAAGACTGCCGATGCCGTTACTGCACTGACTATTATAAGGGGATAAAGAGTAAAGAACAACGGCGGTGTGTTTCCAATAAATATATCGCGCAGCATTCCTCCACCAAATGAGGTTATCAGCGCCAAAAACACGACTCCGAGAAAATCGTTTTCCTTGTCTATAGCCATAAGCGCTCCCGATACGGAAAACGAAAACACTCCTATTATCTCAAGAACTGTAATTATCGTTGACATAAGCTTATCCCTGCAGCTGTTCCAAAATCTTTTTCAGCGCGATCGATCTATGACTTATTGCATTTTTTTCTTCATCAGTCATCTCAGCCACGGTTCTCGTCTCGCCCGTGGGAACAAACAGAGGATCATAGCCGAAGCCTCTCGTTCCTCTCGGAGTATCGATTATCTCACCGTACATATATCCTTCGGAAAACAGCTCGCGTCCGTCAGGAAAAACGAGCGACATAGCGCAGGTGTAATGAGCGGTTTTGTCATCTTTGTCCTTAAGCTTTTCAACGATAAGTCTGTTATTATCCTCATCGCTGCCGCCCGAAAAACGCGCGCTGAATACCCCCGGCGCGCCGTCCAGTGCGTGAGCGCAAATACCGCTGTCATCAGCAAGCGACGCACATCCGGAGATTTCGGCTATCTCCTTTGCTTTTTTGTATGCGTTTTCGCGGAAGGTCGTGCCGTCCTCAATCGTTTCGTGGTCTATTCCAGCCTCCCTAAGCGACAGGATCTGCTCAAACTGCGAGCCGAGCATTTTTTTAATTTCGTATATTTTATGCTGATTGTTAGATGCAATAATAAGTTTCATTTTAAATCAGAACAACCCCGTTATTTTTCCATTTTCGTCTACGTCGATTTTTTCAGCCGCGGGAAGCTTGGGAAGCCCCGGCATAGTCATAATATCACCTGTGAGAACGACGACGAATCCCGCGCCTGCACTTACACGCACATTCTTAACCGTTACGGTGAATCCATTTGGCGCGCCAAGCTTTGTCTGGTCATCCGAGAAAGAATACTGTGTTTTTGCAACGCAGATCGGAACCTTGTCAAATCCGAGTGCGGTTAAGGCTTCAATCTGCTTTTTAGCCGCAGGAAGAATGCTCACTCCGTCACCACCGTAAACCTTCTGAACGAGTGCCTTGATTTTTTCCTCGATAGACACGTCAAGCTCGTATGCAAAGGTGAAATCTCCCTTTTCCTCCTCGCAAAGTCTTACTACCTCGCGCGCAAGAGCCTCTCCGCCCTTACCGCCCTCAGCCCACACCGTTGAAAGAACAACGTTTACGCCGAGCTCACGGCATTTTTCAATAATAAACTGTATTTCCGCATCGGTATCGGTCGGGAATCTGTTAATCGCAACGACCGAGGGAAGCTTATAGATGTTTTTGATATTTGAAACGTGGCGCAAAAGGTTGGGAATACCGCGCTCAAGCGCTTCAAGGTTTTCTGCTCCAAGCTCTCCCTTTGCAAGTCCGCCGTGCATTTTAAGCGCGCGTACTGTCGCAACTATGACCACCGCCGAGGGAACAAGCCCTGCCATACGGCACTTGATATCGAGGAATTTTTCCGCACCGAGATCAGCACCGAAGCCTGCTTCGGTTATTGCGTAATCTCCCATCTTAAGAGCCGTTTTCGTAGCTATAACCGAGTTGCAGCCGTGTGCAATATTCGCGAAAGGACCGCCGTGAACGAACGCGGGCGTTCCCTCAAGAGTCTGAACGAGATTAGGCTTAAGAGCGTCCTTAAGAAGAGCAGCCATAGCTCCCGCAGCCTTAAGATCTCCTGCCGTTACGGGCTTCTCGTCATAAGTATATCCGACTATAATGCGCGAAAGTCTGTTTTTAAGGTCTGATATCGAATCGGAAAGGCAAAGAACAGCCATGATCTCCGATGCAACGGTTATATCGTATCCGTCCTCACG
Source organism: Oscillospiraceae bacterium (assembly GCA_015064665.1). The sequence continues at coordinate 33,380 of SVRU01000011.1, forward strand.
AGGTACTCCGTTTACTCTTCCTCCAAGACCGTCTGTTACAAAACGGAGCTGACGGTCATTCATATCAACGCATCTTTTCCAGGTTATTCTTCTCGGGTCGATATTGAGCGCGTTACCCTGATAAATGTGGTTATCAAGCATAGCGGCAAGAAGGTTATTCGCTGCACCAATCGCATGAAAATCGCCCGTGAAATGCAGATTGATATCCTCCATGGGAATAACCTGAGCATATCCGCCGCCTGCAGCGCCGCCCTTAATTCCGAAAACCGGTCCGAGAGAGGGTTCTCTGAGTGCAACTGCAACCTTTTTTCCGATTCTGTGCATTCCGTCAGCAAGACCGATTGTCGTGGTCGTTTTTCCTTCTCCGGCAGGAGTCGGAGTTATAGCTGTCACCAGTATAAGCTTTCCGTCCTTTTTATCCTTCGTATCATCGAGAAGCGAAAGGTCAAGCTTTGCCTTTACCCTTCCGTACTGTTCGATATATTTTTCATCGATTCCCGCTTCCTTTGCGATATCAAGAATATTTCTCGGTGTCACAGACTGTGCAATTTCTATATCTGTAAGCATATTAATTCTCCTTAAAAAGCATTCATGTCTAAATTATACAACAGTTCAAAATAAAAGTCAATATAAATATATATATCAATTCTGCAAGACGCTTTTGCTTTGAAATTTTTATTTTATTTTTCAAAAAAAGCTATTGACATCTTGGGAGTAAAGTTGTATAATATAGTGTACGATTTTGGGAACATAGCCTAAACTATGCCCAAACGGCGAAAACGCTATGATCCGTAGCGCGGGGAGGTATTGGAGTGAAGCTTGATTTAAGGCCGCTTTTAGCAGGTGACAGACTGCTGAGCTTTGACTATGAGCTTACACTTGATATTGACCCGGAGGATACTTCAAGCTTTCTTTACGGTGTGAGTTTTCCTTCTCCCATGAAGGTTAAGGGCGATATTACCAACACTGCCGGTTATATGAGAATGCATCTTGAAATGTCGGTTGATTATACCGCAGAATGTGCAAGATGTCTTGCTCCCGTAAACGGCAAGTTCTCTCTTGACCTTGAGAAAACCGTCGCTCCGAAGAATTTGCTTTTAGATCTTGATGAGGATAAACTCGATGACTATGCAATAATAGAAGACGGCTTTTTGGATATGGACGAGCAGCTCCGTTCACAGCTTGAAATGGAGTTCCCCATAAGATTCCTATGCCGCGAGGATTGCAAGGGTCTTTGCCAAAGATGCGGCAAAAATTTGAATGAAGGCGAGTGCGGTTGCTCCAAAAAGGAGATTGACCCAAGACTTGCGCCTCTTCAGAAAATACTTGACGAGATGAAAAAATAAAAAACACATATAAGAGAATGCCTGTCGGCAGACTCGTTTCAGGAGGTAATCAGAATGGCAGTACCAAAGAGAAAAGTTTCTCATTCGAGAAAAATGAAAAGACGTTCCAGCGTTTGGAAGCTTGAAGAGCCCACCAACCTTGTTGCTTGCCCTCAGTGCGGCGAAGTAAATCTTGCTTACCGTGTTTGCAAGGCTTGCGGTTACTACAAGGGTGTTGAGGTTGTTGCAAAGAAAGAAGCAACAAAGTAATTCAGCTTGACAGCTTAAAATAGAGGTACTTCAAACGAAGTACCTCTATTTTTTTGCAAAAATGTAGCTAAAATTCATCTATGCACCCTAAATATGCACTTGGGGCATATCAAATCCACTTTTTTATTATTCTCAAAAAAGGTTCCGCGTAAGTTGACACGATGACGATTATGTTGTAAAATAAAAATAATAAAAAACATCAACCGGAGATTGTTATGATATATAAAGGAAAAAAAACAAAAAACATCTCTTTTCCTCTGGGGGGCATCGGCACCGGCTGCATTGGCCTTGCAGGAAACGGAGAGCTAAAGGACTTCGAAATATTTAATCGTCCTAACAAATGCTCAAGAAACGGATACTCGCATTTTGCAATCAAAGCCTCCTATGCAGATAAAAAAATCGTAAAAATTCTGCACGGTGACACAAATGAGAATTTAATGGGAACTCCCGGGATATCGCGCGGTCAATACGGCTTCGGACACGGCATAAATGCTAATTCCCTTGCAGGCTTTCCGCACTTAAAAAAAGTGTCTTTCAACGGCAATTTCCCAATAGCTGAGTTATCGTTTTCTGATAATGATTTTCCTGCTGTGATACGCCTGTATGCATTTAATCCGTTCATACCTCACGATGAATTCAACTCAAGTCTGCCTGCAGCATTTTTTGAATGGGAAATTGAAAATATAGCAGACGAAACGATAAAATTCGCCCTTGGATGCACGGTATGCAACCCTGCCTCGTCTTCTGTTAATGAAAAAGTCGCCTGCGGTAATTCAATCGGAGCTTTATTAAAAAGCGCAAACATGAGCGACTCTGAAATAGGCTATTCGGATCTTTGTATTCTAACCGACAATGATGACAGCACTGTTCAGGAATACTGGTACAGAGGAAAATGGCAGGAAAACTGCACAACCTACTGGAAAAATTTCACAAATCTTGACCGTATGCCCGAAAGAAGCTATGCGGTATCTGGAAAAAATGATCACAGCACGGTAGTTTCCTACGTAGATATTCCGGCAGGCAAAAAAGCAAAGCTACGTTTTGTCATATCCTGGAACGTACCTAACGCATACAATTATTGGAAGACCGACCAAGGGGATAAAAACGCCGATGCCACTTGGAAAAATTATTACGCCACGAAATTCAAGGATTCATACAGTACTGCAAAATATTCGCTTGAAAATTTTGACACTCTTTACAATAAAACCTTGTTATTCTCTGACGCACTTCAATCCTCTACACTTCCGAGCTCGGTTAAAGATGCGATATCAGCAAATCTTTCGGTCATAAAAACACCTACGGTGCTTAGACTTGAGGACGGATCATTTTGGGGATGGGAGGGATGCTGTGAAACCGAGGGTTCCTGTTTCGGAACCTGTCAGCACGTTTGGAATTACGCATACGTCATGCCCTACCTCTTCCCGTCGCTTGAACGTTCTATTCGAGATACCACAATCAAATACGCACTTCAGGACAGCGGTGCCACGAGCTTTCGCGTGGATCTTCCTTTAAAACACGAAATGTCAACAGCACGCGCCTGCGTAGACGGTCAAATGGGAGAGGTTATCAAGTGCTACCGCGAATGGAAGTTTTCCGGCGATACCAATTGGCTTAAAAAGAATTCGGAGAGCATTTTCAAAATGCTTGAATATGCATGGTCCGAAAAAAATCCTGACAAATGGGATGCCGATATGGACGGCGTTTTGGAAGGGCGTCAGCATCATACGCTGGACTTAGAGCTTTTTGGACCTAGCTCTTGGCTACAGGGTCTTTATCTTCTTGCGCTTGATTGTGCAAGCGAAATAGCACGCTTTATTGGCGATGAAAAACGTGCAAATCTTTACTCAAAACTCTATCAAAACGGTAAGACGTGGTTGAACGAGCACCTTTTTAACGGAAAATATTTTCATCAGTTAATCAATCTATCCGACAAATCATTGCTCGACAGCTTTGGCTGTGCAGAGTTTTATTGGAACGAAGAAGCAAACGAGATAAAATTCCAAGTGGCAGATGGGTGCATTATCGACCAAATGCTTGCGGATTGGCATGCAGGCCTTCTTGGAATAAGAGGTGTTTTTGACACTGCGAAAAAAAGAACCGCACTTGAAAATCTTTACAAAAACAATTATAAAGCTTCAATGCGAGAAGTCACTAATATGTGGCGAAACTTCTCCTTGAACGATGAAGCAGGAACTATTATCTGCTCTTATCCCGAAGGCGCAAAAATCCCCGCTATACCAATTTCATACTGCGAGGAAACTATGACGGGATTTGAATATGCTCTCGCCGGACTAATGATATCGGAAGGATATATAGACGAGGGTGAGAGTATAGTAAAGGCTGTTCGCGACAGATACGACGGTGAAAAGCGAAATCCTTGGAACGAGATTGAATGCGGAAGTAATTATGCCCGTTCCATGGCGTCGTACGCGTTGATGCCAATATATAGCGGATTTACTTTTGATATGACGAACAGGCATATCGGATTTGCTCCTCTCTCAGAGAAAGGAAAATACCTTTTCAGCGCTTGTGATACTTGGGGCAAGGTGGAATTCAACGGCAAAAACTGCGCCATTTTAATTTTAGGCAATCCCCTTGTGCTTGATTCTATTGAAATCCCGGGTCTTGAGAGCATCAAAAACGTAAGCGTTGATGGCAAGGACGTAAAATTCGAAATTTCAAACAACCGCGTTGTTTTTAATAACGTCACAATCTATAAGGAGCTTCTATTGAAATGAAGTGTTTTTCGAAAATAACTACACCCAAGCTCGCAAGGATATGCGGAGTTTTTCAAGGTACGGTATCCCGAGCACTCCACAACAGAGCAGGTATTAACGAAGATAAAATTGCACTCGAATCTATTAACTATATTTTGGGGAGACGTTACACGACCAAGATAAAATACACATTGATATACTCTGAATGATTCTATACGTTTAAAAAGAGCATTGTGTTTTGGAGACACAGTGCTCTTTTTTACGCTTTATTTTTAATTAAAATCTATGCCGTTCATATTATCAAGTACAAACTGAACGAAAAGATTTACTCCAATCTCAAGCGCGCTCTCATCAATCATCATCTTGGAATTGTGAAGACCTGCGGTACATTTTGTTCCCGGCTCACAGACTCCAAGCTGGAACATACATCCGGGTTTAATATTGGCAAAATATGCAAAATCCTCTCCACCCATTCCGCGAATCTGAGAAACTATATGCTCTTTGCCTATAATCTTTTCCGCAGAATGCTTTACGCGCTCAACCATTTTTTCGTTGTTTACGACCATAGGATAATGCTTATCTAAAACGAACTCTGCTCTGCCCCCCGACACCTCTGCTACGGAATTTATGATTTTCTTTATTTTGTCAAGAATATATTCTTCATTTTCATTTCTGTGAGTACGGAGAGTGCAATACATTGAGCAATGATCGCAGATAATATTATTCGCAACACCGCCGTTGATAGCCCCGACGTTGAAAATTATCGGGTCGATAGCCCTTATCTCCTTTGCAATCATAAACTCAATCTCGGTATATGCCTTAACTGCCATCATTATCGCATCAACACCCTCATTCTGTGCTGCTGCATGCGCTGTTTTCCCATAAAATTCCAGATGAAAACCGTCGCTTGTTGCATTCTCAGGACCTGCTAAAATAGCTATATCGCCAACATTTTTGCCGGGTGCAACGTGAAGAGCAACGATGCAATCAATTTCATCCATAACTCCGTCTTCAACCATAAGCTTTGCGCCCGACGGAGGATATTCCTCAGCCGCCTGAAAGATGATTTTTACTCTGCAATTTATTTTGTCGCGCATCTCGTTAAGTCTTCTGCAGGTATCGAGAACAATTGCGGCGTGAGCGTCGTGACCGCAGGCATGCATCTGTCCGTCAAGCTTTGATGCAAACGGAAGCCCCGTTTCCTCGGTTATAGGCAATGCGTCAATATCCGCTCTTACACCGATTGTAAAATGTGATTTCTCGGGATTTATAGTTGCGACAATACTGCTTTTGCCGTACTTTTCGGTATATTCAACACCCATTTTATCAAGCTCTGACTTAAGAAAAGTGAGAGTGCGGTCAAGATCAAAGCCGATTTCGGGATACATATGAAGCTGTCTGCGGGCTTCTATTACGTAAGATTCCATGATTTATCTCCTTAAATTCAAATACATATTGATTATAGCACAAAAATATGATATAATCAAGCTTGAATATGATTATAATTGTTATAATGTAAAGGTTATACTTATGGAACTGTGTGCAAAATACGCTTATAAGGTTTACGAGAAGAAAAGCTTCTCTTCTGCGGCAAAAGCGCTGTTTGTGTCCCAACCGGCTTTAAGCGCGGCAATATCAAGGCTTGAGGGTGAGCTTGGGTTTAAAATATTTGACCGTGCAACAGTGCCGCTTTCTCTCACCCCGGAAGGACGGATATACATAGATTCGCTTGAGGAAATAATTGAGAGTGAAACGATAATGAAAGAACGCATCAAGCGGCTTTCTGATATGAACTACGGAAAGCTCTCAGTAGGTGGCTCATGCCTTGCAGCATATCAGCTTTTAGCCGTTGTTTGCTCGGAATTTCACAAAAAATATCCAAATGTTGAAGTCGAGATAGATATGGGAAACATCGGCACTCACTCATACCTTATTGAAAGAATGAAAAAACATTCTATCGACATTCTTGTCGGACATAAATTTTCTGCGCAAACCTATGAAGTCACACCGATTCTTGAGGAACAATACGTAATTGCGATGCGAAAGGATTATAAGGGCGCAGAAGCGCTTATGCAATATGCAATTACGCGTGAAGAGCTCATCACAAAAAGCTACGCGAAGGAAAAAGAAGTTGAAGATATGTCCTTGTTCAAGAATATACGGTTTCTTAAAGTTTCAAAAGGATCTACCCCCGCTGTCAAAATTGACAAACTGATAGGCGATTATCTTCCCGCAAAGTGCTATGTTAAAAACGTCCGCCACGCCGGTATGCAATATAATATGATGCGCTACGGCCTTGGAGCCGTTATGACGTCGGATACTATTATAAAAATGTTTTCCGCAAAGGCGGACGATCTTGTTTACTTTGTGCCAAAAGACAAGGAAGCAAAGCAAATGCTTTATATGGCGTGGGATAAAACGCTTGAGCCTACTGCACCTTCGCTTAATTTCATGGAGCTTGCAAAAGAAATTTGCAAAAACGAGAAATTGTTTGATTACAACTGAACTCAACACAAAAAAGTCGGCAGAAAAGCCGACTTTTTCATTACAAATTATATTTTTCAGTTGCCGTCCTGCACAGCCATCGAAGGACGGAGAATTACATATCGGTCATATGCAAAAAGTGTTACGAGAATATGCGTGCTGCTTCCCGCTGATTGAAGCATATATTTGCTTGCCGCAACACCTTCTTCGCTCTTTACGTAGATAAACTGATCACCGCCGGCATATATGTAAACTATCGTTTTTTCTCCGTCGGCATCACTGGCAGCTATTATGTCACCGACAGAAATATTGTCTTGCGTTATAAGCCTTACAAGCTCTTTGTTTCTGTAATAGGCAGTTGAAATATCCCTGCCGCCGTACAAATACGGAGCCACCATTCCGTAAACGTCCGACTCTGCATTAAGTGAGAATCCTTCAACGTCTATTATATCCGCGAGAAGCTCGCTGACGGTGTTGTATTCGAACACCTCTTCCCCAAACACTTCCTTATAAGCCCGACGCGCCATAAGTATCGGGTCGTCAAAGCTTTCACTGCTTCTTGCATAGGATTTTGCCTTTTCGGCAAGGTCGGAAAGCTGCGTCTGCGAATATCCTGAAACCGTATTAACGGTGCCGTTTATTATCATTCCGTTTACACGGGTGGCTCTTGACTCAATAAGATCGCCTGCTTTAGCGGTATCATCGACCTTGACCTTCCATTTTATCTTTACCTTTTCACCGGCATTCAAAAGCACCTCGGCTTTAAGCTCTCTGTCGTCGATCTTTATCTCATCACTTGCGAAAACGACGCTGACCTTTTCTCCGAGAGATTCTTCGACGCACAGGCTGAAGGTCTTGTCAAAATGGTTTTCAAGCTCAATTGTATACTCTATAATTTCTCCCCTGCCTACACCGCTGTTCACACCGACAGAAACCGTTTTTTCAATTTCAACGCCGCCGATATCCATGCGGTTGCAGGTTTTCTCGGTGGGAGTAAGATCTCTTTCAAAAGGTCTTACAACGCAGATATCATACTGGTTATTAAACAAATATCTTGCGGAGCTCTTGTCCGAAAACAGTTTATCCGCATGTATAAATGAAATCGAGCCCTTGCTATCTTCACCGTCACAGCTTAAAATTGCATCATCGTTGAATTTGTAATCACTTCCCGTACAATGAATGAACTGATCCTCGCCGACGTAAAGCAAAGCATGGCCCGAGTTGCCCGTTGTGCCTTTTCGGTAATTAAGCACATCGCCGACCTTTAACGAGGCTCTTATCTCGGAAAGCAAGGCTTGCTGCACATCTTCGGTTGCATATTCGGAATTAAGCCAATATCCCACAACGTCAGCGGCATCTCGGTTATCTCTGGAATAATCACGGTAATTTTTCGTATTAGGGCTTTTTTCAGAGGTAGGATACGGCAAAACGTTTACTCCGAATGCTTCGAAATACACCGCATTAACAAAACTCGAGCAGTCAAGATATACCCGATTTTGATCAGTCGCATCCTCTGGCGACGGATTTATATGACGGCGCGAAAGAGTTTGGTTATACTGTATGTACGATCCGCGGCGCTCAAAAGCATTGGCAACCTCAACCAATATTTCCTCATTGGAATATTTGCAACTCCCCCCGTCGCCGCCGCACCCAACAAGGGAAAGCACCGTCAGAAATACAAAAATTGCAGAAAAAAAGCACGTTATCGACTTTGCAAGTTTTTTAGGTAGCATTCTATTTTCCTCCAAAAAATTAGATACTCTTTTGAGCACGAAATCTATAACAAGAACTGTCCCGCAAAATTTTTCCAATCAGTTATGTTTTATTTTTATCAACTGCAGAACATTTCTTATTTACAGAAATAATATCACTTCCAACAATATTTGTCAAATATTATATATTTATACCTATATAATAAATATATTATATACAAAAAGCACTTAACTCGTCGCTTTCGCGTTCTGTTAAGTGCTAATAATTTATATTTGCTTGAATTTAATAATTTGCTGATATTTTCCTCAAATTTTCAACAAATTTCGTTTTTACAGCATCAGGTGAGAGAATACGCATATCCTCGCCAAAGCCAAGCACCCACGCAAAAAACGTAGGGCTGACCATAACGCGCATGGAAAACTTAAATCCGAACTCGGTTTTTATAAACACAGGGTCGGTGCCGAACCTGTCAATGATTACACCGGCAAGCTTTTCTCGGCATTCAAGAGTCACAAGCTCTTCCCTGCCGCCGTACATTCCAAATATCTTTCGCGAATAGTCAGCGGGGTTGAATTTTTCAAGCACACCGTCAATCTTTCTGACCGAATCAAGAACCGTCGTTTCCTGCATTTTATCAACTCGGAAATTCTTAATTATTTGCTCAGCCTCATCAAATGCAACGAGATAATATTTTTCATCGTCCCAAAGCAATGCGCACGGACTTACGGTATAAGGCTCTCCGCCATGTCTGAAAACCTTTTTCTTCTCTCCGTTATAGTCAAAATATTTAAATGTTAGCTTTCTATCCTCGTTTATCGCAGTATGAATCGCATCTATGCTGTAAATAGACGCGGGATTAACCGTTTTTATTCTGTCGTCAACATAAACCTGTCGCGAAAGCTCGCGAGAACGGTGCGAGCCTGCAAAAAGTTCGAGCTTTTCTATTATTTCCCGACTTTTCTTGGCGGTAATAAATTTTGATGCCTGAACAGCATCTACAAGCATTTTCAGCTCTGCAATCTCGAAAATTTTGGTGTTAAGCTTATATTTTGGCGGTTTCGTCTGTGTATGCGTCACCTCAAAGCCAAGCTCGCCGAGTGTCAGAAAATCGTCGTATATACTTTTTCTTTCTGCCGAAATTCCATAATCTTCAAGACGTAATATTATTTCCGACATAGAAAGTCCGTGTTCCTCATCGGTTTCCCTCATTAAGAGCTCAAGAATACGAAAAAGCTTTTGTTTCTGATTTTCCCGCTTTGCCATAAAACACCTCAAAATTTATTACTGTACAAATTATCGTACAGCTCTATTATAATAAACCTTCTGTAAAAAGTCAATATTTTTCGCTTTTTGATATTGTCATTTTTTCTTTTTTATGATAGAATATTAGCGAAAGGGAGTGATTATATGAGCTTTTTCTCAAGATTATTTAAAAAGAAAAATAAAGAAAATATTCAAGAAACAAAAGTAATAGAAACGCAACAAGAAACAAAAAAAGATACCCCTGCTCCCATAGAGCAGAAAAGCAATATACAAAAAACTGCACCAACACCAAACAACCCGCCTATTAGAAAAAAACAGATATCGAATGAAAACAAAAAAGAAATAAATCAAAATCCCAGGCAGAATGAAAATCACGGTTTTTTCGAGATAAAGAAATCAAAGGACGACAGATACGTATTCAACCTCTATGCATCTAACAAGGTTATTGTTGCGACCTCGCAGATCTATTCTTCTGTGCAGAGCGCACTTAACGGAATTAACAGCGTTATTGCAAATGCCGAAACAGCAAACGTCGAGGACCAGACTGTAAAAAACTTTGCTGAGCAAAACTATCCTAAGTGGGAAATATACAAAGACAAGGGCGGAGATTTCAGATTTAGACTTTCCGCATCGAACGGAAGCTGCATCTGCCATTCGCAAGGATACACAAGCAAGGCTAACTGTAAAAAAGGAATTGAGAGCATTATCAAAAATTCAAAGACAGCAAAAATCGAAAAATCATATCTGAAAAAAGATAAATAAAAAACAAGCTGATGGAGTTGTGATTTTTTGTCACACACTATCAGCTTATTTTTTATTTAGTGCAGAGAAATTTCTCAAGACAAGGCAAAGCAAGCGAGGGAGATGAAGGAGCAGTTGGCATATAATCAAGCGAAGCAAGTCTAAATGCTTGCATTTTAGCGAGTGAGCGCAGATTGCTCCGCGAGCGCAAATTTAAATTTGCAGGGGCAAAGCCCCGAAGCCGTAGGCTTTAGGCTCGCAAGGAGTACGGCGATTTGAGTGCGTCGATGCTTTAACGCAGTATTGCGGAATTTATCAAAGCAAAACAAAAAGTCCGGCTTTTGCCAGACTCCAATATATATAACTCTTTCGATTAGGAGAAATTTGTCGAAACAAGGCAAAGTAAGCGAGGAAGATGAAGACGTAGTATCCTACGTCGATTCGACCGAGTCGCAGCTTTAACGATGTGTCGGCGGATTTATCCAATCGAAAAAATATTCATTGAAAACCGAATGAGAATTAAAACGAAGCTCAAACGTATGCTGAACCGTTACAAACAACAGTTCAAGCCCTCGGTCAATTAGTATCGCTCAACTGAATACATTACTGCACTTACATCTGCGACCTATCAAGCTCGTAGTCTACGAGCGACCTTACTCATTTGAAATGATGGGATAT
>SVRU01000012.1 GCA_015064665.1 Oscillospiraceae bacterium
GGAGTAAAGAGTATGGCTCCGGCCCATCTGCAGTCTTCATCAGGTGAGCCGGAGCCATACTCTTTACTCCGACCCAATATAAATTATCCGCTATTCTGAAAGGAGGAATAAGCGGTGCCGCTTTCTTTTCCATATTTCACCTCGTAATTAAATAAATAAAAGAGGCTGGCTCAAGTTCCAAAAACCTGAGGTAGCCTCTAATGCGCTAAGGGGCCGGTCCCTTTCTATGTAGCAATTAGCCAAGGTCAAGGCTGTTGAGCATATCGCGAAGTATTTTTGCTTCCTCAGCAGTAACGGTAACGCCCTTGCCGATTTTCTCATGGTCGGGTGACCAAGTGCGAATATCATATACGGGTTCTCTGTCATTCCACTTAATGAGGTTGAGCTCTTTATTCCAGCCGTTCTTACCCTCGCTTACGATTCCTATGGTGTTAATCACCTCATACTTAATCTCGGGCATTTTCTTTCTCCTTAATATATATGTTTTTATTAATAAATATATTTATACATATCCATTTTATCACAACAAGAACGACTTGTCAACAATTATGTAAAAATAAGTTGAATTTTTTCGTAATTTTTCTTAAACAACTTTTTTAGTTTTTCAAAAAAACTATTGACAAACAATGCTATGCGATGTATAATATTGTGTGAAGGGAGGTATATTATGGATGCTCAAATGAAAAGAGGACTTCTTGAGGTTTGTATACTTTCGGCAATACGCGACAATGAATCATACGGATACAAAATAATTTCCGTTCTTGAACCTCATATCAAAATATCGGAATCGACGCTTTATCCGATTCTCCGAAGACTTGAATCAAACGGGTCTGTCACTACTCGCACCGAGGAATTTAACGGACGGCTCAGAAAATATTTCCGCATAACAACAAAAGGACGGGCAAAGATTGCCGAATTTGTAGACGATATGATTGAATTTAAAAAAATCAGTGATTTCATAACGCGAAACGGAGAAATTTAATATAGCCGTAAGAGTAAATCAAATGAAATACAACAGAAAGGATTATACGTTATGACGTACGTTGAATGGGAAGGCGAGCTGCTTAAATGTTTGAAAAACCTGCCCGAAACAGAAAAACACGAAATAATAGACTATTATAAAGAAATGTATAGCGATAAACGCGATGCCGGACTGTCGGATGAAGAAATAATCAAAAATTTTGGCACTCCCATGTCCTGTGCGGCGAAAATACTTATGGAGCACACCGCAGAAGACGAAAAGCGCGAAGATACGAATGAAGAAAAAAGCGAAGAAGCAAAAGTAGAAATTACCGCAAAGAAAAGCAAGACGGACAAACGAAACGATGCTCGGTCAAATTATGCGGCAAGCTTTTCAATAGCGAAAATCGTGGGCTGGTTCTTTTTAACCGTTCTATTTATTATTCCGTTTGCCGCGGTTATAATTTCGGCAATTGCCGCTCTTGGCGCATTGACAATTGCGGGTATTGCGGCAGCCGTGGCGGGTGCTATTGCCGTAATCGCTTCTCCGTTTGCCTTCTTTTTCGGTTATGGCGGACTCGGCGTGCTTGCAACCGCAGGCGCCGGTGTTGCTGCGGTCGGAATAGGCTTGATCATGTTTGGAGTGTTTTACATCATCACAAAATATTCCGTCGTGTCCTGCATTAAAATCGTTAAGCATCTCACAGAAAGGAGATCCTCGAAATGATTAAAATATTCAAAAAAATAACCGTTATAGCTTTTGCTCTTGTTTTGCTCGGCGCTATACTCTTTACTACTGCGTTTGCCCTTTCGGGATTCAGCTTCAGCAACCTTTCCGGAGTCAAAATAAATTATCAGACCTTCACGGAGGACGACAGCTTAACGGCAAATAAGCTTTATTTAAATTTCGAATGCACGGATATTTACCTGACCTTTGACGAACAAGCTGAAAGAATATCGGTTACCTATCCCGAAAAAGAATCGAAAAACCAAAAGCTTTCCACCGTAACCTGCTCACAAAAGGACGGCTCTATATCAATAGTTGAAAACGAAAGCAAAAAAATCAATCTGTTTCTGTGGGATTTTACGTCGAGAAGGGCCGAGGTTACAATCCCAAAAAACAGAATGCTTGACCTCGTTATCGAAACCGACACGGGTGACGTTGAAATTAAAGGCAATTCAACCTTGACCTCACTCTCCGTCGAAACCGATACGGGAGATATTGACGTCAGCAGCACAGCGCTGACGGTTCAAAGGAACGCCGACTTTGAAGCAGATACCGGAGACGTTACCATTAACAAAATCTACGCTCAAAACCTTAACTTCGAGGTCGACACCGGCGAGATAACTATGAAGGATTGCTCGGCAACCAATAATATTAAAATTGACTCGGACACGGGAGACGTGGAATTAGTCGGCATCATCACATGCGAGCTAATTGAAATAATAACCGACACGGGTGATATTGACGCTGAAAATGCAATAGTAGATGCAATGACAATTTCAACAAAAACCGACACGGGTGACGTCAAAATCAAGCTCGCAGGCAAAAAATCCGATTACGGAATATCGATTAATATATCAACGGGCAAATCAAACGTTTCGAATCAATCGGGCTCACCGAGAAGCATTTCGGTGAAATCCTCAACCGGAGACGCGAAAATATTTTTTGAAAACTAAATAAAAAAACAAGCCGATGGGCGACCAAATTATAAGTCACCTATCGGCTTGTTTTATAAACGGCAATATTTTCTTCCACTCCCCGACCAATCCATCAAGCGAATAGGCAGCATTCGCGGCAGATGTTGAAGGCAGGCATATTGCATCGCGCTGTATTTTTTCTCTTATATATTTGTTATAATATTTTTCCGCCGTTTTCCCGTTGACGAATATAGCCGATATATCGGCTGCTTTAAGTATTACAGATATATCGTTTGCCGAAGCGTTTTTTATCGTACTGTCTGCGCTTCCCTCTATTTCGCAGGAAGAAATAACGTCCCAAACGGCTATATGATTTTGAAGCAAAAACAATCGCTTTTCTTCAACCGTTGCATCATTTTTCAGGTCAAGCAATGCCGAAAGAACTCTCCAAAACCTATTTTGAGGATGACCGTAAAAAAAATTTACCTCTCGTGATTTAACCGACGGAAAGCTCCCGAGAATCAATATTTTCGAATTACCGTCGTATACCGGATTTATAGGATGTGTTGGCATAATATATCCTTCTCAACTTGATTTTCCGCACCGTGCTTCAAGCTCTCTCATAAATTCGTCGTTTGAAGCAACGCTGACACTAATTACGTCGTACTTATTATATTTAACATTGACGTGCTCAAATGAATTCTTTAGCGCGAGCATCGATTCCGAGTAAAATTTTCGTTCTTTTTTTAATTCTCTTATTTTATCATAAGGAATTTCTTTTTTTAATACAAAACCGAATTTTATAAAAAGCGAATTTTCCCGAAGCTCGACGTATCCAAAAAACGAAGAAAGCAAAAAATAAAAGGTAAATACGTCCGTCGGAATCATAATCAACAATGCAACGGGCTGGAAAGCGGCAAGCACGGTTACGGAAATCATAAGAATTGAAGTAGGTATCCAAATTATTCCAAAAAGCTTATCAAATAACGGTTTGAATCTTTTATTTTCCACAAGCAGCCCCTTTAATTATTCAATTTAATTTTTACAACAGCTTCGGTAACGTCGGTCAACACCAATTCTCCGTTTTGATTGTAAGCTTCTATGGTAACTTCGACTATACCGTTTTTTTCATTGCGCTTGGTAAGCCCGGTAACAGTAGCCTTTCCGCTTAATACGTCGTCGGCAAAAACAGGCTTTAACCACTCTATTTTTGTGGATTTCCCGGCAAGCAGCTCTTCGCCAAAAAAACTCACCTCCAGATATTTTGCCCAAACCGACATAAACGACATTACGCCGGGCGCAATTATTCTGCCGAACGGCGTTTTCTTGGCATACTCTTCATCGGTATGGAGAGGAATATTATCATAAAGCTTTGCGAAATCAATCATTTTTTCTTTTTCTATGACGGTATCGGGAATCTCGACCGACATCCCCACCTTTAATTCGTTAAAATACATATTCTCTCCTTGTTGATTTTCCTCTCCGTTTGAAGATAGCCCTTCCCTTTTATTTTTTGTTAGCCCTCAAGAAAACGCCGATATGGTCAAGTTTTTTTCCTCTCGTATGCTTTTTCATAAAGTAAAATCAAAGTTTATTCCTTTGAATTTTACCGCTTATGGTTTTGGGAAGCTCGTCGCGGAAGACAACCACTCTCGGATATTTATAAGGCGCGGTATGATCCTTGACGTATTTTTGAATTTCCTTCTTTAATTCCTCTGTTCCTTCGGTGCCCTTAGTTAAAACGATGCTCGCCTTGACGACCTGTCCGCGAACTTCGTCGGGAACGGCGGAAACTCCGCATTCCAATACGTAAGGAAGCTCCATTATTACCGACTCTATCTCGAACGGGCCGATGCGGTAACCGGAGGATTTGATAACGTCGTCCACGCGGCCAACGTACCAGAAATATCCGTCCTCATCACGCCAAGCAGTGTCACCAGTGTGATATAATCCGTCGTGCCAAGCCTCGTCGGTCTTTGCACTGTCGCGGTAATATTCTCTGAAAAGTCCGCAGGGGGTGGACTTGTCGGTGTGAATTACAATCTCTCCAACCTCACCGGCAGGAAGAGAATTTCCGTCGCTGTCCACAACGTCAACGTCGTATTGAGGATTTGCCTTACCCATAGCGCCGATTTTAGGAGTTGTGCCGTAAAGATTTGCTATTGCAAGAGTCGTTTCGGTTTGACCGAAGCCCTCCATTATTTCAAGTCCGGTTGCCTCCTTGAACTTGTTGAATACCTCGGGGTTAAGTGCTTCGCCCGCAGTCGTCATATGATGAATTGACGACAGATCGTACTTTGAAAGGTCGCCGCGGATCAACATACGAAGCATCGTAGGCGGAGCGCAGAAGGTAGTGATATTGTACTCGGCAAACATGGGCAAAAGTTCGTTTTCGTCAAATTTATCAAAATCGTATACAAAAACCGCGCCCTCGCACAGCCACTGACCGTAAAGCTTGCCCCAGAGTGATTTGCCCCAGCCCGTATCAGAGATGGTCAGATGTAAGCCGTCGCGCTCACAGCAGTGCCAATATTTAGCCGTAACGTAGTGTCCCAAAGCGTAGGTGTGCTTATGAGACGCCATTTTAGGATTACCGGTCGTTCCCGAGGTGAAGAACATAAGCGCCGCTTCATCCCCCTCGGAAGAATCCTCGGGGCGTTCGTATTTGCCTGAAAACAGAGTGTATTCCTTATCGAAATCAAGCCAACCGTCTTTTGCACCGCCCACCATAACGAGCTTTTCAACCTGAGGACATTTTTTAGCCGCACTCTCGGCATATTGATAGGTATCGCCGTCAGCCGTACATACGATTGCCTTAACACCGGCTGAATTGTATCTGTACTCAAAGTCGTGCTCTTTCAATTGGTTGGTAGCGGGAATTGCAACAGCGCCGAGCTTGTGAAGCGCAACCATACAGAACCAGAACTGGTAATGACGCTTAAGAACCAGCATTACCTTGTCACCGCGCTTAATACCGAGCGAGGTGAAGTAGTTTGCAACCTGATTGGAGGCTCTTTTTATGTCTTTAAAGGTAAAACGTCTTTCAAACTTATTTTTATCCAAGTGAAGCATTGCAAGCTTTTCCGGATATTTCTCTGCGATTCCGTCAACGATATCAAAGCCGAAATTAAACATATCGGTATTTTTAAATTTAATCGATTCAAGTCTGCCCTCGGCGTCCTCTTTGGTTTCGACGAATTTTTCGCATACGAGCTTTTCGCTCGTTTTGGCTGCCATAACGCTTTTTCTGACTACCGTTTCAGCCGAATTATCCCCCGACATGACAACTGCAACAAAGGTGCAATTTTTGCCGTCTACGGCAATCATACCGTGAGGCATGGAGGAATTATAATAAATGCTGTCGCCCTCACCGAGCACTTCGACGTGGTCGCCGACCTGAACCTTGAGCTTACCGCTTAAAACAAGGTCGAACTCCTGTCCGCTGTGGGTTGTCAGATGAATGGGTTTATTTTGCTGCGCCTGAGAGTATTCATAGGTAACGTAATAAGGCTCGGCAAGCTTATCCTTAAATTTGGGTGCAAGGTTGGAAATATCTATGCCGTCTTCCTTTGCGGTTTCCTGTCCTTTTCCCTTTCTTGTAACCGTGTAGGTTGAAAGCTTAGCAGAACTACCTTCAAGAAGCTCGGTCATTTCAACACCGAATGCCAACGCACATTTGTGTATAAATGAGAAAGGAATGTCTTCTTTTCCGCTTTCATATTTCAAATACTGTTTTTCGCTAACGTTTGTTTTCTCGGTCATATCGTTAACGGAAAAGCCCATAATTTCGCGCAACTCCTTAATTCTTGTTGCGACCTCTGACAATTGACTTAAAGTGTTGTTTGTGTTCATGGTTATAAACCTCCTTAAATACTTACTGAATTCTGTTTTGAAAACAAAAAACCCATCTCAAGCCTTTGCTTTGAGACGGGTATAACATACTCGCGGTACCACTCAAATTGCAGTTATATAAACTGCCGCTTTAGAGTCCATCAACTCCTATGCACTTACGTAGCAAACACGGAAGGACCTACTTGATATGCTCTTTTGGACCTCCAGCTCGGAAGGGATAAGATTTCTATCGGTTTTATCGGGATTACACCGTCCCCGACTCTCTGTGAAAACGCTTAATAGAATCCGTCTTCGTCGTAGCTTTTAAATATTAAGTTGTGAAAAGTATAGCACATAAAATACGGTTTGTCAAGCACTTTTTTCAATTTTTCCATTTTCATTTTTTGCCATGCTTGTTTCAAGCAATCTGACAGTTCCTCACACTTGGAACGCAAATCCATGTTTTTGACGCGATGCGTCAATATTTCTCGTTTTTTAATTTCAAGTGAGCTTAACGAAAAACGAACCGCAAACTAGGCTTTTGACGCAGGCGTCAATATACAGCCACCGACGGTATGCGAACCCAGGACCGACCGGTTATACTCCTTACGAGCACGCCTTCTTCGCAGGCGTCACTTCGTGCTTGCATCGCTCCGCGATGCGCTCGTGGAGCAATCTGCGCGTGGCTCGCCGATGAGCATGCTCATTGACTCTCTTGCGCTTGATTATGTAGCCTCCGGCTCAAAGCGGTCGAGCGGTCAGAGACCGCATCCTAGATGGTCCACCGGCAGAAACAAAAATGCCACCCGATAGGGTGGCGTTTCTGCTGGTGGGGCAAATTTCACAAAAATCAAACCAGCATCTAGGATTTTGACGCAAGGCGTCAATATACCCTCACTCTGCGCCTGAAGAGTAAACTCTTCGATCTCCGAGTGGGGTATGCGAACCTAATTCGCGCGATAACTTTGTTTTTCTTTGCTTAATTGTTTTTCTTTGTGCGGGCAATTTAAGTAGCGCGAACTAGGTTCTTCGGACCAGATGGTCCACCGGCAGAAACAAAAAAGCCACCCGATAGGGTGGCGTTTCTGCTGGTGGACCATCTAGGACTCGAACCTAGGACCGACCGGTTATGAGCCGGTAGCTCTAACCAACTGAGCTAATGGTCCATTTCGTGACCGCTATATTATAGCAAATAAATATTAACGAGTTGTTAACAAATTGTGTATAAATATAAAATAGTGTTTATTTTACTAAAAATATTGACGGCAGAGGATTTTTTCACCTCTGCCGTTATTAATCGGCGCTTTAATGCACCGAAAAAGCTCGATTAGATTATTTGTAGTTAGCAACTACCTGTACCTTACCTGCTTCAAGAGTATAAACCAAAGAAAGCGAAACAATCTTGCCCTCTTCCTTGGTAAGAGTGAAGGTGACGTCTGCATCGTATGCAACGCCGAATACAGACTTGGTGTTAGAAGCCTTTACGGTTGCGGAGAGAACGTTTCCATCCTCGCTAACCGTGTAATTCATTTTATCGTTGAGCTTAATCTTGGTTGCAGCTGCGTCAGCGGGGATTTTAGCTGCAATTGAAGTGTCAGAATAAGTGCCGTCCTTATAGGTAACGGTTCCGGTTTTCTCGGCAATAACGCTGTCAGCTGAGCCTGCGCCAATTGAAGCAAACTCTTCGTAAGCATAGTTAAGCTCGAAAGAACCGTCCTCTGCAATAGCTGCAGTATAGGTAGCGGTAAGAGGACCGAATTCGGTATGCATGGTTACAGTACCTGCAACGTTAGTGGGCTGTGTAGCTGAAATTGCAGCAGTGAATTCCTCAACGCTTTCATTACCGCACGCGGTAAATGCAAAGGTTCCGATCAGCATGTAAACAACCAATATGGCTGAAATAATTATATTCTTTTTCATTTAACTTTTCCTCCCAAACCAATCATTTAATAGTGATCGTCTGGCTCTCGTAGGAATACGATGCCTCAACGGTAACCTTTATTGTGGGATACTTTTCATTATCTTCATTAGCTACGTTATATTCCATCTTAACGCCGATGATATCTGCGCCGGAATGAGCAATGGTAACGGCTACGTCAGATGTGATTTCATAACCGAATACAGCCTTGGTATTTGCCGCAAGAACGGTAAAGGTATAAGCCTTATTTTCTGCATCTTCTTTGAAATCGACAACGGTTTCCTTAGTAAGCGTCAATGCGGTAGCACCTGTTGCGGGAGCAAAGTTCTCTCCGTCAGCATCCCATTTTCCGCCGTCAACGCGAACGCCGAGCTCCTCATGGTATTCTTTAATACCGGATACGTTCTCAATAACACCGAGAACGTCAATAGAAGAACCGCTTTCAAGGTCGCGAAGCTGCTGGTAATCATACTCATACACTGCAACCTCAGCGCCGTCAACCATACCAATTTTAAGAGTTGCTTCACCAGTGAGAGTATAGTCGCCAAACTCCTGAGTGGTCTTGGTATATACCATAGAAGGTGAAATTGCGTTGTACATTCCGTTTATTTCATCAAACGCGGAAAGCGTCGCATCCTCCTTATCGCAGGAGAACAACATAAACGCACACGCCAATACAAGAACGATAGATATAATATTCTTCATTATCTTAATGCCTTTCTTTCAGTTATTCTTCTGTAGGGACTTACTCCGCGAAAGGAGATTGGATTTCAGCGTAGGAGTACGAAGTTTCATAAGAAACCTGCCCCTCATTCTCGGTTACGTAGCTTATGTAGATCTGTCTTAAGCTCTTACCGTCGTGAACGATTCTGATGCTTACGCCGTCTTCGTCGGCGCTAAGCTTAGTTCCAAGAACAGCCTCAGTATCCTCAGCAGATACTGTTGCGGTCAAGGTCTTGCCGTCCGTGCTGATTTTGTAATCCTTCAATTTGCCGGAAGCAAGGTTAAGCTCAAACTGCATAGCGGTTTCGCTCGGAACTTGAGCCGACCACGTTGCACCGCCGTCGGTGGAGTAAAGACCGTCGCGGTAGTAAACCGTAACCGGAACGGATTTGATAAATTCGTTTTCATCAAGTCCGGGAGAAGGAATCTGGTATGTTTCATACTCACAATCCATCACGAAATCAGAACCAAACAATTGAGTTTCGTATCTTCCTGTCAAACTGTTTTTGCCGTCGTTGTATGAGGTCAAAGTGATTATTTTTGTAGGCTCAGACGACGAAACAATCTGCGCAAAGCTGTCAATCGGGCTCTCGTCACACGAGAAAAGCGCGAACACACAGCTAAGAGCGATAAGCAATGATATAATTTTTTTCATTTCAGTACCTGTTTTGCCTTTCGTTACATTTTTAGAGATATCATACATATTATAAAGTATTTTTCGGCAAAAGTCAATAGCTCGCCAATCTTTATCGTCATTGTCGACGCCAAAATTTAAGGCTTCATTTTATTTAAAATGACCAAAAATCCGCGTTTTTCGCCTTTTAAAAGCTATTTTTAATAACAAACGGTGAAACAACGCCGGCAATTATCTGTTAAAATACCCTTCTCTGTAAAGAAGCTCTGCTATAAGAACCGCGCCGCCCGCAGCGCCGCGAAGCGTATTATGCGAAAGACCTACGAACTTGTAATCGTAAACGGCGTCCTCGCGAAGTCTTCCCACCGATACGCCCATTCCGCCGTAAAGGTCGCGGTCAAGCTTCGTTTGAGGACGGTTATCCTCCTCAAAATAGGTGATGAACTGTTCGGGCGCAGAGGGCAGACCGAGAATCTGAGGCTTTCCTTCAAACGTTTTCCAATCCTCAAGAATCTGCTCCTTTGAGGGCTTGTTCTCAAACTTAACGAAAACGGCAGCCATATGGCCGTCACTTACGGGAACGCGCAGGCACTGGGTAGTTATCACGGGGGATTTAGCGGGAACAATTTCTCCGCCCTCAACGCCGCCCCATACGCGAAGAGGCTCTTTCTCACTCTTCTCCTCTTCTCCGCCGATAAACGGAATAAGGTTATCAACCATTTCGGGCCATTCGTTAAAGGTTTTTCCCGCACCGCTTATAGCCTGATACGTGGTTGCAACTATCTCCTTTATGCCGTACTTCATAAGGGGAGTAAGCGCTCCTACGTAGGACTGGATTGAGCAGTTGGGCTTAACCGCAATAAAACCGCGCTTTGTTCCGAGACGCTTTTTCTGAGCTGCGATAACCTCAAGATGAGCGTCGTTTATCTCGGGAATTACCATGGGAACGTCAGGTGTCCATCTGTGTGCCGAGTTGTTTGAAACAACGGGAATTTCAGCCTTTGCATATCTTTCCTCAAGCGCGCAGGTTTCATCCTTGGGCATATTTACGGCGCAGAATACAAAATCGCATATTTCACCGACCTTGTCAACCTCGTCGGAAGAGATAACTACCATATCCTTCACCGATTCGGGAACGTCCACCGACATCTTCCATCTTTCCCCAACCGCTTCGGAATACTTCTGACCTGCAGAACGGGGACCCGCAATAAGTGCGGAAATTTCAAAATAAGGATGCTTTTCAAGCAGCAAAACGAATCTCTGGCCAACCATACCGGTTGCGCCTATAATACCGACTTTCATTTTATTCATATTAAAACTCTCCTTAATAAATATACACTATTCTAACATATTAATTAAATATTGTCAAGAAATGCTCTGAAAAAAATGCAGGCCGCCGTTAAAATTGGGCGGTCTGCATTCTCAGCCGAATCAAAAAAACTTTCTATTTGTTTATAATGCTGATGTTTTCGGGAGAAATTCCCGTTGTTTCATAAACAATTGCAAGTATCTGAGCTGCTTGATTTGCCTGAAGCGACTCTGCCTTTACGATGACGCTGACACTGTCCTCTGCAATTACGGCAACGCACTCCTCAAATCCCTTGGCCTTAACGAGTGACTCAATATTAGCTTCGTTTTGAATATCAACCGCTATCTTGGATATTTTCTCCGCTGCTTCTGCCTTTGCCGATTCGGTTGCATCCTCGTTTTCGGTTACGAGCTTCAATACGTCAATTGCCTCATCTCTTGACTGCTTGCGAGTAAGAATTGTAGAGGTGAAATAGTTGTTTTCCTCTTCCGAGCCGTCGGACTCGCCGCCGGTTGTCTGGCTTGAGTCAACATTGTTATCCATGTTATTATCGCCGTATCCCAGCGAGCTTATCGGATCGTAAAACCAGCGATAATTGAGATACACGGCAAGACCGATGAGAAGAACTGCCGCGATGATTACCACGCTCCGTGTGGATTTTGATGAAAAAAACTTTTTTACCTTTTCGTTTTGCATTTTATGCATCTCTCCTTGTTTTCGTTACTTGATACATACTATGTAACACAGTTTCGGGATATTACCGCTTTTTCAAGAATTTAATTTCAAAACCGCTACTCTGTTTGAGCCAATATCAAAAAGTGCCGTTATCATTTCGGTTATACGGCACCTTACCGTGTCGTTATCCGCTCCGCGACAGACGACCGTAACTCCTTGCACCTGCGGCGGCTTTACTTCTATGAGCGTCGAGCCCTTGTAAACCCGTTCTTCACCTCGTTCAAAGGTTATGAATACCTTGCACTTTCCGACTCCGTCAACCGACGCGCAAAGAGAGCGGATCTCTTCTTCGAGCTCCGCTTTGTACTCGTCAAGACTTTTTTCCTCCTTGCCGTCATCTTGTTTATCAGCACCGCCAAAAGACGAAAAGAATATAAGCGCAACTCCGAGAACGGCAAGCAATAAAGGAAGCAGCGACTTTTTGTTTCTTTTAAGATAACCGAAAAAAGAATTAACCAATTTTTATATTCACCTCACACTCACCGAGTCCCTGCTCGGTTATATATTCTTCTATGGAGCGAAAGTCTGAAAACGCCCCTTTATTGCAAAGGAGAATTTTTATTTTTTCGGCTTTCATATTTTTAAAATTAAAGCCGTAGATATAAACCTCCGCTGAGCCCTCTTCAATTCCATATTTTGTATATAATAGTTTACATATTCCTTTCTTAAATGCCTCTTCCGCGACCTTTTCGTATTCTCCCTCGGATTCCGTGACACCGAATTCCAAGCCGCTTATATAATCCTTTACGCTATCACCTGAAAGATTTGACGCAAAACTGAAAAGAGGAGTAAGAGCAGTATACAAAAGCAAGACCGTCGTAGCAAATTTAACGGTTTTTTCGGACGGAGAGGGATAGGATAAAAAGGAAATCATTCCAAGCACCGCAGACATGATCACGACGGGAACGAGGTATTCACCCAAAAACGCTCACCCCGCTTTTTATAAACACAACGACCTCGGATATATACACGACGGCAGAGAGCGCGTAAACCGAAATGAGCGCGTCAACGGAAGAACGGAATGCCGAAAAGGCGCGTACTCCCCCGGACGAGCCCATAAATTCAAGCAAGGTGATAGCAGCGGAAAACGAGAATCTGTATAAAAGCATCGTAACGAGCGGGGAAATCGTGAGAACGATTATTACCGTAACCGAAGATATTCCCACCATACTTTTTACGTAAGAAAGTCCTCCGGCAAGAGTTGATAACGCTCCCGACACGGTAGAGCCGACAACGGGTATCATTCCGGATGCCGCATACTTTGCCGCGCGCAGATACGCGCTGTCCTGGGCACCCGTTATTACCGATTGCATCGAAACCGCACCTATAATGACCGCCGTGCTTATTCCCACGACCCACATAAACATATTTTTTATTCCCTTTGCCACCGAGGATATCGCTCCGCCGTCCATACTTGCCGCAAGCGCAAGCGCAAAAAGCGCGAAGACAAGCGGAATCAAAACCTCGCTCGACAGGTACGAAACGGCTCCGAGAGTAACGTTCATATTGAACGCCTGCGATGCTGCCGAGTTGACGTTTCCGCCCACCGTAAGTATGCCTGTCAGTATAGGTATAATTCCCGAAAAAAAGGTTGAAAGTGCTTCAAGACTGTCCTTTACCGAAAAACAAAGCCAGCCTATTTTACCAAATATGAGAACCGAAGATATAACCGATATCGCTGCCGCGCAATTTTTTGCAAGTGCTCCGTTTTCAATCGGTGTCACCGATTCCGAGGTGGCAATTATCAGAGAAATACCGATAAGCATTGCAAAAAAGGACGCCGCCTCGCCAAGTCCGCTCTCGAACGCCGAAAGAAGCTCGGAAAGAAGAGATTCCACTCCAACGCCGAAAAACGCGTCCTCGGGATTTTCGGACACTATCCCCTCCGGCGCGACCTCAAGATAATCCTGCCAATACCTTTCGGTTTCCGCTTTGTCAAAAGATAGCGGTGCGGACACCGTGGAAAACATCATAACAAAAGACAAACAGATTTTAAATATCATTTTACAAGTCCTATTCCCGCCTTTATAATTTCTTCGAAATACGGTATAACTACGGCTATTATTTCTACACGCCCGACCACTTCAACGGATTTTGCAATTCCCGCCTCGCCAAGCTCGCGGCAAATATCGGCGCATATGCCGAAAAGATATCCGAGCCCCAGGACCTTTATCGCAGTCGAAAGCGCATCATCTATTTTTGCTTCGTTTCCTATCTTTTCAATCGAGGAAAAGACGAAATCCATAGTGTCTCTTGCTTCAGAAATAAAAAGAATTGCCGCCACCGCCGCAAAAATCGGAGTGCCCTTCCACCCGAAATTTTTCAACAAAAAAGCAACGAACGCAAGCACGAGAGCCGTTCCGAAAAGCTTAAAAATCAAATTCCAAACACGTCCTTTACCATCTCGAAAAGCTCGCCAAGCTCACCGACAAGAATCATCAGAGCAACTATAATTCCGGCTATCGAAACGTATATAGCCTGCTCGTCTCTGCCCGCCTTTGAAAGCATCTGACAGATAACGGTAACGATTATTCCGACCCCTGCAACCTTTAAAACGAGAGATATTTCCACAAATAACTTCCTTTCAGTTTATATAACGAATATTATAAGACCAATTGCCGCCGTAACCGAAATTGCCGCAACCAATCTTGTATTTTTTACGCTTTCGGAAGCAAGGCTTGCGTAAAGCGATTCCATTCTTGCATGCGTCGCGTCGATAAGCTTTATCTGCCCGTCAAGATACCCTTCTCCAAAGGAGCTAAAAAAAAGAGAAAGCACTTCCTTTTCCTCGCAAGAGAGCGATAGCCGGGGCTCGCACAAGGAGAACGCCTGTCCTATACTGTCGGACGTGGCAAGAGCCTGAATAAATCCCGCGTCGGTAAGGCTTTCCGACTCGAATCCTTCACCGAGTTGCTTTGCCGGCTTGAGAAAGCATCCCACCTGTACTCTCATATGAGACAAAAAAGCCAAAAATTCCCTGCATTCCGACACTCTTTTTTTTACACGGCGACGATATTCCCCCGAAACTAAAAACGCGGCTAAAAGAACACACAAAATTCCCACATATTTCACTGCACGCACCTCTCAATATTAAAACGCCGCTCACAGCCTTCAAGCGATATACCCGCATATACGTCAAATATTTTACTATTTAGGAAAGGCTTTACCGACTCCCTGTTTTTAAGCTCCGAGTAGCTACCCGCGTGAGCGGAAGCCAGAACTCTGACACCCGAATTCAAGGATTCAAGCATCGCCTCTGCCTCTGTTACCCTGCCTATCTCGTCAACCACTATAACCGACGGTGAGAGCGTTCTCAGCGCTATTTCCATGCCGTCGGCGCGTTTATATCCGCGAAGTATATCAACCGAGGCGTTTTTATAATCCTCAAAAATGAATTCTCCACGCTCGTCAACGACAGCAACCTGCTCTGCGTATCTGCCCGTGCCTATCATTGCGGAAAGGGCTCTGAGCGCGGTCGTCTTTCCCACGCCGGGAGGCGAATATATCAACATTCCCCTTTTACAACCGCTCCACGCGGAGTAAAGAGCCGTAACGTCGGCATTTTTTGCCGTTGGAATTCTGAAAACCAGCGAAGTTACATTACTGACACCGACGAGCTTGCCCCCGTCGTACCTTGCCTGTCCGCAAATTCCGACTCTCACTCCGTCCGATAAGGTTACGTATCCATCTTTAATGCTTTCCCTTTGCGCGTATACCGAGCCCTCGCATATCAAAAAAAAGGTTCGCGTCACGTCCTCATTTGATATTCTAGCCGAAAGAAAAATCCTCTCACCGAGAATTATTACCGAGCTGCGCCCGTGCGCCCTTAAGCGAATCTCGGATATTCCGCAAAATTCCACGCCGCGTGAGCGGCAAATTCTGTTTATCTCATTCGCCAATTGTATCGGCATATGTACAAAAAGTCGTTCAACTGCTCTCATGATAGCCCTCGTGTCAAAAATCCGTCACAAAAAAGAGTAAAAATCGTCATATCTCACAATCCTTTTTCCTTGACTTTTTTTGTCGTTTATGGTAAAATTAAGTATCTCGCAACGAGAAAAAAGGCAAGATGAGCAAACGCTTTGCCGACAAGAACCGCAGTAAAACCGTCGATTCGAAATCGGACTTGCCAAGCAAAATAAAAAGTCAGAAAGGTAAAACCGAAATTGAAATCCACAGGTATTGTACGAAACGTTGATGAGCTTGGCCGCATAGTTATTCCCAAGGAAATGCGAACCAGTATGGATATAAGCAGCTCTGACCCTATTGAAATCTATGTTGACAACGATAAAATTATACTTAAAAAGCATGAAAATACTTGTTCGTTTTGCGGCGGCATAGCTGACCTCGTGGACTTCAAGGGAAAAAAAATCTGCACGGGATGCATCTCTGAATTAAAGAAATAACAACCATAGCTGTCGGCAAAAAAAAGCACCGACAGCTTTTTTTATATTTTTGTAACCTCAGTATTGATTTTTATAACTTCTTGTGATATAATGTATATGGAAAAATATGTTCTTGAAAGGAATAAAAAAATGAAAGTTATTACTTTTGGCGAGATCATGCTCAGACTTCAGCCCTACAACTACGAAAGATTCGTTCAGTGCGACCACGTAGAATTTACGTTCGGCGGTGGCGAGGCTAACGTTGCGGTATCTCTTGCAAACTACGGAATGGACGTTGCTTACGTAACGAAGCTCCCCACTCATGCTATCGGTCAGTGCGCTGTTAACAGCCTTCGCAGATACGGCGTTGACACCACTAAGATCGTTCGCGGCGGTGACAGAGTAGGTATCTACTTTAATGAAAAGGGCGCATCTCAGAGAGGCTCTGTATGCATCTACGACCGCGCTAACTCCGCGATTGCAAAGGCTTCGCGCGAGGACTTTGATTGGGAGAAGATTTTTGAGGGTGTTGATTGGTTCCACTTCACCGGCATCACTCCCGCTCTCGGCGCAAACGTTGTTGAAATCTGCAAGGACGCTTGTAAGGCTGCTAAGGCAAAGGGCGTTAAGATCTCCTGCGACCTTAACTACCGCGGCAAGCTCTGGACGAGAGACGAGGCTCGCGCTGCAATGACCGAGCTTTGCAAATACGTTGACGTTTGCATCTCTAACGAAGAGGACGCAAAGGACGTATTCGGTATTGAGGCTGAAGCTACCGACATCTACGGCGGTAAGCTTAACCACGACGGTTACAAATCTGTTGCAAAGCAGCTTGCTGACAAGTTCGGATTTGAGTACGTTGCTATCACCCTTCGTGAGAGCCGTTCTGCATTTGATAACGGTTGGTCTGCAATGCTTTACGACGTTAAGGCTGACGAGTACTGCTTCTCGAAGAAGTACGACCTTCATATCATTGACCGCGTAGGCGGCGGCGACTCTTTCGGCGGCGGTCTTATCTACTCGCTTATGAACGGCAAATCTGCTCAGGCTGCAGTTGAATTTGCCGTAGCTGCATCTGCTCTCAAGCACTCCATCGAGGGTGACTACAACATGGTTACTCTTGCAGAGGTTGAAAAACTTGCTGGCGGCGACGGCTCGGGAAGAATCCAGAGATAATATTTTCTCAATAACATAATAAACATAAAAAAACGGTTGCTCAATACCATATCGGTAAAGAGCAACCGTTTTTTGCTTTCAATGATAACTATAATATTTAATTTTATGCTTTTCCGTTTGAGCCGAACAGAATCATCTTTTCCATAACGGCTTTTTTCATAGCCTTGACCTTATGCGAACGCAATGTCAGATATCCGTTAAAGCCGGATTTATCTCCTAGATTTTGCGCCGTAGCTTCTTCACCCACAACGCAGAGGTCAGTGAATATGTTAACCTTGGCAATTCCGTTCTTAATAGTGTTTCTGAAATCGTCATCAGAAAGTCCCGAGCCGCCGTGCAACACAAGGGGCGTGTCAATTGTTTCTCTGATTTTTCTGAGCCTGTCTATATCAAGACGGGGAGCAGTCTTATATGCGCCGTGCGCCGTGCCTATCGCAACCGCAAGCGCGTCCACCCCCGTAAGCTCAACGAATTTTTTAGCCTCTTCGGGCGTTGTGTACATATCGTTGGTCTCATTATCACCGCGCGAAGCATCGCCTACATGACCTATCTCACCTTCAACCGTCGCGCCAAAGGCGTGCGCAATTTTAACCATTTCAGCAGTAGCTCTTACGTTTTCGGAATGCTCGCCTGCCGAGCCGTCAAACATTACGCTCGTAAAGCCGAGCTTTAACGCTTCAAGGCATCGCTCAAAGCTTACTCCGTGGTCGAAATGAACGACTACGGGAACGGTGGCACGCTTTGCCATATGTAAAATAGAGGGAGCAATAAGCGATAACTCTCCGTAAGGCAAAAGCACCTCTGCCGTGCCTATAATAATTGGTGATCGAAGCTCCTCAGCGGCGGATATTGCCGCCTCAAGCATGTCGGTGTCGGTTGTATTAAAAAGTCCTACTCCGTAGTGATTTTTTTGAGCATCAAATAATACTTCACTTAAATTTACAAGCATTTTTTTCTCCTTTATTAATAATAATCTTTATCAAAGTCTTCCGTATTTTTCGGCAAGCATCAGAATTTCGTTTCTCGGCTTCATTCCGTCTATGGAATTGGCTTCAAGCAGACTGCATGCCGCTGCCGCAGATGCGAATTCAAGCATCTGAACGTCGGTATAGTCGTTATAAAGTGCATACAGACATCCTGCGCAAAACGCATCCCCCGCGCCGACGGAGCCTTTTACCTGCTCCTTTGGCATTTTGAGCGACGAAACGGAATTAAAATGCCCTTTTGTGTTAAGTGAAAACGCGCGTTCCTTGCAATGCACCACAACGAGATCTCGAACGCCCCCGTCCAAGCACTTCTGCATAGCCAGCTGAATATTTTCAACGTTTAATTTACCGCTGCCGTCATAGGCGTCAAGCCCCCATATACCGCAGCATTCGGTTTCATTTATAATAACGTAGTTGCAGTATTTCAAGGCAGGTATTACTTTTTTCCCGTAATTGCCCGCATTGTCGCTTACAATGTCGATTGAGGTTTTTATACCGCGCTTCTGAACCTTGGAAAGAAAAGCCGCCATAGCAGTTCCGTACTGCTTATCCTCCTCGTCGAATTTATCAAGCAGCATGATATATCCGATATGTAATATATTACAGTTCAAAAGATTAATATCAATGTCCTCGGGGGAAAATTCGGAATTCGTCCCCATCTTCAAAAAGAAGGTGCGCTCGCCTGACGGAACGCTCATTACGTTACAAAATCCGGTTGGAGTTTGCGACGTGTAGCACATCTTACTTACGTCGATACCGTTATCGGTCAGAGTAGATACGACGAGGCGTCCGTTTTCGTCGTTTCCGACCTTACCGAGTACGCTGACGGGAATCCTCCTGTCAATCTTTGCAAGATTTATTGCCGTGTTGGGCATACAGCCTCCAACGGAACGCTTCATTCCGTGAATATGGACGAGCATACCCTCCTTGGGATATTCGTCAATATTATTAACGATATCAACGAGCGTGCTGCCCGCAACCGTAATTCCCCGCTCCTCGCCAAGCATGAGATAATCGATACTGACCCCGAACAGCTCGGACATTTTGGGAAACAGCGTCACGTCAGGAAAGCCGTAACCGCTCTCCCACTTGCTTACCGTTTTTGCGCTGATTCCGAGCATTTCGGCAACCTCGGACTGTGTCCAGCCGTTTTGCTTACGCAGCTTTAAAATAATACCGCCAACAGATTTGCTATCCATTTTTCCTCCAAAGCAATTAACGTTTGATTCAATTATAACACATTTATCAAAGATTTCAACCTGCTTTTAGGAGAGTTTTGCGCTTTTTAGTTTTTCAAAAAAGCAACAATCCACTTTGCGTAGAGTTTTAAATAACGATAGCGCCGTATTAAATTCGTAAATTTTTGGATATTTGTTGAAAATATACACCCTTGTTATTTTGAAGGGCTATTTGATATAATGATATTAGCAGAGATAACGGCGTTTACCTATTACAAGATTTTTTGAGAATAAAAGGAGATTTTACAATGAAAAAATCGCAAATTACCTATGCAATCTGGCCATGGGGAACACAGACGAAGGAGCAGGCAGAAGAGGCTGCAAGGGACGTAACCGCAATAGGCTACACCTCGTTTGAAAGTGTTAAGATGGCTATGTACGCATATGATCTTAATCATGAAGAATACAAAGCTATGCTTGATTCTTACGGCTTAAAGGCAGTAAGCTTCTATTTCCATATTCCGCCCGTGGGACAGGAGGAAGTTCTTTTCGGAAACCTTGAAAAAGAGCTTGAGTTCGTAAAGGCTATGGGAGTAAATATCGTTACTCTTCAGGGAACTAACGGCAGACCTGAGGTTATGGATGACGCGGCAAAAAAGGCAAACCTTGACAGCATGGTAAAATTTGCGACTATCGCAAAGAAGTACGGCATTACCACCAACGTTCATCCTCACGTAAATACCTACTTTATGTATGAGGACGAGGTTGATTACGTTATGGAAAACACCGATCCCAACCTCATATCTCTTGCGCCCGATACGGCGCACATCGCAGCCGCAGGCGCAGACCCCGTGAAGATGATCAAAAAGTACATCGACAGAGTAAAGTTCATTCACCTTAAGGACTATAAGTTTGGCGAAGGTATCACCAGCTCGGGTTGGGTTGATAACGGCGTTCCGGTTATGACCTGCTACCGCGAGCTTGGCAAGGGTACGGTTGACTTCCCTTCAATACTTAAGATACTTGACGGCGCAGGCTACGAAGGACCTCTTTGCATTGAGCTTGACAGACCCCCCGTATCCAACGTAGAGAGCGCAAAGAACAATTTCGATTATCTTTCAAAGCTTCTTGAGGACTGATTCATATGAAGAAGATCAAGGTTGGCATAGTCGGCATGGGCTATATCGGTGAGAGCCATATTGAAGCCGTAAGAAGAATCGGCTTTTGCGAGCTCTACGCCGTTGCCGATACGAATGCGGCTCTTGCAAAGGCAAAGGCCGATTATTACGGAATAGAAAAGTGCTATTCAAATCTCGATGACCTTCTCGGTGACCCCGAAATAGACGCGGTTCACAACTGCACCCCGAATTTCCTGCATCTTGAAATAAATAAGAAGATATTGAAATCGGGAAAGCATCTTCTCAGCGAAAAGCCTCTTTGCATGAATTACGCCGAGGCGGAAGAGCTTCTGAAATTAAAGGAAGAGTATCCCGACAGTGCCGTTGCGGTTAATTTCAATTACAGACTTAATCCTATGGTACAGGAAGCAAAGAACAGAATCAAGAGCGGAGAGCTTGGAGACGTACGGGTTATCACCGGCTCATATCAGCAGGATTGGCTCCTTTACGACACCGATTACAGCTGGCGTCTTGAGCCCAAGGTTGCAGGAATCTCCTGCGCTATTGCAGATATCGGCTCGCATCTTATGGATGCGGTTCAGCACGTGACTGGACACAGAATTACCGAGGTTATGGCAGACCTCAAAACCGTCATTCCCGTCAGAAAAAAGCCGAAGGCTCAGACCGAAACCTTTACCTCGCGCGTTCCGAACGAATACGACGAGGTCGAGGTAAAGAACGAGGATTACGGAGCGGTTATGTTCCATACCGACAAGGGCGCTGCGGGCGTATATCACGTTTCGGAGGTTGCAGCAGGCCACGGATGCTATTTTAATTTTGAAATCAACTGCTCAAAGGCGTCGGTCAAGTGGAATCAAGAGGAAAACGACCGTCTTTGGATAGGCTACCGCGGCGGCGAAAATCACCTTATTATACGCGACCCCAACACCATATCAAGCGATGCAAGACCATACACGGCTCTTGCCATGGGGCATCCTGAGGGGTGGAACGACGCCTTCAAGGGAAATATCTACACCTTCTACAAGTACATAAACGACGGCATGACGGGCGAGCCGATATTCTCTACCCTTGAGGATGCAGCGTACGTAGTCAGACTCACGGAGGCTATCGTAAAGAGTTCAAATGAGAAAAAATGGATACAAATTTAATTTTGAGAGGATAAAAAAATGAGCAAATTTAAGTTTTCAGTAGGCCCTTGGAACGTGCATGCCGGCGCGGATTCCTACGGTCCCGCAGTAAGAGACGAGATTCCTTTTGAGGAAAAGATCAAGAAATTTAAGGAAATGGGCTTCGACGCGATCCAGTTTCACGATGATGACGCAGTTCCGAACATCAACGATTACACTCCCGAAGAAATTATAGCAAAGGCAAAAGAGGTCAAGGCTCTTCTTGATAAATACGGCCTTGCGGCTGAGTTCGTAGCTCCAAGACTTTGGATGGATCCCCACACCGTTGACGGCGGATTCACCTCAAACAGCGAAGAGGACAGAGAGTACGCAATGTGGAGAGCGTATCGCTCAATAGATATTGCAAACGCGCTCGGCTGCGATAAAATAGTTCTTTGGCTTGCAAGAGAGGGCACTATCTGCTACGAGAGCAAATCTCCCGTTGAGTCAACGAAACGCCTTATCGACGCGATAAACAAGATGCTTGAATACGACAAGAACATTAAGATTCTTATTGAAACCAAGCCCAACGAGCCTGTTGACAGAAGCGTTTGCCCCACTCTCGGTCACTGCATGGCTGTTTCCGCAGCATCTGTTGACCCATCCCGCGTAGGCGGACTTCTTGAATCCGCGCACGCTATGCTTGCAGGACTTGACCCCGCAAGTGAAATTGGCTTTGCTATGGCTATGGGCAAGCTTTGGGGCGTTCACCTTAACGACCAGAACGGAATGAAATTCGACCAGGATAAGAGCTTCGGCGTAGAAAATCTCCGAGCCGCATTCAATCAGGTCAAGCTTCTCCTTGAAAACGGCTACGCCGACTCGGGCGAGTACTACGTCGGTCTTGACGTAAAGGCTATGAGAACCGAAAAGGATGCGGGCTCATATCAGCATCTTGAAAACAGCCTCAGAATCTTCAAGGCGCTTGAGGAAAAGACTTCTAGATTTGACTATGAATTCCAGAAGAAGTGCGTAGAGGAAAGAGATTACGAAAAGCTTGAGCTCTACGTTACCGAGCTTTTGATGGGTGTTATTTAATTAAATTAAAAAGGAACAGACCTCAAAAATCTGTTCCTTTTCTGTTTGGAGAGTTATTTTATTGCCACCCGTGTCACTTTTTGGCGAATTTTAAGCTTTATTGGATTTTCTGTATTCTCCGGGAGTCATTCCGTAAACGTCCTTGAAAACTCGGCAGAATGCTTTCGCATCACTGAATCCCACCTCGCTTGCAATTTCGGTGACCGACATATTTGACATTTTCAAAAATCCCGCGGCGTTGTTGACGCGCTGACGGTTGAGCACCTGATGAAAGCTCTCACCCACCACCTTTTTGAATATTTTGCAAAAGTTGCTTTTACTGTACCCCGTAAGCGACGCCGCGTATTCGACCGTAATCGGCTCCTTGTAGTTGTAATATATTAGGTCAAGGGCGCTTTCCACGTTCTCAATCTTTCGGTAATCGCTTTCCTTGGCATCGCTTTCGCTCTCGCAGGATAGATTTTTGCGTATAAGGTAGAGTATTTTATACACGTTACCGATAACGAGAAGCTCCTCCACCTCTTCTCCCATTCTCAAGGCCTCCACGCATTCGAGAAACATATCCTTGATTTTTTCGCGTTCGGGAAGGTTAAGGTCGAGAATCAACGGTTCGGTAATAAGCCTTGAAAACTCGTTGAAATGCCTTTTTAAAAACGCCGAACCGACTATCAGCGTTGCCGCGCTGCGTTCGTTTGACTGCGCCGGAATCGCATGAGAGCACATTGACGGAATAAAGGTCACAAAACCCTTGTTAACGTGATAGGTTTGCCTATCGATAACGATATCGAATTCACCGTCAAGACAGAAATTCAGCTCAAAATCGGCATGTCTGTGCTCGGGAAATTCAAGAAGATGTCCGACGCTTATATGATACGGCTTTTCAACCGTGAATATTTTTTGGTAAATCATTTGGCAATCTTCCCCTGTCAAAAGTGGATTTTGCTTTATTATACCACCGTTTTCTGATAATGTCAACAAAAACGTCGGTGTAAATTTTAGGGTATTTTTTTGGAAAAAAGACACTTGATTGGTGCAAAGCATGATGATATAATTAAATAAGAATACCGATAGTAGAAGGAGCGAAGCCATGAACGAAAAATTACACCTCGGCGTAGGGCGTTCTGTAATAACGCCAAAGGTTGGGGCCTGCCTTGCGGGATACCGCCCGGACCTCGTCTCAACGTCGGTAAACGATGACCTCACGGCTACCGCGTTTTACTTCAGGCAAGGCGATAAGGATGCGCTTCTCGTTTCACTCACGGTTTGCACACTCAACACCGCTCTTGCAAACGAGCTTGTCGGTGTCATAGAGGACAAATTCGGAATAAAAAAAGAGCATTGCATTCTGCACACAACCCATACGCACTCCGGACCCAATCTTATGGGCAGCTACGGTTGGGGCGATATTGACCCCGAATACCTTAACGGCATATTCATTCCAAATCTTTTGTCGGCTGTTGAAGCGGCAAAAAGCTCCGTTCGCGCCGTAACGATGGCTGTCAAAGTCGGCGAGAGCCTTGTCGGAATCAACCGCCGCGAGCTTACCGTGGAAAACGAAATCAAGCTTGGTCAGAATCCTTGGGCACCGTTTAACCCAAAGATGACCGTGCTTTCGTTCAAGGACGAAAACGGTATACCCGCAGCAAATATAATACACTACGGCGCTCACGGAACGGCTGCGGGAGCGAACACCGAAATATCACGCGACTGGCCCGGCGTTATGACAGACACGCTGGAGGCGGAGAGCGGTACCGTAACGGCATTTATAAACGGTCCTGAGGGTGACGTCGGTCCAAGGCTTTCAAACGGAAAAACCGTAGGACTCGGAGATATAAATTACGCTATGCGCCACGGCGCGTGGGCAGGACAGGACGCTGTCAGAATATACAAAACCAACGCGGGATACACAACGCCTAAGCTTTCCGCCTTCACCGGATATGTTACTATACCGCTGAAGAAAAGAATTCCGCTTGACTTGGCAAAGGAAGAATACAAAAAATACGAGGGTCATACGGTAAACCTGCGCGGAAAGCTTGAAAGACATTACAGGACTCTTATTGAGTCCTACTCAAACGGATACGAGGAACTTTCGCACTATGAAATTCCCCAGACGGTGATAAAACTCGGTGACGTTGCGATAGTTGCTACACCGTATGAGCTATTCTCGGAAATCGGTATGAGAATCAGCGCGGCGAGCAAAATACCATACGTGCTGAATCTGTCGAACGCAAACGGCTCCGAAGGTTACTTTGCAACGGAGAGCGAGCTTTGCCGCGGCGGGTATGAAATTAATATGTTTTTGACCAAGCTCATTCAAGAACCCGTGGACAATGCCGATTGGCACTTTATAAAACAAACGCTAAAAAACCTTGATGATATGGAGGATTAATTTATGTACAGAATAGGCAAAGAAGAAATCGAAGCCGTAAGAAAGGTTATCGAATCCAAGCAGCTTTTTAAGGTAAACAACGGTGACCTTCAGGAAACCATGAACGCGGAAAAGGAGCTTTGCGAAAAGCTCGGTGCAAGGCACGCGCTTGTTATGACGAGCGGACACGCGGCAATCGCATCAGCGATAATCGCACTCGGCATCGGCCCGGGCGACCAGGTTATAATCCCCGCTTACACCTATATTGCAACTGCTATCGCAGTGCTTGAGGCAGGCGCAATTCCCGTTATCGCGGAAATCGACGAAACATTTACAATTGATCCCGAGGACGTTAAGAAAAAGATAACAAAATACACCAAGGCTATAATTCCCGTACATATCAAGGGGTTCCCCTCAAATATGGAGAAAATCTGCGCTATCGCCAAAGAGCACGGAATCGCCGTCGTAGAGGACTCCTGCCAGGCTGACGGAGCTTCATTCAAGGGCAAAAGACTCGGTACTTGGGGCGACGCCGGTGCGTACAGCTTCAATTATTTCAAGATAATTTCAATGGGCGAGGGCGGCGCTCTCGTTACCGACAGACGCGACGTATTTGAAAACGCGCTTATTTACCACGACTCAAGCGCATGTGCGTATTTTGGAAATCAGATGCAGGATTTCACTGCCGTTCCCTTCTGCGGAAGCGAATACCGTACGAATGAAATTGCATCGGCAATCCTCCGTGAGCAGCTCAAAAAGCTTGACGTTATAATCACCGACCTCAGAAAGAATAAAAAATATCTTATGGATAATCTTGCTCCCTTCTGCAATTTCATCAAGTCAAACGATATTGATGGTGACCTCGGAACGACCGTCGGAATCCTTTTCGACACAGTAGATGCCGCAGAAAAATTCGGCGAAGCATACGGCGTGATGCCCACCATTCACACCAAGAAGCACGTATATTCCGACTGGAAGCCTATCCTTGAAAAAAGGGGCGCGCTCAATCCCCTTATGGACCCCTTTAAGATGGAGGCAAACAAGGATATAATTCCCGACTATAAGCCGGATATGTGCCCGAGAGCTATCGACCTTCTTTCAAGAGTAGTTTACGTCGAGGTAAATCCCGACTGGACAAAGGAAGAAATGAACGCAAAAATCGATGCCGTAAAAGCAGCTCTTAAAGCATAATTATAAAAAAGAAGCGCTTATACTGCCACCCGTGCAGCATAAACGCTTCTTTTTTTCTTAATCACAAACCTCATAGGATATTAGTTCGATATTATAACCCTCAAAAGCCTTAAGCGAGACGGATTCAACCTCCTTTTGAACCTTTATGACCGTTTCGTAATAGGTCTCTATTCCGTCAAGAACGGGCTTAGCTTCACCTATCGGCTCGTATATATACTTGGTAGTATATCCGTCCTCCATATCCGAGATGTCTTGTCCATTTCCCTTCCAAACAACCTTACGGTTGCCGATATTATGCCCCCAATATATCGGAAGAGTTGAGGTCGAGCCGTCGGTATATTTTATAAGATACTCGCCTATGCGGTAATCCTCTTTCACTATCACGAATCCGTCGTGGAAGAATCGGTGATCTATTACTGCGTCTGTCGTATGCAGGATTTTAAGATGCCTTCCCGAAAGCTTATCGTAATTGATATATTTATAAACGTCGTCTGCAACAAGCAATGTATTGGATTCAATCGCACGGCTGTCGAAATTGCCGCCCCAGACGGCAAGACTGTTGTAAACGAGAGAGAAAAGGCTGTTGTTGCGCTGAAGAGCCTCAAAATCGGTGCATCCCCAGTTAGAGAAGGAAATACCTTTGATACCGTCCTTAATTCTCTCGTTGAAGTCGGGCATATTATACGCCGTGAAATTTCCGTAAACGTGATAAAATCCGTATTTATTCAGAAGAGACGAGCAGTTATAATTTTTCCACGACCAGTCCATCATCTGAATATCGCGCGGAATAAGGTCTA
This sequence comes from Oscillospiraceae bacterium, assembly GCA_015064665.1. The sequence continues at coordinate 27,176 of SVRU01000012.1, forward strand.
TGGAATTCTTTTTCGGCGGAGTATAAAGACCCTCAATACCGCCGTCCTCGGAAAGTGCCGTATTATACTGCTCTATCGTGTGATACTTGAAATTATGCACCTTGTATTTTTGGCCTTGGATATCTACGATTCGTTTGCCGTCCCAAGGATATCTGCGGTGAAAGCCCGCATCGCCGCAATGAGCGGTAGGCAAAATACCATCGCACCATATCATCGTTTTAACACCGAGAGAAGCAAGGTGATCGTGAAGACGTGTCATGTGATTTGCAAAGAGCACGCCTGCATTTTTGCCGCGGCATCTCGGACAATACCCGAAAACGTACGCCTCATCGTGACAAATATTGACACGGGTAGGCTCGAAAACCTCAACAACCTCGTCAAGAACGTCAAAAATTATCCTGTAATAATCCTCATTCTGCGGACAGGCGTTATTCGGCAGGTGGTCGTTGTCTATCTCGGCAAGCTCGGGATGATTATAAAGAAGATAATCGACGTGAGAAAGCGACGGCACCTCGGGAATTATCTCTATATGCCGCTCACGGCAATAATCGACTATCTGCAAAACCTCCTCGTGCGTAAGAAACCTTCCTCCCGCATTATCCGAATGAATGGCGTTTTTCGGATACCACGAGGAGCGCACGACCCACTCGGTCTTGCCGTTAAATTCCTCGAATATTTTACAATACTCTACCCAGCCCTCGTTTATCTCAGGGTGACGTTTATACTCCATAGCACCGCCTATTTCAAGCATGACGGTATTATACCCGAATGCCAGAAGCATATCTATAAAGCGCTTAAACTCATCTATTCTCTCCTTCGGCGGAAGATATGAACGGAAACAACGAAACTCAAGCTTTGGAGAATTATAAAGGATACCCCGTCTGATACCGTCCTTTGAGTAAAGTCGCTTTATAGCATATAGAGCATATATCTTTGTTATCTCCGACGTGTAATACACCCGTACCGTGTCACATATTTCGACGATATAGCTCTCATTATTGTATTTTACGGGAGCATCAAATTTTGATGTTAACAAAGAGAAGCTCTCATCGATCAGCCTTTCAAACTCAATCCTTGCGCCACCCTCCGACGAGTCGATAGAAAGAATTATTTCTTTGATCGCAATCTCTTTTACCGTCTTGGCGCTCAAGGCGCCAAGATTTACTCTGCCTTCTTCAAAGGCTTCGTAGGTATTCATTGAAGTATTCATATTTTTATTGTCCTATTCCTTACGCAGGGCTCTATTTTATCAACAAGTCCCGCTTTTTTGAAATTCATCTCTTGCGGAAGAGCTCCGACTATTTCGGATTCTCTTCCGTGAATTATAATTTCGCTATCGGTTATTTCAACAATCGCATACAACGGCTCGCTGTAAGGAAATACGTAGCGAAGTAACGGATATTCTTCTTCTGTCTGCTCTCCGTAAGTCGTATGCGCATATTTACTGCCTGCCCAATAATAACTCATTGAATTAAGGCAATAATAAATTACTCCGTCTTTTTCTTCCAATCTGTCAACGTGCTCGTGACCGCAGATGCACGCAATAACACCCGACGGAGCGCCTCGGAGCACCTTGCGAAGATCTTCTGCATTAACAATACCCGCTCGGCTTTCAATCAAGCTTTGATGAGAAAAAATAACCGATGGATACTCCGTGTTTTCCAAATCATGTCGAAGCCAATCAAGCTCTGCTTTTGGCAATATCGGCAACTCTGCATCAGCAGATGCGCTTTTATAATTTCCGCATGAATATGAGATTTCTTCCTGTCCCTCTCTGTAAAAATTGGCATCAAGATATATAAAATGCACACCGCCAACATCAAATGAGCCGTATGCAGAGCTCTGCCCGATAAACTCCAGAACCTCTTCCTTTGAATTATGGTCCATATCATGATTTCCGAGCACGTGATAGGTTTTTATCGATTGGCTCTTAACTAATGAAACCGCCCTGCGTTTGATTTCTATTTTGCTTTCATACGGGGAGCAGAAGTCACCAAGCTGAATGCAAAAATCCACCTTTGACGCATCAGCTTCCAGATAGAATTTTTCAACACGGGATAGAGCGTCGTGTATATAATCAATATGTGAATCGGCAAAAATTCCAATCTTCATTCCTTATCCGCCCTTTCATTCAAACAATGCGTAAGAGCTGCCGAGATGAGGAATCAAAACCTCGGACGTCGGACTCTTTTCAAGAAAAAGCTCCATAGCCAAGCCTGCATGACTATATCTCCACATATGCCCGAAATCTCTCGCTATCTCGTAAAGGTGGCAGAGAAAATACTTTTTCGCGCCGAAACGTGAGTAAAACTCGGCAAACGCTTCAAGACGAGGCATATATTTTTCCGCATTAACAGCATCATCACCCGCCCAAAGATGCGAAAAACAAATATCTGTCTCTGAAAAATCGGGATAAAGCGAATTATCATAATTTCTGACGTCCGCGGGCAAAAGCAGCCTTCCCTTAGGAGATTCAATCTCGTAGCCAAGCTGCAAGAAAACAGGCTTCTCCCCGGGACGCTCGTGTGTGCTTTCAAATGCTTTAACCGAAATATCACCGATTTTGAACGTATCACCGCTGCTCACTCTCACGATTTTTTCCTCAGGCAATTCAGTCATCCCTATCAGATGCTCGTGAGTGCCCTTTGGAATATACCAGACGATAGGCATATCCTTTAGCGCCCGCATTAACGAAATACACATATGGTCGTCATGCTGGTGAGTTATAAGCACGAATAAAAGCTCCGAGGTATCCTTAGAGAGTCCTGCCGATATCTTCTCAAAATCGCACGCCCGACGCACCTGTAAATCAACGGCAAACCGCACGCCGCTAAGTGAGAAAACATAGCTTGTCGGCCCGACAAACCAGACACGGTTATCATATTCGCGCTTTTTATATTCAGAAAAAACCTTGTTCCAATACTTTGGGAAATTCAGGTCGTAATCTCTTTTGAGAGAATCGTTTGAGGCAAGCATAACTACGCTCCTGTTGAACATATAAATACAGTTAAATTATAACTGCAAAAACTTTTTTTGTCAATAAGTAAAAGCCGCCTTGCATCAGAGCAAGTCGGCTTTTCTTTTATTCCTTTTCTTTTAAGAGAGCCTTGTTTTTCATTCCGCCCTTGTCGTAAAGGTCGCATATCATTTTGTGCGTTATAAGCGCGTGCTCTCCGCTTATCTCAAGTTCTTCAAGTCCAAGACAGGAGCGGTAGAACTGCTTTATCTGCTTTATGTGCATAGAGCCCCAGTATTCCTTACGGCCCTTGCCGTAATCCTGCACGACCTCGTCCTTATGAGCCTCTTCGTGAGTGCCGTCGGCATAATCTATGTATGCATCGTTATAGGTAAGAGTCACCTTTCCCTTTTCACAGAAAAGCTTGATTTCAATAGGCTCGTCACAACCGTAGTTGTTCATACACCAGAAGCCGTATTTCGTGCCGTTCTTAAAAGTGATGAGTCCCTCTGCGCTGTCCTCAACGAAGACCTTTTTATGCCCTCTGTTCTCCATTGAAACCGAAATCGTGTCAACCTCGGAATCAACTATCCATCGAACGAGGTCCATTGAATGAATTGCCTGATCGATAATGACTCCGCCGCCCTCTTTATCCCAAGTACCTTTCCAGTCGCTTGCCGAGTAATAGTCGTCCGAGCGAGTCCAGGTAAGAGTTGAGCGAGCCGTTATAATTTTTCCGAGCTTACCGCTTTCAACGGCACTCTTTACGAGCTGAGGAGCGTTATTATATCTGCACTGGAAAATAACTCCGTAAAGAACGCCGTTTTCCTTTGCAACCTTAACCGCGTTTTCAGCACTGGCATAGTCGATATCCATAGGCTTTTCGGAAATAACGTGAATGCCTCTTTCAAAAGCATAGCAGGCAACCTTGGTATGAAGATAGTGAGGAAGGCAGATGTGGACTGCATCAAGCTCCTCTTTTTCAATCATTTCCTTGTAATCGGTATAATAATTGATACCGTATTCCTTGCCGACAGCTTTCGCTCTTTCTTCTTTAATATCACAGCACGCAATAAGCTCAGCCTCGTCAAGCACGGATGCTGAAACAAGGTGCATTACGGAAATTCTGCCGCAGCCGATAACGGCAACTCTTAATTTGTTCATTTTAAGTTCCCTTTACTAAATTTCTATAATTAAACCGTCGTATGCCAGAATGAACCCGTTTTCCTCGGCATATCCGAGCATATCGCCGTATCCGACGGTCGCGCTGTTGTGCGAAAAATGAGTTATGGATTCCCTCGTTGTCTCCTTATAGTTTCCGTTTTCAATAAAACGGCGGCGTTCTTCAATGACGTTCGGAATTCCGAGATGATTGGTTTCACCGGTTCTTTGCGACGTTGCGTTACGTGTGGCAAAAGTACATTCGTAGGATACAAAATCAAACTTGATGTTGTTTTCTCGAAGCCACTCCATAACCTCAGGCTTGAAATATCCCGAATCGTTATGTACGAGAAGGTTTTTACCTTCCTTTTCAAAAAGATAAACGTACGGATGCGGTGTTCCGTGCGTTGCGGGAAGTGCCGTTACCTTAAATCCGCACATCTCGCGGCTTTCGTAAGGTTTCATCGCATCGAAGACAACCGTTCCCGCTTCGAGCATCGCGCGTCCCTCGCGCCCTCTGCCGTCCCAATCGCGCAAAGCATGCTCCGAGACGTCCTCTGACCCGTGCAAAACAAGCGAATGGGCAGACATATTATGAGAATAACCTTCTTTACGCATCAAAAGCTCTGCCGGATAAAAATGATCCATATGCACGTGAGTTATAAGAACGTGCTCAAGCTTTGACATATCAAATCCGTATTTCAAGGAGTGCGTATACGTATCCGAACCGAAATCAATGAGCAATGAGTCGTCGAGAAGAATCTGAGAACGAGTTCTTACGTATCTTCCGCCCTTTTCGCGAGCCTCCTTACAAACGTCGCATCCGCAAAATACTCCGGGAATACCCTCGGCAGCCGCCGTTCCCCAATACTGAAGCTTCATTTTATCCTCCAATGCAAATATATTCTATAAGAATAATATCATGTTTTTGTATTTTTTTCAATCCTAATAATCATCACGTTTATTTCAAATATTGACTTTAGACCGTTATCCATTCGCCAAGCGCATGCGTACCCTTGATTGCCGCCTCGCGAAGCTTCATAACCTCAAGAGTTTCCTCCTTGTCAAAGGGCAGCTTGCCGTTTTCAAAGAAATCTACTATTTTCTCAATGAGGTTTGGAAAATGCCCTCTTCCCGAGGATTTATAAACTCTGTCACCGTTCTCATTTTCGGATGATGCCGAAAATGCGAGGTCGGGCGAATAGACCATCACGGCTTCCTTACCACCCTCAAGCTTGACCGACGATATATACTGCTTACCCTGCTTTTCAACCTTTACGGCAAGAGGCTTGCTCTTGAGTGCCGTAATTACCATTTCCGCCTGATGAACGGCATACTCGTCGAAATTCGAGCCACCGCCGTAGGTGGTTATGTATTTTACGTTTTCAAGTCCTAAAATCGCATCGGAATAGCGAAGCGCCGAGGATGAGAAAAAGGGTGCGCCGTATTTTTCGCCAAGCTCAAATATTTTCTTTGCCGTCTTGAAATCGGGAGCAAAGGTCTTGTCGATATAGGTCCTCTTTCCGTGCTTGAGCACCGCCTCCGCATATCCGAGATGCGTTTCGGGATTTGAGGGTGCGAGAATCATAATTACGTCGGATTTTTCGCAAAGCTCGTCAATAGTTTCGCATTTTTTCGCTCCATAAGCCTCGCACCACCCGTCAGTGCTTCTTCCGTCAAAGGAAGAAATATTCTTTTCAGCCCACACGTATGCAATCTCGTAGCTTTCGCCAATCCTCTCGGCTGCCTCCTTTATCCACGCGGGATAGCTGTTGGCATGCCATTCGCTTATATAATAGTCAACAAAGCCTATTTTTTTCATTAACCGTTGACTTCCTTTCTGATATCCGCCGACTGATAGAGATAGTCAAGCACCTTTGCGCTCTCTAGAACGTTGTCGATATGGCTTCTGGTTTTTACGCCCGTTGTTATTGATTCGATAAACGCGCGGTCCTCGCAAAGAAACATGTTCGGAATATCGTATTCGGGCGTTATGGTTTCAAGAGTTTTTGCATCGTATATCTCAAATTTGCCGCCGTAGGTAAGTCTTGCCCCCGCCTTGTCGCCAAGGAAGTCTATGAGCATCTCGTTTTTGTCGATATTCTGCGCCCACGCTCCGTTAAAGGATATGCTCGCCTTATCCGTGCGGATATAACCGGATATAAAGTCGTCAACGTCGTTTACGCCCGTTTCTGTATTTTTGGTATCCTCCGCCCACATCGACTTGTATTTATATTCCTTCATATCCTTAGCCATTTCGCAATATGCATCGCAGGTAGCATTCACAAGCTTTGCTCCGCCGAGAATATAGAGTATGAGGTCAAAGAAATGAACGCCCCAGTCGATAAGTACTCCGCCGCCCGACTCCGCCTTGGTGGTAAATGCTCCGCCGAGTCCGGGAATCGAACGGAAGCTTCTGAACGAGCAGTAAACGTGATAAATATTTCCGAATTTGCCCTCTCTGTTAAGCTCTTCAAGCATCTCGACAGACTTGTTATATCGGTTGCAAACACCGATGTTAACTATTTTGTTCTGACGTCTTGCCTCTTCTGCCATCTCGCAGGAAAGCTTATAATTTACGGTGATGGGCTTCTCGCAGAAAACGTGCTTTCCCGCTTTGAGAGCCTCCATCGTTATAGTGTAATGAGCATAGTTAGGTGTCAAAACGTACACCGCGTCAACCTCAGGGTCAGCAAGCGCAATTTTATAATCGGTTATAACGTTTTCAATTTTCGGAAAATCGACCTTACTCTTCTCTGCTTTTTCTTTGATAAGGTCACACGCATACTTTATTCTGACCTCTTCAATTTCAGAAAGCGAGGGAAAATGGCTCCTGTTAGCAATTCTTCCGCATCCTATTACCGCAACTACCTTCATATATCAAATCTCCTTATTAAAAATATTAAAAACATATTTTACACTTTATTTTAACACATTGAGAAGTGTTTTTTAAATACTATTCTTTTTGATAATATTTAACATTTTTTTGTTTTTCTGCATCAAAACGAGAATTATACTTGACATTTTTTTGTTTTGATGTATAATTGATAAAAAAAGCCGGGAGATTGGATATGCCTCATTTTCATCTTGACAAAAGCTTTTTAAAAGCGCCTTTGGCATTCAACGATTTTTACCTTATACAAATTGGCAGACTTTATTTTGCTCCGCTCGACTCTATGCATTTGCACGCGCACAAAAATTGGTTTGAGCTTACCATCATCACCGACGGAGAGGGCTCGGTTATAACCAACGGAATCGGAACCTCCGTCAAGCGCGGCGACATCTACCTCTCCCTGCCCTGTGATATGCACGAGATCCGCTCCTCAAAAGACGCACCGATGAAATACGACTTCTTCTCCTTCTATACCGAAGATCCCGTATATAAATCCGAGCTTGAGAAAATAGCCGGCTGTCTTTCTCCGAGTGACAGAGTGTTTTTAGATGAAAGGATCTCCGCCCTCGTTTGCGATGCCATAATGGAATTTATAGACAACTCAAGATTTTCCGAAGAGCTTCTCTACTCGATATTCAAGCAGATAACAATTTATATTATCCGTAATTTTGCTTCCGAAACCGCAAAAAACAGAATCCGCAATGCAACGGAGGCAGACGCGATATGCTATCAGATAATGAATTACGTAGACACACACGTCTACACCATAACGAATCTTGAGAGCATATCCAAGGTCATGAAATACAATTATTCCTACCTTTCCTCGCTTTTCAAGAAAACAACCGGAAACACGCTTCTTTCCTATTACCGCAAAAAAAGACTTGAAGCTGCGCGTCTGCTCATTCTTGAGGAAAAAATGAAAATATCCGATATTGCAGATTCGCTCAATTACTCCTCACTTTACTCGTTCAGCAGAGCGTTTAAAGAAACCTACGGCATGTCCCCGAAAAAGTTCGCGCAGGAAAACAGAAAAAAATAACAAAAACTCTGCCTTGCGGCACAAACGGTGTCACAAGGCAGAGTTTTTCTATTAAAACACGGGATTATATATATAGTTGTAAGGAAGAAGCAAAATATCTATTTCGTCAAACCTTTTATCAAATTCAACCCCTTCAATAAGCTCAGATATCTGTTTGGAAAAGAATATGTCCGACAAATCCGAATAAAAATCGCTAAAGCAGGTTTCAAGAGAATCTTCATCAAGGTCTGCGGTATCCGTTTCGTATTTATATACGAAACATACGCCAAAATCGACCTCGGCTTCTCCGAATTCGCCAACCGATAATTCGTACGCGGTCTTCGCTATATCTTCAAACTCGTCTTCAAACGCCTTGGAAAAATCAGTATCCGGGTGAAAATAATAACCAAGCTCGCGGGCTTCGGGATCTCCCTCGTCGTTATGCTCAAGATAGTAATCAAACATCGTCGAGCCCATCTCGGCATCGCCCGTTCCGATAGCGTCTATATAACCGCGGATCTCGTTTATAAGATTTTGTCTTTCGGCTTTTTCTTCATCGTTAAGCTCACGTGTTTCATAGCTTCCGTCGCTACTAACCACACGGTTGCCGTCGTCATCAAGCACGAACGCCGTTTCGGTTCTGATGAACAAAAGCTTTACGTGACTGAACTCCGAGAGATATTCGGCAACAAGCTCACTCTCTCCCTTAAGGTTTCCACCGCCGTCACCGCAAACGATAGTCTGAGCAACCGCAGATTTATAGCTCATTTTGACGGCGTCTTTGTAAGAGTCGTAGGAAAACCCGAATTCCTTGACCGCCTTATTGAAGACGTCCTTTTTTCCGTCGGCTTTGTAGGTTAACGTTTCCTCGATTGCGGTCGATATCTGTTTTTTCTCATCGGAAGAAAGAGTCGCATATCTGTCGTACAGGTAGTTTGTTACGAGAACCTGACCTATATATTCACGAAGCCCTTCTTTAAGAATATCTCCGTAGCTCTTTCCGTTGCCCGAGTCCTTTCTCCAGAATCCGAGAGTGTCCTCAACGCCGACAACCCCCGATGCCGAAAGCGAGCTCATAAATGCATACTTATACTGAGTTGCAAAATACGACGCAACCTCAATATCCATTCCGACGCTTCTGTAGCTTGCTACTGTTCTTGACTTCTTCACCGCGGATATAATTCCGAGCACGGCTCCAAAAATTATGGCGATAGCTACGAAAATGCAAATAAATATTAGCAAAATTTTATTCTTTTTATTGTTTTTGCCGTTTAACCGATTCTTTTTGTTTTTAGCTTTTTTGACCATCGTCAGTGTCCTCTTTCTGCTCATCAAAGCAGAGTATTTTATAGTATTCTTTTATTATATCAATGGCTTTTTCAACCGCATCCTCACCAGACTTTAAACGATAGACCACGCCGAGTGAGCCAACCGACTTAAAGGTAAGTCCCGCGTATTTTTCAAACAGCTCCGACCATATTGCAAGCTCGGGTTTCTCGGGCAGAAACGTAAGCGTCCCGTTGTTAAGTTCAACCTTCTTAATTTTACATTTTGAACATACGGCACGCAAAAGAGATATTCCAACAAGGCGCACGACCTCTTTCGGCGGATTTCCGAATCTGTCGATAAACTCATCAATAATATCTTCAAGGTCACACGGCTCGCTTATAAGAGATATCTTTTTGTACATTTCCATTCTCTGCGCGCTTTGAGAGATATAGGATTCGGGTATGTTTGCGCTCAGCTTTATATTGATCGTCGACTCAAACTGCGCCGCAGGCGCTTTTCCGGTTTCTTCAAGCACAGCTTCATTCAAAAGCTTAACATACAGATCGTATCCAACGCTGTCAATATAACCGTGCTGCTCCGCGCCGAGAAGATTTCCCGCGCCGCGTATCTCAAGATCGCGCAAGGCAACCTTAAATCCTGCTCCGAACTCGGCAAACTCGCGGATTGCAGAGAGTCTTTTGGTTGCAACCTCCGAAAGAGCCTTTCCGCTTCGGTAGGTGAAATATGCATATGCCTGACGCGAGCTTCGTCCGACTCTTCCGCGTATCTGATGAAGTTGGGAGAGTCCCATTCTGTCAGCATTCTCAATAATGAGAGTATTTGCATTCGGCAAATCGACACCCGTTTCTATAATCGTCGTGCAAACGAGAATATCGATTTCCCCTCGCACGAGAAGCTGCCATATGTCCTCAAGCTCGTCTTTATCCATTTGACCGTGCGCAAACGCGACACGGGCATCGGGTAACGCCCTCATTATCCTACCTGCAACGAAGGCAATATCGTCAATTTTGTTATAAAGGTAAAGCACCTGTCCGCCTCTTAACAGCTCCTTTTGCATCGCATCGAAAAGTATTCCGTCGTCGTGCTCAAGAACATAGGTCTGTACGGGTCTTCTCTCACCCGGAGCCTCATCGAGTATCGACATATCGCTGATTCCGTTCATCGCCATGTTTAGCGTTCTCGGAATAGGCGTTGCGCTGAGGGTAAGCACATCAACGTTCTTTGCCATTTCCTTAAGCTTTTCCTTTTGAGAAACGCCGAATCTTTGCTCCTCGTCAACGATAAGCAGTCCGAGATCGCGGAACTCAACCTTCTTTGAAAGAAGCTTGTGCGTACCTATAAGTATATCTATTTCACCCCGTCTTGTTCGGCGCAGAATATTTTCCTGCTGCTTCGGAGTTCTGAATCTTGAAATCATCTCTACCGTTATCGGATACGCTCTCATACGTGAGCTTGCGGTTTCAAGATGCTGAAGCGCAAGGATAGTTGTGGGAACGAGTATTGCTACCTGCTTTCCGCCCATTACCGCTTTAAACGCCGCGCGTAAGGCAACCTCGGTCTTTCCGAATCCGACGTCGCCGCAAAGAAGTCTGTTCATCGGAATCGGCTTCATCATATCCGCCTTTATTTCCTCAATTGCGGTAAGCTGCGACTCGGTCTCCTCAAAATCAAAGGAAGCCGCAAACTCATCCTCAAGGTCGGAATCCGCGGGGAAAGCAAATCCCGGCTTCTTTTGCCTTTCGGCGTAGAGCCGTATCAGATCCTTTGCTATATCCTTTGCGGCAGATTTCGCCTTTGTTTTCGCACGGGTCCAGTCTCCTCCGCCCATGTGAGAAAGCTTTACCGTGCCGTCCTTGTCCTTTTCTCCGATATATTTGCCGATGTATTCAAGTCTGTCGCAGGGAACGAAAAGCTTATCCGTACCCGCGTATTTTATGGTTATATAATCCTTTGTTATGCCGTCAACAGTAACCGTCTGCATGCCCTCGAAAAGACCGATACCGTAATTTGCATGGACTACGTAATCTCCAACCGAAAGGTCGGCGTAACTCATAAGACGCTGACCCGCGCCGCCCGCTTTTCTGAGAATTCTCTGACGGCGGCGGTTTGCCATAACGGCGCGCCCCTTGTCCTTCGACATTGAAAGCACTGCAATTCTCGCTGATATCAGATCGTATCCCTCGTCGACCTTGCCGATATCGACGGCTATCTGTCCGGGTTCAAGTAAGTCCAAATCGAAATTTTCATTATCATATATAGGAACGGATGCTATATCAGCACCGGCAAGCGACGAAATAAGCGACTCAGCTCCTGCTTCGTTCTCACAGAAGATCAAAATTCTGTAACCCGCTTTTCTGAATGCCGATAGGTCTTCAAAAAGCATGGACGGGTTGTCGCCGTACGCAACCGTTCTTCTGCACCTGAAACCGAAAAGTCCCGATGCGCGAGTATTTCCAAGACCGGACGAAAAGGGATTTATATGAAGCGTCAGGTTGTTATTTAAAAATTCGGTATATTCCCGCTCACCCGCCGTATATAACGCGGCCTGCGGACTGACGACCCCCATATCAAGCATTGACGCGCGCTCTTTTTCAAGGTTGTCAACCTTGCTTTTCAGCTCCTCAAGAGAGCCGTTAGTGTCAACCACGAATACGGCGCATCTTTTATATGACTCAAAATAGCTGAAAAGATTCGCAAATTCATCATAAATTATGCCGATATATTTATCTCTGAAATTTAAAATTCTGCTTGATTCCAGCGCGTTTTTTTCGGATTTGAGATGCATCTCTATCTCTTCTCTCTTAGCTTTTTCAAGTAGCCGATTAACCGTTTCAAGAAGCCTTGCCCTTGCTTGAGAGTCAACAAGCACCTCGGTCGCCGGCAATAACGACAAATTGCAATCGCCGTCAAGAGAACGTTGCGTTGCAGGGTCGAAATATACAATTCTGTCAATTTCATCGCCGAAAAATTCTATTCTCACGGGGTCTTTTTCAGCTTCTGCCCATACGTCTATTATACCTCCGCGGCGTGAAAACTGTCCCGCGCTTTCAACAAGCTCTACCCTTGCAAACCCAAGCGAAATAAGACGTTCGGTCAAATCCTCGGGTGAAATTTCATCTCCGCATTCAATGGAAAGAGCCGCCGAAGCAAGCAAATCCTCGGGAATAGTTCTCGAAAGAGCAGCAGACGGAGTCGTAACCACCGCGTCGCACTCACCGTTCATAAGCGCGCAAAGCACCGAAAGCCTCTCACGCTCTGTGTCGTGGGAGGCTGAAATATTATGAAATACAAAATCGCGAGCCTTATATTCAAGAGTATTAAGTCCCGAGTTGCATAAAGACGTCGCAAACCTTTCCCGCTCCGACTCGCTTCCGACGATAATCAATGCCGGTGCCTTAGAAAATTTCTTCAGCTCTTCGATTGCCTCGGCAATATACGCCGTTGACGCTCCCGCAGTTAAACCGTTAATGATTAACGGCTTGGGATTTGCAACCGAAATCTGCTCACGCATCAGTTGAACCGAAGAGGAAAATTCCTTGTCGCAGCGGATAAGCCTTGAAAGCCTTTTCATAGGATTCTTATCCTTTTTTTGCGTTATTTGGAGAATTTATTCATAGCTTCATCGATTTTACCGTTTATTATCAGCTCAACCGATGCCTCTATATTTTTGAACAAGCCCTCAAGCTTGGAAACGTCATCTGCCGAAAATCTGCCCAAAACCCAATTAATAAGGTCGTAATCGGGCGAGGGCTTCTGACCCACTCCGATTTTGATTCTCGGAAATGCATCGCTTGACAGGTGAGCTATAATACTTTTTAATCCGTTATGTCCGCCTGCCGAGCCCTTTCTTCTTATTCTCATAAGTCCGGGGTCAAAGCTAATTTCGTCGTGTAATACTATCACGCGTTCGGGCGGTATTTTATAAAACGACACCGCCTCACCGATAGCCTCGCCGGACGAGTTCATATAGGTCTGCGGTTTCATAAGCAAAACCCTCACACCACCAATCGTCGCCTCGGTGACGAGAGCCTTGAACTTAGCCTTGTCAATCTTTACACCTGCACTCTGTGCTATGCTGTCAATGGCAAGAAAGCCGGCATTGTGGCGTGTCACGGCATACTCTGCACCGGGATTTCCAAGTCCGACAACTATATGGGTTATGGGAAGAGGTTCTTCCTTTTTCTCGATTTTCTTAAACAGGTCAAAAATGTTACTCATTGTTTACATTTCCTTTAGTTCTTCTCTCCAAAGTCCCGACGAAACGTCCGACGGCATCTGCCATGCGCCTCTCGGCGAAAGGCTTATTTCGGTTACACGGGGGCCGTCCGGCAAACAAGAGCGTTTAAACTGCTGCGAGAAAAATCTGCGCACGAAGTTATCGAGATATCCCTTGATTTCCTCCGCTCCGTATTCATCAAAAACAGAAGTTGAAAGCTCAAGAATTCGCTTCGGAGAATATCCGTATTTCACCGTGTAGTAGAGAAAAAAGTCGTGAAGCTCATACGGGCCTACGATACTTTCGGTATGTTGTTTGTTCTCACCATCCTCCGTCGGAAGAAGCTCCGGACTTATAGGCGTGTTTACAACGTCAAAAAGCACCTTTGAAAGTCTCGGCTGCCCTTTCGTTTCGGCAAGAGCCGCCTCGTGTCTTATCATTGCGCGCATTAGTGTTTTAGGTACCGAACCGTTTACGCAATACATCGACATATGGTCGCCGTTATAGGTGGCAAAGCCGAGCGCAAGCTCAGACAAATCGCCCGTACCGATAACGAGGCCGCCCTCGGCATTGGCTATATCCATGAGTATCTGCGTGCGCTCACGCGCCTGCGCGTTCTCGTAAACGACGTCGTAATTATTCTTGTCGTGTGATATATCTTCAAAATGCTGATTGACAGCCTTCTTTATATCTATCGTGCGCACCGAGCACCCAAGCTCTTCTGCAAGTGCAAGAGCGTTGCTCTTCGTTCTCTCGGTCGTGCCAAAGCAAGGCATCGTTATGGCAATTACGTTTTCACGCGATCTTTTCAGAATATCCATCGCACGTGCAGCAACAAGCACCGCGAGAGTTGAATCAAGGCCTCCGGAAACGCCAAGCACTGCCGTTTTTGCATACGCCCGCTCTATTCTTAGCGCAAGGGAGCGCGCCTGAAGCTCGAGAGCCAAGTCGCACGTCTCGGAAAGCTCTTTGGCATCCGTGGGAACGAAAGGATATTTCAGTACGCAATCATCCGAAATTATTTGACACGGATCGGCTTTACCGTTGTTTTTAAGATCAACGTCAACGTATAAGGTGTCGGTCGAAAACAGAGGGGCTTCGGCAATTACGGAGCCGCTCTGACAAACCAGCATCGGAGCCGCAAAAATACCGTCAGTACCGCTCTCACCGTAATTCGAGCCTACCAGAACGAAGGTAAGACCGAGAGCCGCGCTAACCTCGGACGAGTAAGTACGCCTGTCTTTTGCAAGACCGACGTATTCCGTCATAGCTATTGGATTAACAATAATATTCACACCGTCGGCAGAATATGCATCGTCCTCGCCAATCTTAACAAAAATATTCGCACCGGTTTCGGTATCCGTATATATAAGATTTCTGCCTAGCTCAATTTTTTGTCCGCAAAAATCTGCAAAAAAGACCTTTTCGGGAGCTTTTGAAAAACAGCGCGACGGTGCACCAGATATGCTTGCTCCGATTATTCGTCCCTCCGACACGCAAGCAACCGAATTGTATATATTTCCATTCACGCACACGGGAATGCCGATAAAGCTCATAATTGCAAGCTCCGCCGTCATTCGAGCGTATTTTGCCAAAGCTTTTTCGCACGACTCGGTCAAAATTTCTTGACGGTAGAGATCTGCTGCGGTTGCGCCGCTCAAAACAAGCTCGGGAAATACTATGATATCCGCCCCGTTTGCATCGGCAGCTCTCGCGTATTCAATGCAAAGCTCCGCATTATACTCGGGATTGCATAGCTTTATAATCGGACTCGCCGACGCGACTTTGATTTTTCTTTTCATTTTTATTTGCTTTCTTTCACCAGTATAAGCTTATCTGCATAGGGTAATTTCTCAATTTCTTCGCAAAGAACGTGCCATTCGGCAAGCTTGTGGCTCTTTCTGGCGTAATAGATATTTATAAGAACCTCGTAATTCATCGAAACCGTTCTCATCTGATTGAACGACGACGGAAGAAGCTGAATCATATTATGCCAATATGCTCTGTCCTTTGTCTCGTTAAATTTGACACGCTCCCCCTCAAGATAAGCTATGAGAGAATCAAGCACCGCTAAAGCGTCGTCGGTAAGACGGTCACACGAAAAATCTTCTCTGCAAAATTCCTTTGCCTGAATTTTGTGCATGGTTGATGTCGAGTTTGCAACCGTTCCGACCTTGTAAGTATCGAATTCCTTCCACCAGTAAAGCGGAGCCGTTATATCCATAGACACGATTATCTGCCGAAGAAATTTTCTGTGGTCGCTGCCCGCCGCAGCAAGCTTACTTGCCAAAGCAAGATCGTTCTCACCGAGAACATACTCTCCCTTTTCATTATAGTAGCTGTCCATTCTCGACCAGCTGTTCATGGGATTTCTCGCACCGCGAATGGCATTCTCCATATTCACAACGCTGATTCTTTCTACTTTAAGCATAAACGCCTCCGAAGATAATTATTCACCCTATATTTTATCACAATATATTTTACTTGTCAATTATTTTAAAAAAACTTAAGCAAACTTAAGCAAACAGAATAATAACAACAGTCTTCTGGACTACAGAAATTTTAAAAAGTATCCGGGACAAGCTTAAGGCTCGGAGAGAAAGGAAAAAATATGGCAAGAAGAAGTTATCGCGCGGTCGTAAGAAAACAAAATCTCGAAAAAAATCTTCTAAAAAAGGACGTGGTAAAAATCGCAAATAGTAGCGAAAAACGGGTTGGAAACGTTTATAGAGGACGAACGAAATACATAGATTCAGAAAACAAACTAGAACGTAATTACGTTGTTCTTAAAGATAGCTCCAAGGGGATTGCTGTTGCTAAATTGAAATCAATAAAGAAATTTGATAGCAACGGTAAGAACGCGGACAAAGCTCTTCAAGAGATCAATCACAGCAGATATGGTTTACCCAAAAGAACTGGAGTTGACTTTCAAAAGTTTTCTAAAAATCGAATGACTAAAAAACCTTTAAAGCTTGAAGATAAAAAGGTTTTTCCTGAAAAATCTGCAAGATTTAAGCTTAGTAGTCATGATTTGTCTAGAGTTTTACGTCATACAAAGATAAAAAAATAAGGGAGCAAATAATTGCTCCCTGACGCGAGGTCGGAACTAAGCCGACACTAATCAATATGATTAGGTTCGCTACCTTGTCATTATTATACCACACCAACAAATAAAAAGTCAATAGAGAGGATAAAAAATGAATCTAAAAAGGATAAAAAATGAATCTTAACAATTGTAACACCAAGAAAATAAAAAAACAAAAAAAATTAAATTATTTTTTCAAAACCTATTGACAAATGAAATATGTTTTGATATAATGTTAGAGCGTCTAACGGAAGGTTAGCTCAGTTGGGAGAGCATCTGCCTTACAAGCAGAGGGTCATAGGTTCGAGCCCTATACTTTCCACCAAGAAAGGTTTTCCTTTCGCATTCAAGAATGGCTTGGTAGCTCAGTTGGTTAGAGCGCTAGCCTGTCACGCTAGAGGTCGTGGGTTCGAGCCCCATCCGAGTCGCCATTCTTGCATGCCTCTGTAGCTCAGTTGGTAGAGCAGAGGACTGAAAATCCTCGTGTCGTTGGTTCGATTCCGACCGGAGGCACCATTTCCGCGGATTTAGCTCATTTGGTAGAGCGCCACCTTGCCAAGGTGGA
>SVRU01000013.1 GCA_015064665.1 Oscillospiraceae bacterium
AATTAACCGTGTTGCCTACGGCACCACTTCGAAAATCAAAGATTTTCTCGCATTTCTTGAAATATAGTCGTTCGCGCTTGCTGGCAAGCCGACAGACGCGAACTTCATATATTATAACGAGCAAGAAAACTTATGCTCTTACTGCTGAAGGCACTACGCCCACTTCTGCAACGTCTACGTATAGCTACGGATATTCAAGCGGAACGTGGGGAGATCTGCTCACAAGCTACAGGGGTCAGGCAATTACTTACGATGCGATAGGTAACCCTTTGTCGTATTACAACGGCTCAAGATATACGTTCACATGGACAGGCAGACAGCTTACAGGTGCGAGCTATGACGGAAACACCTATACCTTTACCTACAATGACGAGGGCATACGCACTAGCAAAACAAAGAACGGTGTAACAACCACCTATTACCTCAACGGTTCTCAGATTATGGCTGAGGAAACCAACGGCAACGTAACAGTATATCTCTACGACAGCCAAGGCTTGCCTATAGGTATGCAGTATCACGGAGCAGATTACGCTACTGACGCATGGGATACTTATTGGTTTGAAAAGAACCTACAGGGTGAGCAAACGAAAAACGATTAATAATCGTTTTTGTGAAGCGAAGTCCACCGAGTGCGAGTAGGACAAGCCGAGATTTACCGAGGCGAAGTCATACGACACACGAATGGACAGGGGCTTGTCCTGTAGTTGCCGTATATACTCATGCGGGCACGAAGCTTGTATCCTACACATACGATGCATGGGGTAATGTTTATGAAGAATACTATGACAACAGTGAACTTACAACAGTAGTAAATAACCCATTCAGATATAGAGGTTATTACTATGATGCTGACCTCGGACTCTATTATCTGAATGCGAGATATTACGATGCGAATACAGGTAGATTTATAAGTGCTGACGGATATGTTTCAACCGGGCAAGGCATACTGGGTTATAATATGTATGCGTATTGTAATAACAATCCCGCTATGTATGTGGATTATACTGGATTGAGCGCAATAGGAATTTTTTTAGTGGGAATGCTTGCGGGTTCAGTTGTCGGGTTTGTTGGTTCACTTTTTATTCCTACTAAAAGTGAATTAAATGATATGGCCGAAGAACATTATTCAAGAAACGAAATAAATAATGTTGATCAAAGCATCGATGAAATATTAGAAACTTATGATAAGCAATCCGAACATGCTGATAGGTACCACGAATATACACATGGAAACCAAGGTAACGATGCAAAATATAACGATAAATATTTATCTCCAAACGGAGGACACTATGAAGTTATAATTTGTTCGCCACCAGATAAGGCACCATATGTAGTTAATCAATACGTAGATCCAGTTAACATGGGAACATACAACTTTGCCTCAAATGATTTGTGGAAACCTATTTACGGAGTATGGCACTTTTGTGCGGATATGGTCCCTTATTATTTATTTGGGAATACTAGGGAGGATGGTGACGGATGGTTAAAATGGGCACTAAACTAAATAGTATACATCTCCGCATTTGCTTTCTTGCATGGACTGCCTGGGGAATTGGCGCGATATTAGTCATAATATCAAGTGTTGTATTCAACAATGATAACAGCTGCATTTTCAACATTGCGCACATATACAATTCCACCCTTTCTCTTCTGTCTCTTATACCGGCAGAACCAGTTGTTTTTATATTGACTCTTAGAAATGAAAGGGAAGACAACGTTCCCATAAAAACAACAGTTAAAACGATACTGTTGTTTAATACAACAATTCTTTTTTGGATAACATATATTAGCACGTTTGTTTTGCTTATTGGAGGAGTGTAAATAATATAATTTGGCATTTGAGCTGATTAATTAGAATAAGTAGAGCAACAATGGTATATAAATACCTAAAGCCCGGCTCAAAATCGAAGCGGGAAGAATTTATTTTAAAAGCCACTGGGAGAAAGGAGGCAAAATGACAACTTTAAATTATGAAAAGCAAATATTAGTTATAGTTTTGCCTTCCTTCAAGCTTGAGTTTTAGGCTGTTTAAAACAGAAAACGAATAAAAACGGGCAGAGGCATTGTGTCAAAAGATACGGTGCCGCTGCCTTGTTTTATGCTCTTTTTAAAGCATTAAAGCGGACACAAAATACTGGTGTTGATTTTGTGTATATTGCATAAAGAAAATGAAATAAAAATGGAAAAGAAGCAATGTTTTTTTGAAAACGTATTGCATAATCAAATTAAGTGTGATATTCTAGTCTAAAGCCGCGTGCGCGCGTATGTGAACGTGCGCATATGTGCGTATGTGTATATAGAAAGGTGAGATATTATGAGTGAAAAGAGCTTTGTAACCTATGAAGAGTTTGGCGCGGTCGGCGACGGTGTAACCGATGATTTTGCCGCGATCTGCCGCGCGCACGATTACGCAAACGAAAAAGGACTTCCCGTAAAAGTAAACGGCGAGAAGACCTATTATATATGCAACCCCGTGGTCGACGGCGAGATGCGCACGGCGTATATAAAAACCGACGTTGATTGGGGCACTGCAAAGTTTATAATAGACGATACACCAATAAGTCTTGACGACGAAACGAAGCCTTGGCACGGCCACGTCGTTTTCACGGCGGTATCGGATCATCCTAAGTTCAGAATAGAGGACGAGGTGACTCTTCGCGAGATTTCGGAAGTTGGTATAACGAAAAAATCAACACGGTTGGCGCTTAAGCTCGGTTATCCTGCAATGATAATACCGTACAGCTCGGGTCATAAGGTGTTCAAAAGACGCGGATACGGCTCTTGGCAAGGCTCTCCGATGCACGAAATTATTGTGATAGACGGCGAAGGTAACATAAGTGAGGAAACTCCGATAATGTTCGATTACGTCGGCATCGATTACGTAGACGTAATACGGCTTGATATAAAACCGATAACTATTCAGGGCGGCGAGTTTACTACTCTCGCAAACAACAAAAACATATTAAGAAGACGCGAAAACGGCGAAATCTACTATCAAGGCAGTTATATTGCAAGAGGCATCAGAATAAATCGTTCGTTTACGACGGTCAAGGGACTGAAGCATTATATAAAGGGTGAAATATCTCCGGGCGAGCAGGTTGACGAAAACGGAAATCTCGTTGCGGTAATGAATCCCGCTTCGGGCTTTTACGGTGCGTTTGAGGCAAACCACGTAACCTTCCTTGACTGTATTATGTCGGGCAGACGCCGCAGCGAGCTTGCCGGCTCTTACGAGATAAGCGGAAACGCGGTTAACAAGATAGTGTTCAAAAACTGCCGTCAGATAAATTTCTTCGTAACTCTTGACGAAAAGCACAGAGTTCATCCCGCAACCGAGGATACCCCCGGCGCTCTTACGAGTATGTCGGGCTATAAAGTAAACGGACACGCTCTTATGCTCCATTGGGGATGCGGCGGCACTAATTTCTGTAAAAATATGGAGTTTGTTGACTGTGTGCTTTCGCGCTTTGACGCGCACTGCGGACTCTATCACGGAAGAATACTCAATTCCACGATAAACGGACTTGAGGTAGTCGGTATGGGTAAGCTTACTCTTGAAAACGTAAGATGGTTTGCAAGGGGCGGTCAGAAGTATTCCCATGCTAACAACGCAATATTCTATCTGCGCGATGACTACGCGTCTACTTGGGAGGGCGAGATGGTTCTCAAGAACGTAGATGCATACGCCGTGTCAGACGAGAATTGCTATGCTTACATATTTACTCATTCCTATTCCAACTGGGACTACGGATACAGAGCCTATTTCCCGAATCTTTACGTAGAAAATCTTCGTTATTTCCATCCCGAAACCAAAGAGCCGCTTCCGAGTGGAACCGAGATACGCCTCGTAGGAAACAGTATCGACAGAGAGCCGCTCATAAATGCGGAATATACGGCTAACACTCCCTCGATATTCCCCGACGTAGACGAGGACGGCGACGGACTCGTTGACGGAACGAATATTCCTTACGACGACGTGGTCAGCACCCGCGGTGTCGTTGACCCGACATCGTTTAAAAATCATAACCCCGTCGTACCTCCGAAGTATATCAAGTTTTTTGGAAACGAGGGTGCCGGCTATAAGCTTATCGTTCAGGATACCTCGGATTACGAGGGCGGCGGATTTTTCGGCACTACCGAATTTATATCCGAGCGCGGCACGACCGTCGGAACTGTCGAAAATTCCGACCCGAACTTTGAATTCCGCAAACCCGAAATTAATAAATAATAAATGCGTTTGCTTTTGGATAAAGAAAAGAACAGAATCATGATTAACGAAAAGGGATACGTAGCATACGAGGATTTTGGAGCTGTCGGCGACGGTGTTACCGAGGATTTTGCGGCTATATACGCAGCTCACGAATACGCAAATAAAAATGGGCTTCCCGTTGTGACCGACGACAGTAAGACATACTATATCCACGAAACAAGAATTGACGGTGAGGTTAAAGTTGCAAGTATCAAAACCGACGTCAACTGGGGCTCTTCAAAATTCATAATTGATGATACTGACATTGGATATTACGACGGCTCAAACAGAGCAAAATATTACATATTCAAGATTGAATCAGATTACGAAAAGGAGAGAGTAGAAGACCCCGAAATTCTTACACGCCTTGGGGGTATAGGTGAGGGAACGAAGAAAATTGACCTTAAGCTCGGTTATCCTGCACTTATAATTCCATATGACAGCGACTGCCACGTTTTCATCAGAGCAGGCATAAACGGTCGGTCCGCAAAGAACGAGGTTCTTTTGATAGATGCCGAGGGCAACGTGGATTCATCCACCCCCTTTATGTTTGATTACGAGAAGCTCACAGCCCTTGAAATATTTCGTACAGATATAAAGCCAATCACGGTAAAAGGCGGTATTTTTACGACACGGGCCAGCCGTGTCAATGCATATGATGCCGAAACCGGTAAAAAAGCGGGTTATTTTGCAAGAGGTATTTATATCAACCGTTCTTATGCAACGCTTGACGGAGTTGAGCATTACGTGGAGGGTGAGATAACCACCTTTGAGCATCGCGATCTCGGACTTCGCGGTCCTCATTACAGGGGCTTTTACACAGTTGCATACGCGACCGATGTAACCATCAAAAACTGCGTTTTTACAGGCAGAAGATTTTATCGCCTTTCAGGAACGTATGAGTTTAGCGGTGATCACGTCAACAACATACGCCTTATCGGATGCACGCAGTCAAATTTTGTAATAAAGGATGAGCAGGGGCGTGACGTATTCAGCATGGCTCAGTCTCCCGTATCCGAAACGGCTTACTGCTGGGGCATCGGAGGCACGGACTTCTGCAAGAATATGGAGTATGTAAATTGCAAGCTTTCTCGCTTTGACGCGCATCAGGGTCTTTATAACGGAAAGATAATCAATTCCACCGTAAACTTTATGGAGCTTACGGGCAAGGGCGAGCTTCTTTTTGAAAACCTTGATTGGAATTCTCCGTATCCCGGCAAAACCTATAATAGTTTCGCATATTTAAGGGGTGACTACGGCTCGACCTGGGAGGGAACTATAACCTACAAAAACTGCACCATGCACGTTAGCTCGGGCGATGCCTACGTTTTTTACCACAGCTTCACCAACTGGAATTTTGGATACCGCTGTCATTTTCCAAATCTCGTTATAGACAATCCTACGATAGTCGGACTTGAAGAGGGGGCAGGAATATATCTTCTCCCGCTCGACGGAACTTTGAAGAGAGAGCCTAATATTCATCTTTCAAAAACTCTCAACGTGCCTGTCAAAAATTACGACGGAACGGATGACGTAGGAAATATGAATAACGATAATCCGATAGTACCTCCCAAATTCCTTAAAATACTTAACAATCGCAGCGGCTGCGAATTTATAATGCCTAAGGCGGACTTCTTTTCCAACACGGAAAAAGTCGGGTTTGTTGAGGTTGAAGTGTGAAACTTTATTTGTAAAGGCACTGTTAAAACAGTGCCTTTCTTTTTTGTGCATATTGCATAAAGAAAATGAAATAAAAATGGAAAAGAAGCAATGTTTTTTTGAAAACGTATTGCATAATCAAATTAAGTGTGTTATTCTAGTCTAAAGCAACGTGCGCGCGCGAGCGCTCGCACGCAGAAGAAAAGAGGAATGGACATGAGCGATAAGAAATTTGTAACATACGAGGAATTCGGTGCTAAGGGTGACGGTGTTGCCGAGGATTTTGCGGCGATATGCCGTGCGCATGATTACGCAAATGAAAATGGGCTTCCCGTAAAGGCAAAGGACGGAGCAACATACTACATAAACAGCCCCATAGTTGACGGTGAGATAAAAGAGGCTATTATAAAGACCGACGTTGATTGGGGTAATGCAAAATTTATAATTGACGATAGAGATATATCGGCAGACAACGAAACTAACGCATGGCGTTCAAAGGTTATCTTCAGAGTACTCCCCGAGCACGATATGTACAGAATAGAAGACGAAGCAATCCTTTCGGCTATTGTCGATGCGGGTCTCGGCACGAAAACTACCCGGGTCAATATCAAGCTTGACTATCCCGCAATGATAATTCCTTACAATTCTCACCGCAAGGTTTTTAAAAGACTTGGCTACGGAAGCTGGGACGGTTCGCCTCAGCACGAGCTCATCGTAATCGATAAGGACGGAAACGTAAGTGAAGAAACTCCCATAATGTTTGATTATAACGGACTTGATTATATCGAGGTCGTAAGGCTTGACGTGAAGCCTATTACGATTTCCGGCGGTGAATTCACTACTCTTGCCAACCGTGAAAACACTATCCGCTGGGCTGAGGACGGAAGCTTTACGCTTGTCGGCGGATATATTTCAAGAGGTCTTAACGTAAAACGCTCGTACACCACCGTCAAGGGTGTTAAGCATTTTATAAAGGGCGAGGTTTCTCTCGGTGAACAGGTGAACGAGGCGGGCGAGATAATTCACGTTTCGGCTTGCTATCAGGGCTTTTTCCTTGCCTCCTACGGCGACCATATTACCTTTGAGGACTGTATACTCTCGGGCAGAAGATGCTACACCCGTCCGAAAGGCGGCACGGGAGGCACCTACGGTCTTTCGGGCAACTGCGTAAACAAGATAGTATTCAAAAACTGCCATCAGGCAAACTTCTGGGTAACGGTTGATGAAAATTATGAGATTCATCCCGCGAAAGAGGGCGACCCCGGAGCGCTCACAAGCATGTCGGGATATACCGTAAACGGCACGACTCTCGGAATGCATTGGGGCATCGGCGGCACGAACTTCTGCAAGAATATGGAGTATATAGACTGCACGCTTTCCCGTTACGACGCTCACCAGGGACTTTACCACGGAAAAATCATAAACACCACTCTCAACGGCATGGAGATAGTAGGAAACGGAAATCTTCTCCTTGAAAATTCAAGACTTTTCTCAAGACGCGGCGGAATTGACGCAGGCGCGGGCAACGCGATATTCTACCTTCGCAACGATTACGCTTCAACCTGGGACGGCGAGCTCACCGTCAAGAATTTTGAGGTGTACGCAGGCATAGACGAGGAGCATAGGTCCTTTATATTCTCTCACAGCTACAACAACTGGGATTTCGGTTATCAAGCGTATTTCCCGAATCTTTACGTGGAAAATCTCCGCTATTTCGACAGAGAAACGCGCGAACCGATGCCAAAGGGCACGGATATCTATTTCGTAGGCTCAAGCATTATAAAAGAGCCCAATCTTCACCTTAAAAAGACGGTTAAGATTCCCGCGATATTCCCCGACGTAGACGCAGACGGTGACGGACTCGTTGACGGAACGAAGATTCCTTACGATGACGTTGTAAGCGTTCGCGGTGTTGTTGACCCGGATTGTATGGATAACCATAACCCTATAATGCCGCCGAAATATATTAAAATTCTTGGCAATACCGATGCGGGCTATAATTTTATAGTTCACGACACGAGCGAGAACGAGAACGGCGGCTTCTTCGGCACGACCGAGTTCACGAGTGACGGCGGCAGCTTCGTCGGAACCGAAAATAAATCCGATAATACCTTTAAATTCAGAAAAATTGATTTTTAATAAAATGAACTTGAAAGGAAGTAAGGAATGGATAAGGCTTTGACCGAAAAGGGATACGTAACCTACGAGGATTTTGGCGCTGTGGGTGACGGTGTTACCGACGATTTTGCTGCGCTATACAAGACGCACGAGTTTGCAAACGAGCATCGCCTGCCAGTAAAGGGAACACCGGGCAAGACATACTATATTTTTGAAACGACTATGGGAACGGCAAAGCCGTTTGAAGTACCGATAAGAACAAGCGTTGACTGGCAGGGTGCGACCTTTATAATTGACGATACTAAGATGTCTGTTTGGGAGGAAAATCCGTATTCCGAGCAGGCATATAAGAATATCTTCAACGTCCTGCCCGACAGCGAGCACGAAAAATTCCGCATCGAAAGCATTGATGCGCTCGCTGCGGTTAATGCCGGTGGAATCGGCAAGAAAACGGAGAAAATAAATCTCGGTCTTGATTGGAACGGACCGGTAATGATAGTTCCCTACAGCAAATCTCACAAGATTTTCCGCCGCCGCGGCTACGGTCAGTACGCAGGCGAGGATATGCACGAGCTTATAGTCGTTGAGGCAGACGGAACAGTAAGCCCCGACACCCCAATAATGTTCGACTACAAGGGCATTGATTATATGGACGTAATCAAGCTTGATCCCAAAAGCGCAATAACTCTTGAAAACGGTATATTTATCACCAAGGAATCGCGTGTAAACCAAAGTTACCTGAAGGATGATGGTACTTACGGCTATCGCGGCGGATATATCCGCAGAGGAATGAACGTAACGCGCTCTTACACCACGGTTAAAAATATAGAACACAGGATCGAGGGTTATACCACTCTTCTCGAAAGAGCTCTTGAGCATAAGGAGGGCTCGGCATATGCGGGATTTTTCAGATCCGCATACGCAAACGAGATTACCTATAAGGACTGCATAATGCCGGGCAGATTTGCATACTCCTGCTACAGCTCATATAATTTCGGTGCCAATTGCGTAAACAAAATAGTTCTTGATGGATGCTTCCAGCCGAATTTCTGGTTTGAAATAGATCCCGAAACCTACGAGCTTCGCGATGGCGCTGTTTACGACAAAAATTGCATCGGAAACGCAAGAAAAACCTCTCAAAACGCAATAACCGGAATGGGAGGCGTTGACGTAAAGGGTGTCAGACTTCCTCTTTGCTGGGGTATCGGCGGAACAAATTACTGCAAAAATATGGAATACAGAAATTCCACACTCACACGCTTTGACGCTCACGCAGGCCTTTATAACGGCAAAATTATCAACTGCAACATAAGCGGAATGGAGCTTACGGGTATCGGTGAATTTATAATTGAGGATTCCGCTTGGCATCCATACTCGACCAAAACGCCAATGCTCTATTTAAGAGGCGACTACGGATTCCATTGGGACGGAAATATAAGTATCAAAAATACAGACGCATATATGATTCCCAATACGGAGCTCAATCTCGCTCACTTTAACTACGTTAACTGGTATTTTGGATACACCTGCGTATTCCCGAATATAACTATTGATAATCTAAGATATCTCGATGCGAAAACGCATAAGCCTTTAGCTCCGGGATATAAAACCAATTTCTTCGCCTATCGCGAGAACGCAATGAAAATGCACCTCTACGATTCGGGCGAACCGAGCATATTCGCCGTCACCGATGACGATAAAGACGGTTATATTGACGAGCCCCTGTTTGATATAAATAAGGACGGAGTAATCGACGAAAAGGACCTCGTTGACCTCGACGCTGACGGAAGGGTTGGCAACACCTCGTTAAAATATGACGATTATTTCAATAAGCCGGATTACAAAAGAGGAATTCCGCATCCTACATGCACACTTAACCTTAACGCCGTATGCCCTCCCGCATATTTCAAGGTTATCAATAACGAAACCGAGGACGGCAATACGGTATGCCACTACGTTTTGAAGGATACCTCGGGAGAGGGAATAAGCGACGGCGGATGGCACAGAGGAAGGGAAGAGCCCGATACGATGGGCGGATTCTTTGGCGCAACGAAATTCATATACGGCGAAGGTGAGGGGGATTTCTTCATCGGACCAAATAACGATAAGAATGCAAATTTCTATTTTACAAAGGAATTCAATAAATAAAGACAGGTGGAAATAGACAATGAGTTTTGATGGAAAAAATATCGATTTTAAATTGCGCGGTTACGTAACCTACGAGGATTTCGGAGCCGTTGGCGACGGTGTTACCGACGATTTCGGTGCGATTTACGAAACCCACAAATATGCAAATGAGCACAAGCTTGCGGTAAAGGGTACGCCCGGAAAAACCTACTACATATTCGACACTAGGCTTGGGACCGAAACGCCTTTTATGGTTGAGATAAAAACCAACGTCGACTGGCGCGGTGCGAATTTCATAATCGACGACCGCAAGATATCTGTTATGAGGGGCACGCCCTATAAGGAAATGGCTCACAAAAACATTTTCTCTGTGCTTCCCGAGGAGGAGCATAAGGTTTACAGGCTTGACGACAGGAAAAAGCTCGACAGAATTGCCCGTCAGGGTCTTGATATGAATACGAAGAAAATCGACCTCGGCTTAGATTGGGACGGACCCGTGATGATAATTCCCTACAACTCGGCTCATAAGGTGTTCCGCCGCCGCGGTTACAGTCAGTTTGCGGGCGAGCCGATGCATGAGATAATCGTGGTTGAGTCTGACGGAAGCATCAGTTGTGAAACTCCTATAATGTTCAGCTATGCGTCAATCGATTATATCGACGTCTATAAGCTCGACCCCTCATCCGCAATTACCATCGAAAACGGTGTGTTTACTACGCTTGAATCCAAGATAAACCACTTTTTGCCCAATGAAAACGGCGAGCTTGCCTATACCTATCACGGATATATTGGAAGAGGTATTAACGTTCAGCGCTCCTATACCACGGTTAAAAATATCGAGCACAGGGTCGAAATCGGCTTTGGACTCCGTGAGCGCGCTGAGAATAAGGTTGAAGGAGCAATATACTACGGCTTCTTCAGAGCATCCTATGCAAATCACGTAACCTTCAAGGATTGCTTGATGCCAGGACGTATCGCATACGGCCCCGGAAACGGTTATTCCTCATATAATTTCGGCGCGCTTTGCGTTAACAAGATAGTTCTTGAAAACTGCGTTCAGCCGAACTTCTGGGTGTCGGTCGACCCCGAAACCTTTGAGATGAAAAATGCCGCGGTCCGTGATGAAAGTGCAACGGGTCATGCGAAAAAAACAACGCTCGACTGCGTTGTCGGAACCGGCTCTGTTGACGTAAACGGTGTAAAGAGAAGAATGCAATGGGGCATCGGCGGCACGAATTACTGTAAGAATATGGAATATATAAATTCCACCCTTTCACGCTTTGACGCTCACGCGGGACTATACCACGGAAGAATAATAAACTGCAACGTGAGCGGACTTGAGCTTACGGGTGTCGGTGAATTCATGCTCAAGGACTCTGCTTGGTATCCCTACTACGAAACTACCCCGCTTCTTTATCTCCGTTCAGACTACGGCTATCATTGGGGAGGCGACATACTTATAAAGAACGTAAAGGCGTATATGATAAACAGAAGCGAGCTTTATCTTGCAAACCACGCCTTCTCCAACTGGTATTTCGGCTACACCTGCAGATTCCCCGACGTAACCATTGACAATCTCACCTTCTACGATTCTTTAAGCGAGCAAAGACTTGCGCCCGGTCACAAAGCGCGTATATTTAATTTCAGACAAAACGCGGCGCGCATGCATCTTGACGATGCAGGTGTTCCGAGCATATTTGCGTGTCTTGATGAGGACGGCGACGGATTTATTGACGAGCCGAAATTCCTTTGCGAGTCAGATGGCTCATTCTATCCCGCGTGCGACCTTGACGGTGACGGCAAGATAGGAAACACCTCGCTTAAATATGCCGATTACATCGATACTCCCGACTATAAAAGAGGTATAATTCATCCTGCCTGCACGGCAAACCTCAACAAAACAAGACCTCCGCAGTACTTCAGAATTCTCAACAATACTGACGGAGACGGCAGATGCGTGTGCAATTATCGCTTTAAAAACACATCAGGCGAGGGCATAAGCGACGGCGGCTGGTACAGAGGCGAAAACGACCCCGACACTATGGGCGGCTTCTTCGGCGGCACGAAATTCGTATACGGCGAGGGTGACGGTGATTTCTTCATTGGCACCGACAAAAATCAGACGAAGACAGAGAGCTTTGAATTTATTGACGATTATTACGTTTAAGGAGAGAAGAGCATGGTGGATTTTAAAGAACGCGGCTACGTAACCTACGAGGATTTCGGAGCTGTGGGCGACGGTGTAACCGATGATTTTTTGGCGATATATAAAACGCACGAATACGCAAACGAGCATAAGCTTTCGGTAAAAGGAACACCCGGCAAGACCTATTACATATTTGAAACAAGACTCAACGGAGAAAAAGAGGCATCCTATGTTACCGTAAAAACAAACGTTGACTGGTGCGGAGCTCATTTCATAATTGATGATACTCCAATCTCTCTTATGGAGGATAACCCTTACAGAGAGCTTGCAAGAAAGAATATTTTCATAGTTATGCCCGAGGACGAGCATAAAAAGACGGTAATTGACGACCCCGACGAGCTTGCAAGAATTAACAGAGAGGGAATCAATACCAAAACGAAGTATATAAATCTCGGTATCGATTGGAACGGACCCGTTATGATAATTCCTTACAGCGAGGGACATAAGGTGTTCCGCCGCCGCGGTTACAGTCAGTTTGCAGGCGAGCCGATGCATGAGATTATCGTTCTTGAGTCAGACGGCAAGGTAAGCGAAGAAACGCCTATAATGTTCGACTATGCGGGCATTGACTACATAGACGTATACAGGCTCGACCCATCGTCAGCTATCACTATCGAAAACGGTGTGTTCACAACCCGTGAATCAAGAGTCAACCACAAGATTCTACAGCCAGACGGTACATATACGTTTGCGGGGAGATACATTGCGCGAGGAACTAAGGTTGCGCGTTCTTACACCACCGTCAAGAATATAGAGCACAGACTCGAGGGCTGGACCACGCTTCTTGAAAGGGTTGACGAAAACCGTGAGGGCTCGCCTTACGCGGGATTTTTCCGCGCAGAGTATGCAAACCGCATAACATATAAGGATTGTATAATGCCCGGCAGATTTTCCTACGGCGTAAGAGCAAACGGACATTCATCATATAATTTCGGCGCGCTTTGCGTAAACAAGATTGTTCTTGACGGATGCGTTCAGCCTAACTTCTGGGTGTCGGTTGACCCTGAAACCTATGAAATGAAGGATGCAACCGTATTTGATAAAAGCTGCACGGGTAACGCAAGACCTGCATCCAAGGACGTTATAGCAGGTATGGGCTACGTAGACGTCAAGGGTGTTACAAAGCCTATTCTGTGGGGTATCGGCGGAACTAACTACTGTAAAAATATGGAGTATCTCAACTCCACTCTTACACGCTTTGATGCTCACGCAGGACTCTATCACGGCAAGATTATCAACTGTAATATCAGCGGAATGGAGCTTACCGGTGTCGGCAACTTTATCCTTGAGGACAGCGATTGGTATCCATATACCGCCAACACTCCGCTTCTCTATTTGCGCTCCGACTACGGCTATCACTGGGACGGTGATATACTGATAAAGAATACCAAGGCGTTTATGTATGACGACAGCAAGCTTAATATTGCGCATTATTACTACAATAATTGGTATTTCGGCTATACTTGTGCTTTTCCGAATATCACTATCGATAATCTCGCCTACTATAATGCTAAAACGTGGGAGCGGCGTGATGCGGGATATGGCGCAAAGCTCTTCCTTTTCAGAGAGAACGCAAAGAAAATGCATCTTTACGATTCGGGTGAAAAGGCTATTTTCGCCTGTCTTGACGAGGACGGCGACGGATATATTGACGAGCCGATTTTCGATATAAATAAGGACGGAGTAATTGACCAATGTGACCTTGTTGACCTCGACGGTGACGGCAAGGAAGGAAATACTTCTCTTAAGTATGCCGATTATATCGATACACCCGATTACAGAAGAGGTATAACCCACCCGAGCTGCACAACGAACCTTAACGCAGTTAAGCCGCCCAAATATTTCAAGGTTATTAATAACGAAACTGAGGATGGCAGATGCGTGTGTACCTATACGGTTAAGGATACCTCGCTTGAGCAAATCAGTGACGGACTTTTCAGAGATGAAAGCAAGACCGATAGCTTCGGCGGATTTTTCGGAACGACCGAGTTTATATACGGCGCGGGCAAGGGCGAGAGCTTTATCGGAACGGCTGATAAAAACGGTGTTACAAATACCTTCTTCTTTGCCGAAGAATACGATTCATAATTTAGAGAGGCTTACAAAATGAGTTATCGAGCAAACGTACAGCAGATAAAGGAAAGGGGTTTTGTCACGTATCTTGATTTCGGTGCCGTCGGCGACGGTGTGACCGAAGACTTCAAGGCTATTTACGCGGCTCACGAGTTCGCTAACGAAAACCGACTTCCCGTAATAACCGACGATGATAAGACCTACTATATCCACGATACCGAAATTGACGGCGAGGCAAAGACCGTAAGGATACGCACGAACGTTACTTGGGGCACTTCGAAATTTATAATCGACGATAGCGATATCGAGTATAACGAGGGGCTTAAAAGAGGATATAAAAATCTTTTCAAAGTCATCTCGGATTATGAAGAGATTACAATAACCGAGCCCGAGATTCTTGAGCGGTTTGCGGGTGTCGGTGAGGGAACGAAAAAATTCGAGCTTAAGCTCGGATATCCTGCTCTCATCGTGATTTACGACGAGGACCACAGAGTTTATCACAGAGCCGGTGCCTCCTACGTGGCAAGGGGAGGGCAAAGCTCTCCGCAGCACGAGGTATTTCTCATAGACGAAGAGGGAAATATCGACGAGTCAACTCCCTTTATGTTCAACTATAAGCAGGTAACAAAGATACTCGTTATAAGAGCTGACGTTGAGCCGCTTAAAATCAAGGGCGGAATTTTCACCACCAAAGCCCCTGTTTTCAAGGTCGCCGAGGGCGAGGAGGCAAGGGTGAGAGGCTCTTATCTAAGAAATATTTCGGTCAATCGCTCCTACACGACGGTCGAGGGCGTGGAGCACTACGTTGAGGGTGTCGTTTCAATAGAAGACTATAAGGCGAATAAATACCACGGCGTGCATTATTCGGGATTTTATTCGGCAACCTTTGCAAATGACGTCACCTTTAAAAACTGTATTCTGACGGGAAGATTCAGCTATCACCATTCGACTTACGAATTCCAGGCAAACCACATAAATAAGATTCGCCTTGTTGGATGTGTTCAGTCGAATTTTGAAATAGAGGATTACGACGGAAACAGAGTTTACAGCATGGCAATCTCCCCCGTGACGCACTCGGTTACCTATTGGGGCATAGGCGGCACGAATTTCTGCAAAAATATGGAGTACGTTGACTCAAAGCTGTCACGCTTTGACGCTCATCAGGGACTCTATAACGGAAAGATAGTAAATTCCAGCGTAAACTTTATGGAGATAATCGGAAAGGGCGAGCTTATCTTTGACAGGCTTAACTGGTGCTCGGCCTCCGCGGAAGGACCTTACAATAATATGGTGTATCTTCGCGGCGACTACGGCTCAACCTGGGACGGAACGATAATTTATAAGGATTGCACTCTGAATTTCAGCCGCGGCACAGCGCGGATATTCTACCATTCTTATACAAACTGGAATTTCGGATATACCTGCCATTTTCCGAATCTTATAATCGATAATCCTACTATAAACGGAATCGAAGAGGGGCAAAAAATCGAATTTCTCACCTTTGATAAAAGCCTTGGAAGAGAGCCAAATATGCACCTTCCGACGACTGTCAACGTACCCGTCAAGGGTTATGACGGAGTTGACGACGAAACGAATATGACTAACAATAATATGATAGTTCCGCCCGCCTTTTTAAAGGTAATTAACAATAAGAGCGGAGTCGAGTTCAGCATTCCTAAGTCATCATTCTTTGACAAAACCGAAAAGGTCGGCTTCATTGAAGAGAAAATATAAAAGAACGGAGAGCAGAAAATGAATAACGAGATTGATATTATTGCGCGCGGTTACGTAACGTATGAGGATTTCGGTGCTGTCGGTGACGGTGTGACCGATGATTTTGGCGCAATGCGCGAGGCGCATCTTTACGCAAACGAAAAGGGACTTCCCGTTCTCGGAAATCCCGAGAAAAACTACTGTATTTTTGACACGTCACTCGGTACTGACAAAATTTTTGCCATAGAAATAAAAACCGATACCGATTGGCAGGGCGCGAAGATTACAATAGATGACAGACAGCTTACAACAATGCCCGGCGGACCGTATTACACAATGGCAAAAAGACACGTGTTCGAGGTTCTTCCAAATGACGACGTTGCAATGTTCAAAATTACCGATGAGAAAAAACTTCTTGAAATTGCTCCAAACGGAATCCACCCCGACACAAAGAAAATTGACCTCGGCATAGATTATAACGGCAGGGTAATGATAATTCCGTATAGCTCGTATAACAAGGTTTTCCGCCGCCGCGGTTACGGTCAGTTTGCAGGTGCGGATACCCACGAGATCATAGTTCTCGAAGCTGATGGTACCGTAAGCAAGGAAACTCCGATAATATTTCATTATGACAAGGTCGATTATATTCAGGTGTATAAGTTAGACCCCGAGCACGCAATAACCTTGAAAAACGGTAATTTCGTAACTCTTGATACAAGAGTTAACCATAAAATTGACGGAGTCTGGAAGGGCGGTTACATTTTTAGAGGAATAAACGTAACACGCTCCCATACTACACTTGAAAACCTGACGCATAAGGTAGAGGGTGCATTCACTCTTGCCGACCGTGTAAATGGAATCGAGGGAAGCACAACCGGAGGATTTTTCTGCGCAAATTACACGAGCAACGTAACGCTTAAGGATTGCGTAATTCCCGCAAGATTTTCCTTCGTCGGCTCAAGCACCTATAATTTCAACGCGGCTCACGTTAATAAAATCGTTCTGCAAAATTGCTATCAGCCTAACTTCTGGGTAACGGTTGACCCCGAGACCCTCGAAATTAAGGAAGCAACCGAGTACGTTCCGGGTATAATAGGAAATGCAAGACGAACCTCTCCCGATGCTATACTTTCGATAAACGCTTATTATATTAACGGTGAAAAATACAATTTGTATTACGGCTTCTGCGGCACTAACTACTGCAAAAATCTTGAATATATCGATTCCACTCTCTCGAGAATGGACGCTCACGCTGCCCTCTATAACGGTAAGGTAATAAACACTAATATAGCCGACCTTGAGCTTACGGGCTACGGCACCTTCACCTTTGAGGATTCCAACTTCCATCACAGTTTGGTTGTGGGAATCTCGACACCCCTTATCTTTCTGCGCTCGGATTACGGCTATACGTGGGAGGGTGATATAAACATCAAAAACGTAAACGTATATACTCAGGATGAAAATCTCTTGACTATTGCGGCGCATAGCTATTCGAACTGGTATTACGGCTATACCTGCGCATTCCCGAATTTGACTCTTGATAACGTAAATTATTTCTCGCTCAAAACCGAAGAGCCGAGAGAGCCCGATTACAAGGTCAGATTTATGCCCTTCAGAAGCTATCAGGAGAAAATGCATCTTTACGATGCGGGAGTTAGGTGCTTTCTCGGACTTGTTGACGAGGACGGCGACGGATATATTGACGAGCCTCAATTTGACCTCAATCGCGATGGAAAGGTGGATGAAAAGGACAAAATCGACCTTGACGGTGACGGTAAAATAGGAAATACTTGTCTTAAAATGTCTGATTATGCAGATTTGGATCTTCAGACGAAAAGAAGGGGTATTCAACATCCAACCTGCACGGTAAACGTAAATCCGATAAGACCGCCGAGATGCATTAAGATTGTCAACAACAAGAATGCCGACGGTACCTATAAGTGCAATTACACCCTTCACGATACTACCGGTGTCAGCGACGGTGCATGGTACAGAAGCGAGTCCGAGCCCGACACTATGGGCGGCTTCTTTGGCGCAACCGAATTTATAACTGATGACGGCTCGTTTATCGGAACGTCTAAAGACCAGAAAGTAACAAAAACCTTCTTCTTTAAAGAAGAGTATGACGTATAATGTTTTAAACGGAGGAATTGAGAATGTTAGATAAGAAATTCGTTTTACCGAATGGTCGGGGTTACGTAACTTACGAGGACTTCGGAGCTGTCGGCGACGGTAAAACCGACGACTTCGGCGCGATATACAGGACTCACGAATACGCAAACGCGCATAAGCTTGACGTAAAAGGAACGCCGGACAAGAGCTACTATATATTTGACACGACTCTCGGAACCGATTCCGTATATTCAGTAAAAATAAAAACAAGCGTTGACTTTCGCGGCGCTCATTTCATAATTGACGACACCAATCTCACCGTTATGAAGACCTATCCTCGAGAAAGAGAAATGGCGTTTAAGCCGATTTTCGAGGTGGTACCCGATGAGGAGCACAAGGTTTTCAGAATTGAGGACAAGGTGCGCCTTGAAAAAATAGCCGCACAGGGACTTAATCAGAAAACCGAGAAAATCGACCTCGGCATTGATTGGGACGGACCCGTTATGATAGTTCCTTATAATTCCTCGCACAAGGTGTTCCGTCGCCGTGGCACCTCTGGATACGCGGGTAGTGCGATGAACGAGCTTATCGTCGTTGATAAGGACGGTATAATAGATCCCGAAACCCCTATAATGTTCAGCTATGCCTCGCTTGATTATATAGACGTGTATAAGCTCGATCCAAGCACCGCTATTACTATTGAAAACGGTGTGTTTACCACTCTTGAATCCAGGGTCAATCACTATATTCCAAAGGAAGACGGTGAGCTCGAATATATCTATCACGGATATATCGACCGCGGAATGACCGTCACCCGTTCATACACAACGGTGAAAAATATCGAGCATAAGGTAACGGGCGGCTTCAGTCTTCTTGACCGAGCTGAAAGAAAACTTGAGGGTGCAATGTACAGCGGCTTCTTTAAGGCGAGAAGCGCAAACTGTATAACATTTAAGGATTGTATAATGCCGGGCAGAACCTCTCCGGGTCCCGGAAATGGCCACAGCTCGTATAATTTCAATGCAATCATGGTTAACAAAATTGTTCTCGACGGTTGTGTTCAGCCGAATTTCTGGTTAACCGTCGACCCGGAAACCTTTGAGATAAAGAACGCCGCGAAATATGATGAAAATGCGATAGGACATGCA
The DNA here is from genome assembly GCA_015064665.1 of Oscillospiraceae bacterium. The sequence continues at coordinate 19,406 of SVRU01000013.1, forward strand.
GTGAAAGCTGCAGAAAACACCTGCGTTTCAGAGGGATTTGCCGACGTTAACGGAGTGAAAGTACGTCTTTGTTGGGGCATTGGCGGCACGAACTTCTGCAAAAACATGGAATATCTTAATTCTACTCTCAGCCGCTTTGATGCTCACGCAGGACTATATCACGGCAAAATCATAAATTGCAATGTCAGCGGACTTGAGCTTACGGGCGTCGGAGATTTTGTGCTTGAAAATAGCAATTGGTATCAGTATGCTCCGACAATTCCTCTCCTTTTTCTTCGCTCGGATTACGGATTTCATTGGAACGGTGACACGGTTATAAAGAACGTAAATGCGTATATGATGAATCGCGAAGAAATTTACATTGCGCATCATAATTTCAGCAACTGGTATTACGGATATACCTGTGCTTTTCCGAACGTTATAATAGACAATCTGAAGTATTTCGATGCCAAAACCGATGAGCAAATGAAACCCGGATACAAAGCAAATCTGTTCAGATTCAGAACCCAATCGGCAAGAATGCACCTTGACGATGCGGGAGTTCCGAGTATTTTTGCGGTTACAGATGAGGACGGCGACGGATACATTGACGAGCCGCGCTTTATTTCGGACGAGGACGGAACGTTTTACCCCGCGTGCGACCTCGATGGCGACGGTAAAATAGGAAACACCTCTCTAAGCTACGACGAATACATAAATGCACCTGTCTACCTCAGAGGCGGTGTAGCTACACGCCCTTGCGTTCACGGAGCAACCCACCCGACCTGCACGGCTAACCTCAACGTTACAAGGCCCCCGAAATATATAAAAGTAGTTAACAACACAACCGATAACGGTGAATTTACTGCGAACTACGTTATAAAGAACACCTCGGGCGAGGGAATAAGCGACGGCGGCTGGTACAGAAGCGAGTCAGAGCCCGACACAATGGGCGGTTACTTCGGCGGCACGAAATTTATATACGGTGAGGGTGAGGGCGATTACTTCATCGGCACAAAAGAATCACCGACAGAAACCTTTAAGTTTTGCGAGGAATATTACGAATAAATAAAAAATATACGCAAGTGCCCGAAGCGGCATTTGCGTATATTTTTTCTGCTCTATTTGTGGTTATCTTATGTAATGCATAATTTTTACTGCTCTGTTTTTTGCAGATTTCTTATGTAATGAAATATATACTGTTGAGCAACTCCCGCATATCTGCCGAGCGTCGCAGGGTCAAGATGCCCGCCAAAATACTCGTCGATTGCTCTCTTCATCCACACGTCAATCGGAAAAGCTTCAAGGTTTGAAAAGCCAAAAAGAGCAGCGCAGGATGCGACTTTTTCGCCTACACCCTTAATCTGCATAAGCGAGCTTTTTGTATGCTCGTATGAGCGCGCTGAGGCAATCATGTCGAGATTTACCTCACCCGTGTCAACTTTTTTTGCTGCATCGCACAGATATTTGTATCTGAAGCCCGGGTTTGAGGAAAGCAGCTTTTCAGGCTCCAGGTTTACGTCGTGCGCTGTCGGAAAGGTGTAGCATACACCGCAATTTTTGCAAAATTCTTCACACGGGGGAGTGCTAATTTTGCCAAGAGGGCATTTTTTAATATTGTTTTGCAAACAAATGTTTACGCCATACTCGGCTGAGATTTTTTTGATTATCTTTCTTATTCTCGGAATGTTGTTGTTTTGTGAGATTATAAACGAGAAAACCGTCTCCCACGGGTCCTGCTTGAGTATTGCTATGCCTTTAGCGCACTCTGCGGCGTTTTTAAGCCACTGCGAATCGGTTCTTTCGACAATATCGGCACGTATCTTTTCATAGTCAGTTTCGAGCGAGAAATACGGAACGGCAGTCCTCAGAAAATCCTCCTCGCTGATATCGTAGAAAACAAGCTCGCCTTTCTCTTTTTGCCCTACGTGTATTATCAAGCTTCCGACTACCGTCATATATTCGATATATCCGCGCTCGTTTTTTATAAGCTCGTATCTGAAGCACTGACCGCACTCAAACGTATCACGCAGACTGTAATTACCAAGACCGCCGACCGTGATTATACCGTACCCGTTGCTGTGTTTTTCGGTTTTATAAAACATTTTGTCCTTTCCTCTTGAAAAATGAATATTTATGGTGTATAATGGATGTGTATATTATTTTATATAATTTTAACATAGATTTAAGTTTAAATCAAGTAGCTCGGAGATTTTATGGAACAAATTTATACTATACCTGTCAACGAGGCGTTTGACGAGGTTGGAGAAAAGCAGGAATGCGGATGTCCCTTTTGCGTTCTTTACAGAAAGCTTCAGAATGATGAGATCGATATTATTCTCGGCGCTTCTATGATGGAGCCGGATATACGAATCAAAACGAACGAGCAGGGCTTCTGTCTTCCGCATTACAATATGATGCTCCGCAGAAAAAGGATGCTTGGAATGGGGCTTATTCTTGAAAGCCATCTTGCAGAGGTTGAAAAAAAAATAGACGGGCCGAAGCTGCTTGGCAATAAGGTTCAGTCAAGTATAGATTCTTTGGGGCGGCTTAACTCGGATTGCTACGTCTGCAACCGCATCGGCAAAAATCTCAGCGCAATGATTGCCACGGCGGTTTATCTTTTTGAGAGCGACCTTGATTTTCCCGCGAAATTTAAGAAGGTTCCGTATTTCTGTCTGCCGCATTATAAACAGATGATGGAATACGCGTCAAAGAAGATGCCGAAGCGCCATTTTCGCGATTTTTACGATGCAGCGCACGGTATACAGAAGAGTTACGTAGAATCACTTCGAGGCGACGTATCCTGGTTCTGCAAAAAATTTGATTACAGATACGACGAGGAGCCGTGGTACAACTCAAAGGATTCTGTTCAGCGTTCCATAAAATTTCTGTCGGGCGAGCTCGGCTATGACGATTAAAGGAGAAGCGGTATGATAATTGAAAAAATAAGCATTAAGAGCTTCGGTATGATAACCGATATGACCCTTGAGTTTTCAGACTCGATAAACGTAATTGAGGGACAGAATGAATCGGGAAAAAGCACGATAGCCGCTTTCATAAGATATATGCTCTACGGCTTCGATAACAGTGACGGCTCCGACTCGCTCTCGGAGCGCCAAAGACGAATAAACTGGATAAACGGAAGGGCAGAGGGCTCTATGACGGTGCGCGTCAAAGACAAGCAGTATTTTATTACGCGTTCTACCGTCGAAACCGAGAAAAGCTCCTCGCGTCCGAGCTATAAAGAGGAATGCTCAATAACCGACCTTGAAACAGGCGCGCCCGTGTTTGGCAAGGTCCCTGCGGGAGAGGTTTTTTTCGGCGTAAATTCCGAGCTTTTCGATAATACTGCCTTCATCGGTCAGATAGGCGACTCGAAAATTAACGAGAATTCCGTAAAGGAATCTATTGAAAATATTCTTTTCTCCGGCGCTGAAAAGATAAACAATCAGCGCGCGGCGGCAAAGGTTGGAGTGAAGATGGAAACGCTTCTTCACAAAAACGGCATGGGCGGAGTTATCTATGACCTTATGCGTCGCTCTGACGAATATGAGGAGAAATTCAAGGAGGCCGACGAAGCAAACAAAAAGATTCTTGCCAAGGAGGCAAAGCTTCACGAGATACGGGAGCTGCGTGCCACCGAAAAGGAAAGACAGGAAAAGCTTTGTGACCTCGATACCTGCTACAGAAACGTGCTTCTTATTCAGGATTTTGACAGACTCCACGAGCTTGAGGCGGAGTACGATGCAAAAAGCGAGGAATACAACGCCTACGTTGCGCAAAACGTAAGGGCGGATTTCGTGCCGACGCCTCAGTATATGACGGATATTGCGCTTGCCCGCCGCGGAGTTGACGATTCTTACCGCAATCTCATAGAGGCAAATCAGCATTATACCGACGAAAAGAACGCAGTGGGAATAACCCGTGAGATCGAGGGTGCGATAGAGCTTGCCGACGAGTCGGGCGGAGAGGAAGCGATCCGCGCTACCGCCAAAGGAATCAGAATATCGCAAATTAAAAATCTCGCGATGGGAATAGGCGGTCTGCTTGTTCTTATTGCAACCGTCGTACTTCAGATAGTTGCCAAGGGCGGACTTGCCGGCACCTTCTCAAGAATAGCCTTTGGGCTTCTCGGCGCGGCGGGACTCGGACTTGCCGTTACCATGACCGTCTTTTTCCTTAAAAACAAGGACCGTCTTGCTGATATACAGAAGAGATTTTCCACCTCAACTCTCCAAGAGCTTCTCGATAAGCTTTCCGTTATTGGCGAAGCAAGGGCTAAGCGCGACGGAATAATCCGCTCCACAGAGAATGCGAGAATAGCCGTTGAGCTTGCAAAGGAAAAGTATGACGAGGCTAAAAACGTGCTTCTTGAGGTTATACTCCGTTGGGGAGAGGAGCCTCCGTCTTCGGGACTTAACGATTTTCTCGATGCGCTTGAGGATAAGGTGAGGGCATTCCTTGAAACCGAGAGAAGAATACTTGACGAAAAGGTTGAAATCGAAATAAAGGTGCGCGAGCTCAGAAGCAGGCTTGCAGGTATGAGCGAGATAGATATACGTGCAATGGTGTCTCCTCTTAAGAGAAAGGTGCTCAGCGAGGTTGACCACGATGAGATACTTGAGGGCATCGAGGATTCTAAGCTCAAAATAATGGCTCAGGACGCTCTTGCGGAAGAGGTTGAAAAGGAGCTATTTTCTCTGAAGGCAAATGCAATCGACCCCGGTGAGCTTTATTCGAAAATTCAGGCAAACGATGACCGTATTGAAGAGCTTAAAAGTCAGCATAAGGCGTATTACGTAGCTCTTACGGCAATAGAAAACGCAAGCGACAATCTCCGCGCTGAAATTTCACCCCGTCTCGGTGAGTATTCGACGTTGCTTATGGAGATAATGACGAATAAGAAATACACCTCCTTCGACGTTACCGACGGTCTTAAGGTCACCTTTAAGGATACTCTTGGCGCAACTAAGTCGGTTGATTTCCTCTCGGGCGGCACGCGCGACCTCACCTATGTTGCCGTCCGTATGGCGCTTATCGATATGCTTTATACCGAAAAGCCGCCGGTCTGCTTCGACGAAAGCTTTGCGCATCAGGATAACGTCAGAGCAAAGTCGATGATGAAGGCGATACAGTCGCTTGCAGAACAGGGTCATCAGAGCTTTATATTTACCTGCAGAGCAAGAGAGGGTGTTATAGCATCCGAGCTTTCTGAAAGAACCGAGGTATTTAAGCTCGCAGGCGCGGATGAGGCAATTGTCTGACAAAATTAAAAAGGATAAACGGATTTCACAAATGAACAAGATATTGATTATCGGAAGCTCCAATATGGACCTTTCCATGAATATGTATAAGCTGCCCTTGCCGGGTGAAACTATTACCGACGACGGAGGAGTTGCCTACACCCCGGGCGGCAAGGGCGCAAACGCGGCTCTCACCTTCAAAAAGCTCGGCGCGGATGCGGTTTTTTGCACCAAGCTCGGCGCGGATATGCACGGACAGAAGCTTTACGGATATTTTAAGGAGGCAGGTCTTAATACCTCATACATAAAGGTTGACCGCGATAATCCTACGGGATTTGCGGCGGTGATAAAGGAATCGGGCGGACAGAACAGAATCGTATATTATCCCGGCGCGAACACCTTCCTCTCAAGAGAAAATCTTCTTGAGGCGTTTGCATCCTGCCCCGATGCAGTTTACATAAATTTCGAGGTATCCTTCGACGTTGCGATGACGGCGGCGAGAATTGCCGCCGACAGAGGCATTCCGATATTTATCGATGCCGCTCCCGCAGACCGTGAAACCTCGCTTGAGTCACTTCCGCCACTTGAGGTGTTCAGCCCCAACGAAACCGAAACGCAGTGCTATACGGGTATAACTCCCGCAGGAGCAGATACCTCTCTAAGAGCGGCACTTGCCCTTTGGAAGCGGGTCAAGTGCAAATACCTCGTTATTAAACAGGGCGCAAGAGGATCGTTTGTCTACGACGGCAAGCATTACAGCATGATACCCGCGTACAGAGCCGATAAGGTGGTTGATACAACCGCCGCGGGTGATATTTTCACAGCGGCAATGACGCTTGAGTATATGCGCGCGGGTGGCGATATAGTTGCCGCGGTCAAATACGGCGCGGCAGCCGCTGCGGTGTCGGTATCCAGAAGCGGTGCTATATCCTCTATCCCCACCGATGCCGAAATAAACGACCTCATAATCAGAAGACCCGAGCAGCAGTAAAAAATTGAATTAAAAATAATTTGGTAAAAATTATGAATTACAATTTTTCGGAGATTACCTTTCCGTCGAGAGACGGAATACATACGATACACGCTGAGATATATACGCCCAAAAACTGCGAGGCTAAGGGAATAGTTCAGCTTGCGCACGGAATGATAGACCACGTAGGCAGGTATAAGCATCTTGCGGAATATCTGACGGGCGAGGGTTATATTCTGGCGGGTAACAATCACCTCGGCCACGGAAAGAGTGCGGGCAATAGCAGCGATTTCGGATTTTTTGCATCCAAGGGCGGCGTCGATACCGTAATTCGTGATATGCACACGATGAACAGATATCTGCGCGACAGCTTTCCGAATTTGCCCCTCGTAATTATGGGGCACAGTATGGGCTCCTTCCTTGCTAGACTCTACGTCGTAAGATATCCGCACAGCATACGCGGCGCTGTAATTCACGGAACGAGCGGGCCTAATTTGCTTTTGCCGATGGGCCGTACCGTTGCGGCTCTTGTGAAAAATATAAAGGGCGAGCGCCACAGAAGTAAACTTATAAAAAAGCTCGCTTTCGGCTCCTATAACGCGAAATTTCCGAAATCCGAAGGGCCTGACGCCTGGCTGACGCGCGACCCCGAGGAGCTTTCTAAACGCTCAAAGGATAAGTATACCGATTTTATATTTACGACCTCGGGTTATATCGACCTTTTCAAAATGATCGGTGAGTCAAACGGTGATTCATGGTTCAAGGCTTACCCTAAGGAGCTTCCGACTCTTATATTGAGCGGTGATATGGACCCCGTCGGAAATTACGGCAAGGGGCCCGACTACGTATATAAGCATCTGATGATTTCAGGATGCAAGAGTGTTGAAAAGAAAATTTACGAGGGGGCGCGTCACGAGCTGTTTAACGAAATTAACCGCGATGAAGTATTCCGTGACCTTCTCGAATGGCTTGAAAAAATAAAATGATATTTTCACTTGCAATAACAGGACCGACCGCTTCGGGCAAAACGGCGGTTTCAATAGAGCTTGCAAAGCGGCTCGAAGCCGAGATAATATGCTGCGACTCAATGCAGATATATAAAGGAATGGATATCGGAACGGCAAAAGCAACCCCCGAGGAGCGCGCCGCCGTTCCGCACTGCCTTCTCGATTTTCTTTCTCCGAGTGAGGAATTCAGTGCGGAGGAATACCGCACGCTTGCAATGGCGGCGGCTGAAGAGATATCCTCGCGCGGAAAAATTCCGATGTTCGTCGGCGGCACGGGTCTGTACATTGACACGGTGATGCGCTCGCGCGTTGACGGGGTACCGGAAAGCTCGCGTGAGTACCGCGACAAAATAATGACGGAGATAAAGACCGATGCGGATATAACGTCACTGTGGGAAAGACTGCGGGAAATTGACCCCGAATCCGCCGACTCCATACACAAAAACAACGTCAGAAGAGTAATTCGAGCTCTTGAAATTTACGACACGACGGGAAGACCTAAAAGTTATTTCGATAATCTCTCAAAACGTGAAAATTCCGATATACAAGTAGGAATGATAACTTTGGATTTCCACAACAGAGAAAACCTTTATTCAAGGTGTGACAGAAGAGTGGACGAAATGATAGCGGCAGGCCTTAGAGACGAGGTGAAATCACTTTACGAAAGAGGACTTTTGCCAAGGTCGTCAACGGCAGCGCAGGCGATAGGATATAAAGAGATGCTCTCATATATTGACGGCGAAATTTCGCTTGCAGAAGCCATAGAGCAGATTAAGCTTGCCACCAGAAGATATGCAAAGCGTCAGCTTACTTGGTTCAGACATGAAAAGGATGCTTTTCACCTCTTCATTGACGACGAGGACGGCAGAATGAGGGATTATGACGACGTAATTGCCGAGGCAGAATCCTGTGCAGCTCGCTTTATATTTCAATTCAGAAAAAGGACTTAATGATGAAACCAAAAGAACTTAAAAAGATTATAAAAGACGGTGCTCTGTCAAAATACAGTCATTTATACAGTGACATTAAGGGACAGACCGAGCGTTTTATAAAAGCAATAGATTCGTTTACCAAGCTTTACGGACAGGAACGGGATATATCGATATTTTCCGTTCCCGGAAGAAGCGAAATATCGGGCAACCATACCGACCATAACAACGGCTGTGTTCTTGCCGGCTCAATCGACAGGGATATTATTGCCATTGCGGCAAAATCCGATGCAAATAAAGTAAATGTCAAATCCGAGGGCTATCCTCTCGATACCGTTGAGCTTTCGGATGCGGATAAACCCGAAAAATTTAAAAAATTCACCTCCTCTGCGCTTATCGGCGGAATGATAGGCGGATTTATGAAACGCGGCGAAGCGGTTGGCGGCTTTGATGCATATTTAACCTCCGACGTTCTTAAAGGGAGCGGACTTTCCTCCTCTGCGGCGTATGAGGTTATGATAGGAAATATTCTTAATCATCTGTATTCCGACGGCAGAGTTGAAAACGCTAATATTGCCGTTATAGCACAGTACGCCGAAAACCTCTATTTCGGAAAGCCCTGCGGACTTATGGACCAGATTGCCTGTGCCGTTGGGGGTTTTGTGTATATAGATTTTGAAAATCCCACCTCACCCGTGATAGAGCCTATCAAATTCTCTCTTGCAGATGCGGGATACACCCTTTGCATCGTCAATACGCGTGGAAATCACGCCGATTTAAACGATGATTACGCGGCAGTGCCCGGCGAGATGAAAACGGTTGCAAAACTGCTTGGACGTGACGTTTTGCGCGGTCTTACGGAAGAGGAAATTATAAAGAATTTTTCAAATATACGCCGTGTGGCAGGCGATAGAGCGATTCTTCGTTCGCTGCATTTTATGCGAGAAAATAAGCGAGTCGCCCGTATCAGAGAAGCACTGAAGCGGGGAGATACGGAAGGCTTTTTAAAGGCCGTGTCGGAATCGGCTAAATCCTCTTTTCAATATCTTCAAAACGTTTATACTCCCTCTGACGTAAGGGAGCAGGGACTTTCGGTTGCTCTTGCGCTTAGCGACGGATATCTTGAAGGCAAATCCGCGGTTAGCAGAGTTCACGGCGGAGGTTTTGCGGGCACGGTACAAACCTTCCTTAAAACTGAGGATGCCGAGGGATACGTAGGATATATGAATTCGGTTTTTGGCGACGGTGCGTGCGAGCCATTTAACGTGCGTCCCGACGGTGCAGTAAAGCTTTTTTAAAGACCGATTTATCGGACAATTGATTTGATACAATAATTACGGCGAACAGCCATGAATCAAACTAATAAACGTGCCGCATGGGCGGCGGAATGGAGAAAATATGGCAGCAAAGAAAACACAGACGGCGAGTGCGGTTGAAAAGGTGTCGGCGTCGGATAAAAAAGCAGCGGTTGAAACCGTAATGTCAAGGATTGAGCGCGAGTGCGGAAAGGGCTCTATCATGCGGCTTGGAGAAAATGCCGCGATGAACGTTTCGGCCGTATCGACGGGCTCGCTTTCACTTGACTTTGCGCTTGGTATCGGAGGAATCCCCAAGGGCAGAATAACCGAGATATACGGTCCCGAATCATCGGGTAAAACCACTATTGCGCTTCACGTAATAGCAGAGGTTCAGAAGCAGGGCGGCGAGGCAGCGTTTATTGATGCCGAGCATGCTCTTGATCCTACATACGCAAAAAAGCTCGGAGTTGATATCAACAATCTTCTCGTTTCTCAGCCCGACTGCGGCGAGCAGGCTCTTGAAATTGCCGAAACGCTTGTTAATTCGGGAGCTATTGATATTATAGTTATAGACTCGGTTGCGGCTCTCGTTCCCCGTCAGGAAATTGAGGGCGATATGGGCGCATCTCACGTCGGAATTCAGGCGCGTCTTATGTCGCAGGCGATGAGAAAGCTCTCGGGCTCGATAGCGAAATCCAACTGCATAGTAATATTTACGAACCAGCTTCGTGAAAAGGTCGGTGTAATGTACGGCAACCCCGAGGTTACGACGGGCGGACGCGCTCTCAAGTTCTATGCTTCGGTCCGTATCGACGTGCGTCGCGCCGAGGTGCTTAAGAGCGGAACCGAGATTTACGGCTCTCACACAAAGTGCAAGGTTGTAAAGAACAAGGTCGCGCCTCCTTTTAAAACTGCAGAGTTTGACATTCTCTACGGCTCGGGAATTTCAAAGTCTTCCGAAATAATAGATATGGCGATTCAGCTTGGCATACTTGAGAAGAGCGGCGCTTGGTTCTACTACGACGGCGACAGACTCGGACAGGGCAAGGACAACGTCAGAAAATTCATAGAGAGCGACAAGGAGCTTATGGATAAGCTTGAGGGTCTTGTGCGCGAAAAGGTTAAAAATCAGCCGCTCGACGATGAGAGCATCAGCGACGACGATTTTGAAATAAAGGATTTTGACGACGGAGATATTTAAAAAACTTTTAAGAATTGGCTCGGTGAAGCACCGAGCCAATTCTAGCTGCTTAAATCGGTATTTTATCTGATTCGAAGGGGGATACTTTATGACGGTTATATACGTCAGAGATTCAAAGAGCCGGGGATATTTGCGCCTTGGGGTTGAATCCGACGGAAAAAAGCAGGACTTTAATATTTCTGAGTCGGAATACCGTGAGATAGGCTCACCTAAAACTCAGGATAATTTGACACGGGATAGCTTTGACGCCCTCTTTACCGCAGATATGCGCTATCGCGCACGGCTCAAGGCTCTGCATATCCTCTCATACGGTGACAACAGCGAAAGAATGCTTGCAAGGAAGCTTAAAATTGCCGGTATAAATTCCGATATTATTTCCGAGGTCGTCCGAGAAATGCTCTCGCTCGGATATATTAATTCAAGACGGCAGATAGAAAAGCTCGTGCTGAACGAGGTAAACCTTCATAACGTCGGTCCTTTGAAAATTATTCCGAAGCTTGTGGCAAAGGGGTATTTAAAATTCGAAATTTCAGACGTTATAGACGAGCTTTCCGCGCGCGGTGAGATTGATTTTGAGGAGTCAAAGGCAAGGCTTATCGAATCCCGTCTCGGCACGGATGCCGAGGACGGCGAAATTAAAAAACTTCTTTATCAAAACGGGTACTTCGTATGCTGAAAAGATTTATAAAATATTACAAACCGCATATTCCTCTTTTTTCATTTGATATGCTCAGCGCAATAATAGTTGCCGCGGCGAGTCTTTTCTATCCTATGATAGTAAAGGATATAATGAACGAGTATATTTTCGACGACACACCGAGAAGGCTTATAATCTGGTCCTCTGTTCTTCTCGTTCTTTACATCGCAAAAGCATATTTTAATTACGTTATGGGATATTACGGTCACGTCGTCGGTGTCAGAATGCAGGCAAATATGAGATCTGATTTATTTAAAAAATACCAGTCTCTTCCGTTTTCTTATTTTGACAATCATAAAACGGGCGACTTGATCTCAAGAATTTCGAACGACCTATTCGACGTTGCCGAGCTTGCTCATCACGGACCGGAAAACCTCTTTCTTTCGGTTCTTATGCTTGCCGGCTCCTTCGTCGTACTCTCAAGTATAAATTTAACTCTTACCTTTATAATGTTTGCTATAATTCCGTTTATCGTAATTTTTACTCTTCTGTCGCGCCGCAGTATGATGAGCTCTATGAGCGCGTCTAGAAAGCAGATGGCAGAGATAAACAGCGCGGTTGAAAATTCCATCGGCGGCGTGCGCGAAACCAAGTCCTACGTTGCCGAGCATCATGAGATATGCAAATTTAATATCTCAAACGTCAATTTTGTCAAGTACAGAACCAAGGCGATGTTTTCGCTTGGATTTTTCCATGCGATAATGCAGTTTCTTTCAGACCTGCTTTATCTTGTGATAATCTTTATCGGAGGTCTGTTTCTCTACTACGGAAAAATAGATGCGGGCGAGTTTGCGGCGTTCATTCTTTACATAAGCATGTTCCTAAATCCGATAAATCGATTCGTAACCCTTTTTGAGCAGCTTCAGGAGGGAATGTCGGGCTTTGCCAGATTTCATGAGATAATGAACGAGGCGGAGGAGGTAGACGAGGGAGGAATTGCGCTTGATGATATCAAGGGAGATATTGTGTTCGATGACGTATCCTTCAGCTATCTGTCGGATAGCGAGGACGAGAAAAGAATGGTTATCTCAAACCTCAGCCTATCGATAAAAGCAGGTCAAACGCTTGCTCTTGTCGGTCCGTCCGGCGGCGGAAAAAGCACGATTTGCAATCTCATTCCGCGTTTTTATACCGTTAACAGCGGAAAAATTACTCTTGACGGAATCGACACGAAGGATATAAAGCTTGAGAGTCTTAGAAAAAATATAGGAACGGTATCTCAAAATATATTCCTTTTTGACGGCACGATAAAGGAAAACATCGCATACGGTGCACCTTACGCAACCGACGAGGAAATAATCGAAGCGGCGAAAAAAGCAAACATACACGAGTTCGTTTCGTCGCTTGACGAGGGGTATGACACACCCGTCGGCGAGAGGGGCGTCAAGCTTTCGGGCGGACAGAAGCAACGCGTCGCAATCGCGCGAGTATTCCTCAAAAATCCCAAGCTTCTGATTCTCGATGAGGCAACGAGCGCGCTCGATAACGTTACCGAAATGCAGATTCAGTCGTCTCTTGAAACTCTTGCACGCGGAAGAACCGTAATAGTCGTGGCTCACAGACTTTCCACCGTTAAAAACGCCGATGAAATAGTGGTAATCGACCAAAGCGGAATAGTTGAAAAGGGAACTCACGACGAGCTTATTTCGCTTGACGGAGAGTATAAAAAGCTTTACCAATATCAATTCAGACAGTATTAAAATGATAAATACACAGGAAAACAACAATTTTAAAATAGGAGTCCGTGACGGAATACCTATCGGACTCGGATATCTTTCGGTATCCTTTGCGTTCGGAATTTTTGCCGTCGCATCTGGACTTTCGGTGTGGGAAACGCTTCTTATATCAATGCTTAACCTGACCTCCGCGGGTCAGCTTGCGGGCGTTCCCATAATTGCCGCGGGAGGCTCACTTTTCGAGCTCGGTCTTACTCAGCTCGTCATAAATCTCAGATATTCTCTGATGTCCATCTCGCTTTCGCAGAGACTTGGCGAAAGCGTCCGAGTACGCGACAGATTTCTTATATCCTTCGCAAATACCGACGAGGTGTTTGCTGTCTCATCGGGAAGAGAAGAGCTTCTCGGCCGGCGTTATTTTTTAGGTCTTATAATCCCGCCATACCTTGGCTGGACCCTCGGAACGCTCCTCGGCGCTCTCGCGGGAAATATTCTTCCCGGCGTTATAACGAGCGCTCTCGGAATCGCAATTTACGCGATGTTCGTTGCAATTGTAGTTCCGGTTGTGAGAAGAAATGCAAAAACGGCTCTTGCGGTTTTCTCGGCAATTCTTTTGTCCTGCCTGTTTTTCTATACCCCTGTGTTAAATAAAATTCCGTCGGGCTTCGTAATAGTAATATGTGCGGTGTCTGTCAGTGCGCTGTTTGCCTTGATTTGCCCGATAGATTCGGAGGGCGAGAGAAATGAGTGAGATTTTAAAATTCTTTATATATCTTGCGGTCATGGCAGGCGTTACCTATCTTGTCAGAATGCTTCCGCTCGTGTTCTTCCGCAAAAAGATAAAGTCGCGTTTTATTCGCTCCTTTTTGTATTACGTGCCGTATACCGTGCTTGCGGTTATGACCGTGCCTGCCATTTTCTACGCAACAGGCTTGGTCTATTCCGCAATAGCGGGGGCTGCCGTTGCAATTTTGCTCTCCATGTTTGACAGAGGACTTCTTACGGTTGCCGCAGGTTCTGCATTAGCCGTTCTAATAACAGAGATTGTTATTAAATATCTTGTATAGGTGAAAAATGAAAAAATTTGAAGGAATACTCATATGCACTGACCTTGACGGAACTCTTTTCCGTAAGGATAAATCAATATCCTCGGAGAACAAAGATGCAATAAAATATTTCAAGTCAGAGGGCGGTTATTTTACATTTATTACGGGACGCATGCCCGCATATTCAAGGACTGCTTACGAGACGATAGAACCCAACGCGCCGTTCGGCTGCATAAACGGCGGCGGACTTTTTGATCACAGAACGGGTGAGTACGTGTGGAAATCTGAGCCGCTTGATTCAGATTTTCGCCTTTTGGTCGAGGAGGTCGAAAGGCGCGTGCCTCAAGTCGGAATTCAACTTAGCACCTTTTATAAAACCTATTTTACAAGAGAAAACGCCGCAATCGAAAGATTCCGAAGGTTGAGCGGTCTTCCCGACCTCAGAAGATCCTACTCCGACGTTGATGAGCCGATAGCAAAGGTCATTATTGCCGACATGAACGACGATGTTATTGCGCGTGTAAAGGCTTGCCTTGACGCTCATCCGCTTGCATATAAGTTCGGTTTTATAAGGTCGGAAAAAACGCTTTACGAAATTCTTCCAAAGGGAATAGATAAAGGCACTGTTCTTATGAAAATGGCTGAGTATCTCGGTGTTGATAGAAGAAAAACGGTTGCCGTAGGCGACTACGACAACGACGTGTCAATGCTTATGGCGGCAGGGGCGGGAATAGCCGTCGCGAATGCCACCGATGAGGCGAAAAGAGCGGCAAAGTACGTGACCGTGTCAAATGAAGAGCATGCAATTGCAAAAATAATTTCGGATATTGAATCCGGCAAAATAGTTTTAAAATAAAACAAAAAACCGTTCGGCTCCGCAAAGGAAAAGCCGAACGGTTTTATTTAGTATGGTCTTACCGAATCTGAAAAAATTATAAGCGGAGCGGTTGCCCACGGATGACAAAGGCTGGTGTTCCATTTCTGATCCTTGCCCCATGCCTCGAATGTCAGGGTCGCGCCCTCGTCTATCATATTAAGCCAAGCTTCGCTGTCGGTCGCAAGTTCCTCGCAAAGCTCATATTCTCCCGCCCCTTTAAGAGCGGCAAGAGCGAAATACGCCATATAAACGCCCATTGAAGTGAGGCGTTTTTCTTTTATACGATTTATAAGTCTTTCTTTAAGCTCGGCATTCTCGGTTCCTATTTTAAAAAGCAAAGGAAAAATGCTTGAATGAACCGAAGAATGCGTTGAGTTCGGAGCATCAACGTAAAGACCGACGTCTTGATTGTAAAATGTTCTTATGTAGGCATCTTTGGTCTTTTTCGTGCCGAAATCGTATTTTTTGCCGAGTGTTTCGTAAAGCTCCTCCATCGCAAGCTTGAGTCCGTACCACAGAGCGTTAATTACGTTATGAGTGCCGTAACCCACGGGGCGTGTCAAGGGAAAATCATATCCGTCGCGCAGGTTATCAGGCCAGTCAACGAGATTCCATTCTATAACCCTGTCAAGAAGACCGTCTTCGTTTTCGTATTTTTTGTAGTAATTATAAACGCCGAAGGCATACGGCGAGTAGCTTTTCAGAAAATCTATGTCTTTGTCAACAGAGTATATCCAATTGAGAATTGAGGGGAACTCAAGAGAATAGTCGGCAATCTCTTGCATTAAGCTTCCTCCTGCGGTCGCCATAAGTCCCTCGCATATAAACGCCGAATCGGTAAAGCTTGAAAGCGCGTGCTTCAGAAGTGTGAGGTCACCCGTAAGCGTTGCATGTGACCTTCCCGAAACCATAAGGTCGCCGAGATACGCGCCCTTCTCACGCGTAGGACAATCAAGAAATCTTTCTTGAGTGCTGTATCTTATAGTGTTCTTGCAAAGGTCAAGCACGGCGCGAAGCTTTTCGTTGTCGGTTTTATATACGTAACCTTCTTTGAATGGATAGTGTCTTACCGACATTCTGACATTCGCTATTTCTACGGTATCGGGGAAGAGAATTTCCGCGTAGCGAAATGCCTTGTAATCGTATTGCATAAGCGTGTCGTCACCGCCTGAAAGAATCATTTTTTCTTCATAGCGGCAATTGCATCTCATATCAAATCTGACCGAGCCGTCCGTATTAAGCTCTTCGCCAAAGCGCAGAAGGATTTCGTCGCCGCGTCTTCCGCTAGCCGAGAAAACAAGTCTGCCTGCCGCCTCGGTTTTAAAATAAATTCGCACGCCCCCCGGGATTTTCTCTGTTTTCTCGGGCAACACGTCGTATACATCAAGAGTCGGTGTGGGTTGCTTTTTTAATTTCCAATCCGAATTTACGTGAGCTTTAGCACAAATAAAATCCGAGTCGTCAAAATTCTTTTCATAGAATTTTGCTTCGGGCGCGCCCGCGTCGTAGCACTCCGCAAAGCCCGTTTCATAACCAAACGTGCCGATTTCGGTGTACCCCGTGTGATATTTACATCTCCAGCTTTCGTCACTCTCAAGAACAAGCTTTCCGTCAATCCAAAGCTCGCACCACATCATATGTCTAAGGTCGCCTGATATCCAAACGCGGTTTATAAGCCCTTGATAAAAGGTGTGCACGGCAAAGGTGTTTTCGCCCTCTGAAAGATATTCGGTAACGTCTGTTTCATTATAGTAATATGCCTGAGGATATCCCGGTGACGGCCCCTCCGTAACGAATCTGCCGTTTATGTAAAGCTTATAATAATCGTCGGCGGTTATTTTTAAAACAGCTTTTTTAAAACCCGAAAGCTCGGTTTTTTTACGGTAAATTATATGTTTGTTTTGAAGCTCTTTCGGGTGGTGTGCGTTTATCGGATGTGTTGGATCGTGCCTGTCAAAAAGCAGCTTTCCGTTCTCGTCAAACTCCTTGTGAAAGACGTTTATCGGCTTAAGGTTATAAAAATCGGGATGTGAAATAAACATATAAAGCCTTTCATATTCTGAACATTATATCGCCATAGGTCGGCATTGGCCAAGCCTCGCGCGCGGTGAGTATCTCCATCTCGTCAACAACCTTACGGAGCGCAAGCATTTTCGCCTCAACCGTGTCTTTATAGAAGAATGCCGCCTCTTCGTCACAGGTTTTGCTGACAGCCTTTTTCTCCGCGCGGTCAAGCGCATTGTATGCGTCGTAGGTTTTTGAGAGAAGCTCGGAGAGCTTGTCTATAATGTCGGTTTCAGCCTTAACGCTTACTCCCTTAAGAGCGGCGCACTTTGCAACGACCGACTCGGAAAGCTTTCCGACGTAGCTTGAAACTGCGGGGATAATATCCCTGACTGTCATTTCAAGCATTGTTCTTGCTTCAATATTCTTGATTTTTCTGTAGCTTTCGAAGAAAATCTCGCGGCGCGAGCGCATTTCAACCTCGCTCATAACACCGAATTTAGTGAAGAGCGCGATATTCTTTTCATCCGTGAAATGCTCGTATGCTTCGGGCGCGGTTTTGAAATTCGAAAGGCCTCTTTCGAAAGCTTCCTTTTCCCATTCCGCCGAGTAGGAGTTTCCTGCAAAAAGGATTCTCTTATGTTTTTTAAAGGTAAGCGCAATAAGCTCGTTGAGCGCGGAATCAAAGTTTTCCGCCGCTTCAAGCTTGTCCGCAAATTCCGAAAAGGAGTTTGCGACGGCAGTGTTAAGAACGATGTTTGAAAGAGCTATATTCTGCGATGAGCCAACCATTCTGAATTCGAATTTATTGCCCGTGAACGCAAAGGGCGAGGTTCTGTTCCTGTCGGTGTTGTCACGTCTGATAGAGGGAACGGAGGGAATGCCAAGCGACATATATTTCGCGCTCTTCTCGGAATAAACCGAGCCCTTTATAATAGAGTCGATAATCATTTCAAGCTCGTCGCCGAGGAATATCGAAATTATAGCGGGCGGAGCTTCATCACCGCCGAGACGGCAGTCGTTTCCTGCGGTAGCCGCTGAAATTCTGAGAAGGTCCTGGTATTCGTCCACCGCCTTTATAACGGCCGCAAGTATAATGAGAAACAGCTTGTTGTCTGCGGGGTTTTTGCCGGGCTTCAAAAGGTTTGAGCCGGTATCTGTACCGATTGACCAGTTGTTGTGCTTTCCGGAGCCGGTGATGCCCATAAACGGCTTCTCCGCAAGAAGACAGGTCATGCCGTGCTTTGACGCAATCCTCTTCATATATTCCATCGTCAGAAGATTGTGGTCAACTGCAATATTGGTGGTTGAGAAGATGGGAGCAAGCTCGTGCTGCGCAGGGGCAGCCTCGTTGTGCTTGGTTTTTGCCGAAATACCGAGCGTCCAAAGCTCCTCGTCAAGCTCCTTCATAAATTCGTTGACCTTGAGAGGAATTGCGCCGAAATAATGGTCCTCAAGCTCCTGGCCTTTGATTGCCGGTGCGCCGAAAAGGGTGCGTCCGCAATAGAATAGGTCGCGTCTTGCCTTGAAATCCGCCTCGTCGATGAGGAAATATTCCTGCTCTGCGCCGACGGTGGGGGTAACCCTCTTAGTTGCCGTGTCACCGAAAAGTCTGAGAATTCTTATTGCCTCGCAGCTTATCGCATCCATTGAGCGAAGCAGGGGAGTTTTCGTATCAAGCGCCTCGCCCGTGTAGGAGCAAAACGCCGTGGGTATGTAAAGCGAGCCGTCTTTTATAAAAGCGTAGGATGCGGGGTCCCAAGCGGTATATCCTCTTGCCTCAAAGGTAGCTCTCAGACCGCCCGAGGGAAATGAAGATGCATCGGGCTCTCCTTTTATAAGCTCCTTGCCCGAAAATTCCATGATTGCTTTACCGCCGCCGACGGGGGTAAGAAAGGCATCGTGTTTTTCGGCAGTAACGCCGGTTAAGGGTTGGAACCAATGCGTGAAGTGAGTTGCGCCGTGTTCAATAGCCCAGTCCTTCATTGCACTTGCGACGATGTCGGCAATGCTTGCGTCAATTTCTTTTCCCGTAGCCATAGTGTTTATAAGCGATTTATAAACGTCCTTCGGGAGTCTTTCCCTCATAACGTCCTCGCTGAAAACTCTTGAAGCGTAGATATCGGGGATTCTTTTGTTTTCCATTATAGATTCAACCCTTTCGAAAAAATTATAAATATATTATACAATAGAATACCGCGATTGTCAATTGTATTTTTTCACTTGACTTTTACTTAGCAGAATGTTATAATTATACAGTTAATATAGAGTCAATTCGTTTAAAAGGATATATAGATGTATTACATAACCTTAGATCTTGAATGGAATCAGGCTTATGCTGAAAAGGCGCTTGCCGTTCAGAAGCGTCTGTCGCGCAGGCTTCGCGGCGAGGTAATTCAGATAGGCGCGGTCAAGCTTGATAAAAATATGAATCCGTGCGGCTCGTATCAGACGATAGTAAAGCCGAAATATTTCAAAAAGCTTCATAGGCACGTTTCTGTTCTGACCGGTATAACTCAGGAGCAGATCGACCTCGGAATCTCTCTTCCCGAGGCGGCTGAAAGATTTCGTAAGTGGTGCGGCCGCGACTTCGTTTTTCTCACCTGGGGACCTGACGATATTCCGATGCTCAAGGAGAATTTCAGAGTTCACGATATTTCTGTGACTTGGCTTGACAAAACCTACGATCTTCAGCTTATCTTTAACCGTCAAACCGACGGAGGAACGAAGCAGCGTTCGCTTGAGTATGCTATGGAATATTTTGAAATTCCTCAGAATCTTCCCGCGCACGATGCATTAAACGATGCCTATTTTACCGCCCTCGTTGCCGAAAAGCTTGACGTCAAAGAGGGAATAAAAAGCTATAATCTAAGACGCGGAGCGCTTCTTCTCGACACCGTTATAGGCGATGCGGACGCAGGTGAGGACGGCTACGTCACGATAAAGGAGCTACTTGATGACGACGCGGTTAAAAATCCCGTATGTCCCATATGCTCAACACCGCTCACGCAGGAGCTTAATATGCTTCATTCAAAGGGACAGAGATATACCTATCTTTGCAATTGCAAAAAGGACGGAAAAATGCTCTTTTCTATGAAGCTTCACCGCAACTTTAACGACACCTGGCGCGCAAGATGCACCTTTGAGCTTGCAAACGCCGAAAAGATTGAGGAATTCAAAAAGGGTCTTGAGCGAAGCAATATAAAAAGGAAGGCTAAAAGAAGAAAAACGAGGAGAAAGGCGCCCGCCGTATCTCCGCCGTCAAGCCGAACGGAATAAAAAATTGGGAAATTTTTAAAAAAACTATTGCATTTTGTTATAAAGCATGATATAATAATAATGCAATCAGTTATGCTTTTTATGTGTACCGGAGGTAATACATATGAAGTATGAAAATCCTACATGTGAAATAGTATTACTCGACAGTGCGGATTGCCTTACAGCAAGTGTTGAAGTTAAAGATTACGACACACCTTTTGTAAGCTACCCTAACTATTAATAGAGTAAGCTACGCATGAAGAATAAGAAGTCGCCGCCCCAATCGGCGGCTTCTTTTTTTGAAATAAAAAGCGAGGGCAGCTCGGGTTTGAACCTGAGCTGCCATTTTTGGTATGACGGGCATATCAATGCTCTGCGGTGAAAGTCCGCTGGGAGGTAATTTCACCTACTCGATTATTGTTTTTACTGTGAATTACTCAAACTGGAAGGTGGATGAAATCTTGTGGTTGGTATAAAACGTACCGATGAAATAGTCGTCTTCACCCTCGCCGTAGATAAACTTGGTGCGGCCGAAGAAACCGCCCATATTATCGGGAGTGCTTTCGTCTCTGTACCATCCGCCGTCGCTTATACCCTTATCTGCAGTGTAGGGTATGACGTATCTGTAGCCGCCCTGACCGTCAACGCCGTCGTTGTTGATTATTTTAATGAAGCTCGGTGGCTTAACTGGGTTGAGATTGATCGTAAGGTTCGGGTGATAAACGCCGCGTCTTTCGTCGTAGGTCTCGCTCTTCTGATCAGCGCTTCCGCCCCAGGTGTTTCTTTTGTCCATCTCCATGCTGGTGTTTCCGACCCTTCCGTCGCCGTCAAGGTCGCATGGGGGATCAATGAATCCGTCAAGGTCGAAGTCGCCTCTCGGCTCGTCAATATATCCGTCGCCGTCAAAGTCTGCGTAGTCGAAAATTGAAGTAACACCGATATCACCGGTCAGATGCATTTTGTTATTATAGCTCTTCATAAGCTGTATGGTAAACGATTGGATAGGCGCGCCTTTTTTCGTGCTGTAAATATCGAAGTTATCAAAAGTAAGGTTCGGGAAAGCACAGGTGTAGCCGTAATACCAGTTACTGAAGGTATAATGCGCAAGAGTAAGTGTGGGAGATTCTGTTCCTAGGTCGTAAAGATGCGCTCTCGTATCCTTAACCGAGATGTGACCGTCCCAGTGATAGCCGTAGTCGGAACGGAGGTAAAGGAAAGGAGTCGTCGTTCCGTACTGATACCAATCAACGTCTTCGATTATAAGGTCTCCGACACCCGTAAGCTCCATGCCGTTGATCTCTGTTCTGATGATTTTTCCGTGATAAAGACCTGCGTGAGCATCAAAACGTGAAATCTTGGAGTCTATGTATTCCATGTTCTTGCAGTAGTTAGTGCCGCCGATACCCCAGTGCATTGAAATGGATTTGCCGTTAACGTATGCCGAGCTTGTGCTTGGAAGCGATCCGTCAACGTATTCCGTGTGTCCTGTCATTATACCTGTTTCAGCATCAACCGTTACCCAGAAGTTTGACTGAATGCAGTGATCAAGAACAATTTTGTTTACGCAGGTAGCTCTGAAGTTATACGAGCTTCCGCCATACGACTGTCTGCCGGGGATAATACAGTTCTGGAATGTTACGTGATCGGCGTTGGTTGCCTCGTAAAGTCCGTTTGCCGAAGGACCTACCTGACCGTTTGAACGCTCAAGAAGGTTAAATCCGCCGGTTACAACGTGGTTTATATCATGAACGGTAGTGTAGGAACGGTAAACGTTAATACCTCTCTGAACGTAGCCGCCTACGAATGCACCGTCAACCATATGATTTACTCTCGAGTCCCTTGTTTCGACCGTTCCGTTACCGAAGGTTATTGCGGTCGAGGGGTCAAGCTTATATACGTTCATGTAGGAGATGTTTGTGTATTCAAACATTATAGGCGTTTCTTCACTTACGTTGCCGTCCTTATCTATTATGATAAGCTCGTGCATAGAAGAACCGGAGTGAGCGCTGTACGGACCGCGGCGTCTGAATACCTTGTGCTCGGAGTTAACGGGAACTATCATAAGAGAACCGTCCCAACCGTCAACCTTAAAGTTGATTTTGGTAGTTCCGGGATGAAGTCCGTCCGCAACGATAGGGTTAAGGAGAGTCTTGTCCGTGACCTTGACCTCTTTATGCTCCTCTTCCGGAAGAATGTGGAATATATCATAGCTTGCAAGCTCTCTGTTAACGTGAGTCTTGACAAGCGCAACGTTGGTATCGTCGATTATAATTCGCGCTCCCTGCCAGTCGGTAGTCGTGCGAACGGGGATCGAAACGACCTGTTCGGTAAATCCTATCTGCATACGTGTGTTAGAGATATAATACTTAGAGGTAGGCTTGCCCTTTACCGTCTGACCGCTTATGTTGGCAAATACGTGAGTGTTGTACATAGCCTCAAAGTCGTCGGTCCTTCCGTCGCCCTTAGCTCCGAAATCCTCGTAGTAAACTACGCTTATATCCTGCTTATAAATCTCGCCCTTAAAATCAAGCTCGCCCTTGCCGATAATTATATTATTGGCGATAAAGCGGTTCGTCGCTCTTTCAATCATATTGTCGTAAGCGCACTCAACGACAAGCTGCGTGCCTTGAGCCGAAATCTTAAAGCTTCCGTCGCCCTCAACCTTGGGAATATTTTTAAGAATAAAAGACTTTTCGGTAGCATTTTCAAGGTCAACGATCTCGAACCAATAGC
>SVRU01000014.1 GCA_015064665.1 Oscillospiraceae bacterium
ATACTCAAGCTCAAACGGGGTGATGTCAAGGATTGCGTCGAGCATGTTTGCCTGATGGGCGTTAAGGCATCTTTCGTAGAAAACACGCTTTTCCTTGCATTCGTCGTTTATATACATCGCCCTTGAATTAAGAGCGCCGAGTCGGTTGTAAACTACGTCAAGCGCCGCTTTTTTTTGCGAAACGACGAGAACCTTCTTGTTTTTGCACATCGCGTCGGAAATAACGTTGACAATAGTTTGCGATTTTCCGGTGCCGGGAGGACCGTAGATAACCATATTACCTTTTTCGTCAACCTTTTTTACAACGTTTGACTGTGCGTAGTCAAGAGTTTTTATTACGTAATGATTGTTTAACTTGTCTTTTTTTGTTTTTTTCGGTTTCTTAACCTTGACCTTTCCCGTGCGGAGAAGCTCGCTGACCGCGTCGTTTGTCAGCTTGTTTTTTTCAAGCTGGGAATAGTCGTTGTATATTGAATTGGAAAGAGGGAAACGTCCGAGAACCGCCGCGTATCTTACTGAAAGCTCTCTTTCTGTCGGCTCCTTGAAGCGTGTGTAGGCGTAAACGTTTTTGGAGTGTGCCCAATCTATTTTAATATGAGCGTCGTCAAGGTATTTGATTACGTCGCCGATACCTTTAAACTGTGACAGGTCGCTGAATTCAAGCTCAAGCTCGTCAACGTTTATACGCTTTGACTGAGCGTAGGCAAAAATCAAAGCGGGGTTTATATGTATTTTCTCTGCCTCATTTAAAAACAGCTCTACCGTGTTCTCATCCGGAATTTCTATTTTGACAGGGAAAAGCATAAGCGGTGCTTTTATCGCTGTCTTGTTAGGACCTTGGGTGAGCGTTCCGAAAACGAATGGATAACCTATATAAAGCTCGTATCTTCCCGTTTCTCTCTCGATTTCTTCTATTTCGCGTTTAAGCTCCTTAAGCTTTGCCACCTCTTGTTCGATTGCGCGGGTTTGAAGCATGCGTTTTTCTTTCTCGGCCTTCTTTTGAAGCTTTTCGGCTTCTTCGACCGACAGGATGTCGGGGGCTTTTTGCGATGCGGCGGGTGCCGGAATATCCAGATTTTGCAGAATTTCCTTTTTTTCACTGTTGTTTATAACGGTAAGCGGGAATTTCTTCGAGGAACGAAGAAATTCGGCAAGCTCCGAAACCTTCGCATCGCGTGCTTCGAAAATCCGTCCTATATCGTAGGAGCTTTTTCTTGCTATATTTTTGAGGTAAAGGCATTTGTTGTTGCCGCCGATTTCAATCAAGCGCTCTTTGTAATAGGTATAAATACCTTTTCCCATTGTTTTTCTCCTTATAATTTGTTTATGTTTAGCCGCAAGTAACAAATTTTTGGCTTTTGCAGCTTGGATTTGAAAATATATCTTACTATATAGTATAACATATACATGTCGAAAAATCAACGATTTCAAGAAAAAAATATTAAAGAATTTGTCGATTGCCCTGCACCCGTGCAACTTTAAAAAATTCCGCTCAAGTCAAAAAAACGCGGTTTTATTTGCTTGGTTTTGGGAATAAAGGTTTTTTAAAAATACGCATATTGTACAACTGACACAATTTTTTTGTTCATTTTTCTCCATATTGCTAGTTGATTTTTGCGAAACTAAATGATATAATGATTATAATTAAAGATAAAAACGCAATTTACTTTATTTAAGGAGACTAATCTATGAAATTTACAAAGAAGATTCTCGTTGCGATAGTAGCGATTGCAATGCTTGCATGCTGCTTTGCTTTCTCCGCTTCGGCAGAGGCTCCCGCGCTTCCCGTGGAGAAGCTTACAGACCTGTATGAGTATCTCCGCTACGGAACCTATCTCATCGAAGATTACGACGACCAGCAGGGTGAGGAGTATGCGTTTGTTTCCTCTCACTACTATTCCGAAGGCGTTCCGTTCTTTAACTACGTCACAAACGACGGCACTGAAAGCGCCATTGTTTCGGATACTGCAGGTAAATATCTTTCGATAATCACCGAAGCAGGCGCGAAAAAGCCTGTCGGTTATAAGCTGTTCTTAGACGACACTGATTTTGCAACAAAGGATTTCGTTGCATCCTTCGATTTTATGTCCGGCACTCAGGGCGGCACGAACGGAGCTAATATCTCTATCGTGGTAACTCTTGCAGACTACGTTGAGGATATCACTCTTTTTGCGGCAAATATGTCCAACGATGCTGCAGAAAATCAGTTCGTATACGCTACATATGATAAGGAAAGAATTACTTATTCTACCGCAGCTGCCGAAGTAGCTCCCGCGCTTGGCACCTGGTATCACGTAGATCTTGTATATTCTTTTGAAACCGAGAGCTTTTCTATAGTGGTTAAATCCGGTAACGAGGTTGTTTTCTCCGCTCTCACCGAGGTTGACAAGAGCTTGCTTGGTATTGACTCCGTAAGATTTTACGTAGACAATGCGAACGGTGCAGATGCAACCGTAACTGGTCTTGACAACGTTCTTCTCTATGAAGGAACCGCTATTCGTGACGTTAAGAATGCTGACAAGGCTCTTGCAGACCTCGTGGTTGCAGTTAACGATTACGCAGTTCACACCGAAACCGTTCTTGAAAACAAGATTGAGGTTGCAGATTTCTACGTTGATTTCTTCGGTGGCGAGGATGGCATTCGTGCAAAAGCACCTCAGGTTCTTGAGCTCTATCCCGAAGTTAAAGCGATATCCGACGGCGCAGAATCCTTCATTAATACAACTTACGCTAACGCGCTTATTGCTTACGTAGCTAACACCGCAGCGATTGAAGGCTACTACGAGCAGATCGAATACCGCGATGAATACGCTAAGTCCTATTTTGAGCTTTTCTCTGATGAAGCAAAATTCGCTGAGATTACCGCAGGTATGGATGCAACGCTTGTAACAAACGTTACAAAAGCTCTTGAAAGCTACCGTGAGATAACCGCGGCAATCGAGTTGAAGGCTCAGTACAGTATCGCATTCGTTAAGAACGTTGAAGAGAACTACGATTCTAAGAACACCGATTTCCAGGTTATGCAGATCAAGTATGCTTCTCTCTCCGCTTTGATTGACGGTGTTGAGCCTGCCTTCAGATATTCCGATATATACAAGAAAACAAAGTACCCCACGGTTCAGGATGCAATCGATGAGTACTATGAGCTCGAAAACAAGATAAACAAGATTACCTACAATGCAACGCAGGTATTTATGCCTGCCGTAGCAGAGATGAATATAATTAATGCAGATTCCGTATCGGCAACCGCTCCTTTCTACACCTTGAATTTCGAGGAGCTTTACGGTTATTACCTCACCGCTAAGTCTGTTTACGTTGACGGTTCGGTTGATTATTCGCTCGATGCTTCCACATTCCCCGGACTTGAAGATGCTATAATTGAGTATCTTGATATGGAAGCTTATATTCTTGGCAGAATAGACGAGAGCAGTGCATTTACTGCTGCTATTAACGGTGCAGCATCGTCCGTATATTATGCAACTATCGTAGCTCAGCTTGAAGAGGCTGCTTACTATCTTGACGACAACGTTGAAAAGTCTCTTGAAAAGTATTCCGGTGTTGAAGATGCTATCGCACTCTATCAGCCTCTTTGCGACAAGCTTGCGAAGACCGTAAGCGACGTTCAGGCATACATTGCGGCTGTAAATGCAATCAATCTTGACGCTGATTACGCTACTCTTAAGGCAGCTGTTGTAAATGCAACCACACTTAAAGCTAAGTTCAATATGCTTGGTTACGAAGGTCTTGAGAGCGCAAACGTTAAGTATGCAACCGCCGAATCCAAGATTGCAACACTTGAGGGTCACAGCTCAACTCTTATTGCATCTGTAAAAGCACTTAAGACTGCAGAAACTCTTGCAGAGCGCAGAAATCTTATCTATATTGCTATGAATGCAAAGGATAATTGTGAGAAGAGCATTTCTGGTGTTTCCGAAGCTAAGGCTGATCTTGAAAGCCTTATCGCTAAGTACAACGAAGATGTTGCAAGAGTAAACGCTCTCTTCGCAACTGCAGTTGAAAAGGCTTGCTCGGCAGTATCTTCCGTAGCTCCTACGGATGCAGTTTCACTCTCGGCAAACGTAGTTGCTGTTTTGAACAAAAAAGATTAATAGACTTTAATAAACAAACCCCTTACGGTATCCTTTGATTTAAGGTATTGTAAGGGGTTTTATTTTAAATATTTTGAAAATCACTTGAATATATTTTTCGTGTGTGATAAAATATACTCACGAAAGGTGTGTGAATTATGAAAGATAGCAGTAAACTGTTTGAGGATATACTGAGCGGGCTTCAGGCGCTTGATAAACGTGAGTATGATTATTTTCACAGTGCTCCGAATCTCATTCCCTCACGCAAGGAAATTATATCTATATTAAAGGATATACAGAGTATTATGTTTCCGGATTATTTCTATAGGGAAGAAAATACGGGAAAAACATCTGTCGAGATACTTGAGAATATTTATAACAAATTAAAAATTCAGATAACCGCTGCATTTTCCTTTTGTTCGGATTGCAACAAGGAGAATGATTCCGACATGCTTGCGGAAGAGATAATGAAGTCCATTCCATGCATTAAAGAAATGCTAATAAAGGACGTTCAGGCGATTTATGAGGGCGACCCTGCGGCGAGAGCGCCCGAGGAGGTTATTCTTTCATATCCCGGATTTTATGCTATATCAATCTATCGCGTAGCGCATGAGTTCTATATAAGAAAAATACCCTATCTTGCTCGTCTTATGACCGAGTTTGCTCACGAAAAGACGGGAATAGATATTCATTCCGGCGCAACTATCGGAGAGAAATTCTTTATCGACCACGGTACCGGTATAGTAATCGGAGAAACAACTACGATAGGAAATAACGTAAGAATATATCAAGGAGTCACCCTCGGCGCAAAAAGTTTTGAGTTGGATGAGAACGGAAATCCAATCAAGGGAATCAAGCGCCATCCCGATATCGGAAATAATTGCATTATTTACGCCAATGCAACCATACTAGGCGGAAACACCAAGATTGGCGACGGATGCGTTATAGGCGGTAACGTGTGGCTTACTCACTCTGTTCCGGCAGGTGAGGTCGTATATTACAATGCTAAATAATCTTCTATAATAAAATAAGGAAGCAAAGTGCAGTCCCAAAGGCGCTTTTGCTTCCTTGTTTTATTCTTTTATTTCACCGGCATCGGGATATCTGCCGATTTTTTTGAATCCGTCTATTTCTCCGTTGCACATAGCAGTGAATATCCTATGCTTAAGCCCTTTGTTGCCTCGTTCAAGCTCGAAAAGAAGATTTTTCATTTTTTCTCTTTCGGTTGCGTGATCCTCGGGGCACAGGCTTGTGACTATGGGCAAGGAGCGGCGTCTTGCAAAATATAAAACGTCCTTTTCCTGTGCATAGAGCAAGGGTCTTATCAGAGTTATTTTTCTGTTTGAAAGATAGGATTTCGGTGAAAAGCATCCAAGTCGCCCTTCAAAGAAAAGGTTCATCATAAAGGTTTCGATTGCATCGTCGTAGTGGTGCCCGAGTGCAACCTTGTTGCAGCCAAGCTCCTGCGCCGCCGCGTGAAGAGAACCCCGTCTCATTTTAGCGCAGAGAGAGCAGGGATTTGATTCCTTTCTTACGTCAAAAATTATCTTTGCGATTTGCGTATCCACCTTTAAATATTTTACCTTTATCCTTCGGCAGAATTCCTCAATCTCGGAAAAATCAGAGCCCTCAAAGCCCATATCCACCGTCACGGCAAAAACTTCGTATTTTTTTGGGTAAAATATTCTCATTTGAGCAAGAACCTCAAGCAGAGCCAGGGAATCCTTGCCGCCCGAAACGCCGACGGCTATTCTGTCGCCGGCCTCTATCATATCGTAATCATCGACTGCCCGTCTTACAAAGCTGAGCAGTCTTTTCATTTCATTCATAGTCAAACCTTTCGGTATTTGCGTATAATATAATAGTTAAAAAGTATTTTAAGGAGAAGAAACATGCCTATTAAAATTTACATAGACCAGGGGCATAATCCGCGGGATTATAATACGGGAGCCGAGGGGAACGGATATTACGAGCAGGACATCACTTACGAGGTGGGGCGCTTGCTCTATAATTATCTTGAGGCAAACCCGGAGTTCGCGCCACGACTCTCGCGGCCTACGCCTGATACCGTGCTCGGAATGAGCAATGCTTCAAGTGTGACAACCAGAGTAAATCAGGCAAACGCATGGGATGCAGACCTATTTATATCCATTCATACAAACGCCTCCGTAAATCCTTCGGCAAGCGGCTCGGAGGCATTGATATACAGCGTGTCGTCAACCGAGGCGTATAATCTTGCAGAGGATATACTCAGGAATATGACAGAGGTAACGGGTCTTCGCAACCGCGGAATAGTAGAACGCCCCGGACTGTACGTTTTGAGAAGAACGAGAATGCCCGCCGTCCTTGTTGAGCTTGGTTTTATATCTAATCCCGACGATGCCGAGCTTATGGCTAATTCGCCTAATCTTTTTGCTCTCGGAATATATAGGGGAATACTTGAATATTACGGACTAACTTTGTAAGAGGGATGAGCACCGAAAGCGCTGAAAATTAAGGATTCAGAGCGGGTTCGGATTATTCTCTTGCCTAAGATAAAGCGAATCTATTTCAATATAATCGGCGCTCGCCGACTGTGACTCGGTATTGAAAACGTAGGACGCTTCGCAATCCGGGCAATAAACCTCAATACCTTCCTTGCAAAATCTCAACTCGTATTTTGAACTGTGGCAGGGGCAGTCTATCCTGTCCTCTGCCTCAAGCTCTTTTACAAGAAATCTTATAGTGTCGTAAACCGAAGGGTCGGGAAGAAGTTCGTCCTCGTCAATATCCTCGGGTTGCATATCGGCAATTGATTCTGCTTCAAGGTCGCAAAGAAGTCTGCTTAGCTCTTCGCCCGAGCGGACAACCTCTTCGTCAATTTTTTCCTTTGAGCCGATAAAGCATATATCCATATTTGCATAGGGACAGTTCAAAAGGAATAAATCTCTGTCAAAAAATATGTTTTGTGATACAACAAAGCTGTGATTCTTTTTGCAGAAAAGGCAGGGAGCTGATATTCTTATTTTGTTATCGTTTGTAATATTAACGTCAAGCGCCGAATGACCGCATGAGCATTTTATTCTCAAAAGATTTGCGGAAAGCGCAAATTTTCCGACGAATCCGTATATAAGAGTGCCGCATTCGGGGCAACGGTATGCAATATGTGTCTGAAGCTTGGCAACCATTATTTTTTCTCCATGATGGCTTCGCTGAGCGCATTTTTCTTTTCTTCACCAAGAATAAGGGCAATAAGCTCGTTCGCAAAATCAAGCGCAACGCCCATTCCCTTAGCTGTAGTGATGTTGCCGTCGGTAACTACGCATTCTCCTGTTGTATTAGCACCGGTAAGCTCCTTCTCAAATCCGGGATAGCAGGTTGCACGTTTGCCATCAAGCAACCCTCTTCTTCCGAGAACGAGCGGAGCAGCGCAAATAGCTGCTAATCTTCCACCGTTTTTAAGTGTAGCTTCAATTATTTTGTCTGTAAACGGTGATGCGTCGAGGTTGAGCGCACCGGGCATTCCTCCCGGGAATATAGTCATACTAACCTTATCAAGTTCAACCTCGGCGGGCTCAAGGTCACATATAACGGGGATTTTGTGAGAGCCTGCGGCGATTTTTCCGTTAAGACCGACGGTTTTAACGTCAAGTCCTGCGCGTCTCAACATATCAACGGGGGTTAAGGCTTCTATTTCTTCAAATCCGTCTGCAAGTAATACTGCTATCATAACGTTCTCCTAATTAATTATCCGCTTTTGTCTAGTCAAGGCTGCGCCTTGAAAGCATTTCGTGCCATTCGTCCTTGGTAATAAGGATATCTCTCGGTTTCTGACCGTTAGGCTCGCTTACAATGCCCATATCTTCCATATAATCTATGAATTTTGCGGCTTTGCCGTAGCCAACACCGATTTTTCTCTGAATAAGAGAGGTTGAAATTTTTCCCGACTTTATAGCAAGGTCAACGGCATCAAGGAATTGCTGATCGCTCAGCACGCCAAGACTCTCTCTGTCATCTCCGTCGTCATCGTCAAAGTCGTCGCCGCCCTTACCCTTGGAGCATTTTTGAGCTGCACGATTGATTTCTTCGAGCGCCTGAGCATCGTAAACCGAGCCTTTTGCCTGCGATTTGAGGAACTTCATTATCGCCGTAACCTCACCGTCGGAAACAAAAGCACCCTGAACTCTGAGCGCCTTGGGCGCACCTGCCGGAATGTAGAGCATGTCTCCGTTATTCAACAGCTTTTCTGCACCGGCTTGCTCAAGAATGGTTTTTGAGTCATTATAGGATGCAACCTTACAGGAAATACGCGAGGGAATGTTTGCTTTAATTACGCCCGTAATGACGTCAACCGACGGACGCTGAGTACCGATAACAAGGTGTATTCCCGCGGCTCTTGCCTTCTGAGCTATGCTCATTATGAGATCCTCCGCAGGCTTTCTTACCTGAAGCATAATATCGTTAAGCTCGTCTATAACGATAATGATTTTAGGCAAAGGTTCGCCAAGCTCGGGGTTTTCGCGCACCTTTTCGTTATACGAATCAAGTTTTCTGACCTCAAGGGCTTCCATAAGGTCGTATCTCTTTTCCATTTGCTCAACCGCCCACATAAGTGCGCCCGCCGCTTGCTTTACGTCGGTAACTACGGGGATAAGCAGGTGAGGAATTCCGTTATAACCGTTAAATTCTACTTTTTTGGGGTCTATCATAATGAATTTAACTTCATCGGGACGCGCCTTGTAAAGTATGCTTATGAGTATTGAGTTTATACATACCGATTTACCCATACCCGTAGCGCCGGCAACCAAAACGTGCGGCATTTTTGCAATATCCGCAAATACGGGATTTCCGGTTACGTCCTTGCCAAGACATGACATGGTTTTTGAAGACGAGCATATAAATTCGTCGGATTCAACGAGATCTCTCAGCAAAACCGTGCTCGGTTTTTTGTTGGGAATTTCAACACCTATGGCCGACTTTCCGGGTATAGGAGCCTCCATACGCATTCCCTCAACTCCGAGGTTAAGAGCAATATCGTTAAACAGGTTTGTAACCGAGTTTACCTTTACTCCGCGCGCTGGAACGATTTCATATCGCGTGATACGGGGGCCTCTGTCGATTCCTTTGATGGAAATTCTGACGTTGAACTGCAAAAGAGCGTCAACGAGCTTTTCTGCATTCTGATTTTTTTCTTCCTCTTGATTAAGGTCCTCTTCAAATTTACCCTTGGCAAGAAGCTCAACCGACGGATACTGATAATCCGAGTAGTCGGGCTTTTCAACTACGGTATTCTGCTCGGGAACGGGGTGCTTTATCGGCGCGGAAGGCGTCATAAAACGTTCTGCAAAGGTTGATTTCGGAGCACTGTATTCAAAAGGCGGAGCATCGGTGCCGTCGCCTTCGGGATCGTCTTCGGAATTTTCGTTGCCGTCAGCATTAAAGCTGTCAAAGCTTTCGGTGATAACGGCGTCGCCGTCGCTCTCGTTTGAGTCGGTTTCTTCGCCGTCAAGGAAGGGAAAGAGCTTTCTTTGTTCTATAACGGTTGCGCTCTGCTCCTCCGGTGGAATTTCTTCCTCGTTGGCGTCCTCCGTAATATCATCCTCGGCATTGCTTTGTGAAAAATCAAATACGGTTTCACCCTCGTTTTCGTCATCGTCGCCCTCTTCGGCAAACGAATCAAATTCAAGGCCGGTTGATTCGTCAAGCTCAAAATTGCTCTCGTCCGTTTCGCCGTACGCCGACTCATCTTTGGGCGACGGAGTCGGGTCAAGCATAGTTCTTGATATTCTCAATTCTTGCTCGTTTGTAGTAATCTCGTTTTGTTCTGTAAAATCATTCAGAACGGGCGGATTGTACGGCTTGAATTCAGTAGCTTCGCGTTCTTTTTCATAATCGCTGATTGCGCTCTCAAAGATTTCCTTGCGTGAGTTTTCAAAAGCGAAGCTTTCGTTGGCGTTATCTACTGCGGGAGCTTCTTGCGCTGACTCCTCTTTCATATATTCGGGTATATACGGCTGAGCCTCGTTTGCTTGATAGGGGGTGTAGCTGTTCTGAGGCTGAGCCTCGTTTGCTTGGTAGGGTGTGTAGCTGTTCTGAGGCTGAGCCTCGTTTGCTTGGTAGGGTGTGTAGCTGTTCTGAGGTTGAGCCTCGTTTGCTTGGTAGGGTGTATAGTTGTTTTGCGGCTGAGCCTCGTTTGCCGAGTAGGCTGCGGAATAATTAACGGATTGATTTTCGACCGCGGAATGCTGTGTTGATGAGGTTTGAGCAGCTTCTTTTTCGCGGTTGAGGTTTGCCTGAGCCTCGGCGTATCTCTTCTGAGCTTCAATCGCCATTTTCTTCTTCATTTCAAAGTCGGCTCTTTGTCTTGCCTTTTCAACGTCCTCTGCCGTGATTTCGGTAATAGGAACGGTGATTTCATTGACCGGCTCGGGCCTTTTAATATCCTTAGAAGCTTTGCTTGACGGTTTGTTCGAAAGCTCTTCGTTAAGCTTGAAATCAAGCGTCTCGAAATTTTTTGAGAACAGCTCGTCCGCGTTTGCATCGTAATCGTGTACCGTGGGCTCTTCGTAGATTATGTCGTCGTGGCGCGGCTCATAAATCGAGTCAGCCGTGGAATCTGAGAGTGTGTGAGCCGAGTTCGTAGTGCTGTAATCCATATTAACGCGTCGCTTGTCGGTATCCGATGCCATAGCGTCTGAAAAGACGGAATCATAGGCAGAGTAGTGGCGTGGCTTGGAGCTTGCTTCACGATTTGTATATACTTTGTTGTGAAGGTGCGGATTTTTCTCCGCTTGTTCGTCGCTTATAGATTCCTCTATTCCGAGCTCGTTTATCTTCAGCTCCTTAAGACCGCTGTCCGCGGCAAAGAATTCATCGTCGATAAGCGAATCCTGCTGAGCTGCAAGCATTTCGCGAACGTGCTCCTCGCGAGCCTTTTCTCTTTCTGCCTTGGTGTTTTTACGTGATTCGCTGAAAGAGGAGAAGCATCCGGAAATGCCGTTCAAAAGCTTGAGGAGAGCTTTAAGAAGAAGCGATTTTGCTCCCGAAAGGTAATACGTCAGGTAAAGCGAGAACAGAGCAATTGCGATAATTATAAGACCGACAGTGCCGAAAATCTTTGTAAGCGCAAACGCAACCGCGCCGCCAACGAAACCGCCTCCCACCGAGTCGATTCCGTTCTGATAAAGCTGACTTGCGCTGAAGGTTATGTCTTCGCCGTAATAGGTTATGGCGTGAATAAGTGCAGAAAGGGTTATTACCGTAATAACCGTGAATATAATGCGGGATACCGTTCTTTTCTTAAAATAGTCGGATGCGTAAAAAATGGCGTGAAGTATAAGAAAGGCGGGAATAAAGTATCCGCCAATTGAAAAAAGTCCAAGTAAAACGCTTGATATAGCCCGTCCGAAAGCGCCGGTATCCTGCATAAAGAAGCATAGTGAGATAAATACGGCAATTGCAACGAGAATTATCGGAATTGCACGTCTTATACCGGTGAGATCAGCGTAGGTTCCTTCTTTTTTTTGCGGGTTGTTCTGCATTTATATTTATCCTCCGAGGGAATATTTTTCTACAATAAATAATAACAGATTATGACGGAAAATACAAGTGTTTATTTAAATTTTTTTTACTAAGTACTATGTAAAAGTATATATAGGCTTGACAAATGAAGCTTTATCTGATAAAATGATATCTGTATAAATATGTGTTTTCTATGGAAAGGACGCTCATCAATGCTATTATATAATTCTGCAACAAGAACAAGAGAGGAGTTCGTGCCGCGTGAGCCCGGTAAGGTTTCGATGTACACCTGCGGCCCTACCGTATATCATTTTGCGCATATAGGAAATCTTCGCACCTATGCTATGGAGGACGTGCTTGAAAAGTATCTCCGTTATATCGGTTACGACGTAAAGCGCGTGATGAATATTACCGACGTCGGCCATCTCACAAGCGACGGCGATACGGGTGAGGATAAAATGCTCAAGGGCGCTCGCCGCGAGCATAAAACGGTGCTTGAAATAGCAAAATTTTATGCTGACGCATTCTTCTCCGATTGCGAAAAGCTTCATATAAACAAACCGGAGATAACCGAGCCGGCAACGGCATGCGTACCCGAATTTATAGATATGGTAGAAAAGCTTCTTGAAAAGGGCTACGCCTACGAGGCTGGCGGAAACGTGTATTTTGATACCTCTAAGCTTGAAAAGTATTATATTTTCAACGACTTTAACGAAGAGGACCTTGAGGTTGGCGTACGCGAAAGCGTTGAAGCCGACGGAAACAAGCGCAACAAGGCGGATTTCGTCCTTTGGTTCACTAAGTCAAAGTTTGAGGATCAGGAGCTTAAATGGGATTCGCCTTGGGGTATAGGCTATCCGGGATGGCATATTGAATGCTCCTGCATCGCGTCAAAGCATCTTGGCGAATATCTTGACATTCATTGCGGCGGAATCGATAATGCTTTTCCTCATCACACGAATGAAATTGCCCAGAGTGAATCGGCATTCGGCCACGAGTGGTGCAAATATTGGTTCCACGTTCATCATTTGAACACGGCAGGCGGAAAAATGTCGAAATCAAAGGGTGAATTTCTTACCGTTTCGCTTCTTGAAGAGCGTGGATTTGACCCGCTCGTTTACCGCTATTTCTGCATGCAGTCGCATTACAGAAAGAATCTTGTTTTCTCTTGGGAAAACCTCGAAAACGCAAGAAATGCATATAACAAGCTCGTCTCGAAAATAGCGGCTCTTAAACCCACCGATAGCGACTCGCTCGATATCGAAGCCTTTAGTGAAGGAAAAAAGAAATTTACCGATGCGCTGGATAACGACCTTAATACCTCTCTTGCTGTAACCGCGCTTTACGACGTTTTCAAGCTCAAAACCAACGACAAAACGAAGCTTGCTCTTATCGAGGACTTTGAGAGGGTTCTTGACCTCGGTCTCGTTGCTGCTGCGGCTAAATTGCAGGAAAAGGGCGACGACGCTTCCTCTGACGCCGGCGTTGACGCTGAGCTTCTCGCATATGTTAACGAAAAAATTGAAGCAAGACGCGCCGCAAAGGCAAATAAGGACTTTGCTTTGGCTGACGCTATACGCGCTGAGCTTCTTGAAAAGGGAATTACGCTCGTTGATTCAAGAGAGGGAACTAAGTTTATTCTATCTTGATTTTAAATGAAAAGGGGGCGGCTTTTTGTACGAGAAATTAAAAGCAGACGTTGAATTTTTAGACGGTAATTATCAAGCTGCCGCCGATATGTATCTTGAGGGAGCGCGCGAAGGCGATTCACTTGCCGCGTTCAATTACGGATACTGTCTGTTGCACGGATACGGAAGAACGTATGACCCCAAGGAAGCGAAAAGCTATTTCTCTTTTGCGAGAAATATGGAGGGCGGCGAAGCATACTATAATCTTGCTATGCTCTATCTTCACGGCGAAGGGGTAGCGCAGGATTTTGAACTTGCTTTGCGCTATATGCGTATGTCTGCAGAGGACGGTTGCATAGAAGCTCAGTTATATATGGGCATGGCGTCAACACTCGGATGTATGTTTGAGCCCGACGTTATCGGCATATGTATGATTCCTTACCATAAACCCGAATACAGAGATATAACGACGCCTCTTCTGTCGGGATACGTACCCGATTTTGATGAAGAGGACAAGAGATTTGCCGTAATCAAGGCTGACGCGCGAGCTGCGTTTGAATGGTTCAGAACGGCCGCAAGACATGATCCGACCTACGTGGAGGAGCTGTCGGCAAAGGGAAAATACCTTTACGCAAAGTGCTTTATTGATGGTCTTGGAACGGAATTTGACAGGAAAAAGGGTGAGCGGCTTATGCTCGTCGCCGGAAAGGGCGGCTCGGCTGAGGCTGTGGCATATCTGAAGGAAAACGGTGTTACGCCCGAAATGATTTACGCGCTTGGAAAGCGATAAAACCTATTTTGAGAAAGGAGAGCGTTATGCAGACGAAAAACACTATGGTCATAAAAGCTGCATTTTTAATTTTAATATTAGCGACTCTCGGATTTATTTTTTCTCAGTCTATGCTTCCTCCCGAAAAATCCGAACAGCAGAGCAACAGCGTGGGTGAAATCGTAGCCGAGGTTATTCCTCCCGATACGAAGCCGGGCGAATTCGTTCAGATAAATCTTCGAAAGCTTGCACATTTTTTTGAGTTTGCGGTTTTAGGCATCGAACTCTCGGTTTACGCGTTTGTTTTCAAACGTAGAAAAGGCTTTATGCTCTCTACCTATATATTTGCCGTATTCGTTGCGCTTTTTGATGAAACGATACAGATATTTTCGGGCAGAGGTTCGTCGATATTTGACGTTTGGATTGATTTCTTTGGCTTTGCTGCGGCGGCATCGCTCGTTTATTTAATAGGCTTCTCGGTGATTTTCATTCGGGGAAAATGGTGTAAAAATGGTTGAAATTACTAACGTAGAAAATAGGTCGCGCGCAGAGCGATGCGGAATTTTGTCAGGCGATGTTTTGATTTCCATAAACGGAAACGAGATCTGCGACGTTCTTGACTATCGCTTTTATCTTGCGGAAAAAAACGTCAGTCTTCTGTTGTCGCGCGGCGGCAGGGAATTTTCGGTTGAAATAAAAAAAGGCGAGTACGACGATATCGGACTCGAATTCAAAACACCCCTTATGGATGAAAAGCAATCCTGCAAAAACAAATGTATATTTTGCTTTATCGATCAGAATCCCAAGGGGATGCGCGAAACTATATATTTTAAAGACGACGATTCTAGACTTTCCTTTCTGCACGGAAATTATATAACTCTTACCAATATGACCGACAGGGACGTTGACAGAATCGTTAAAATGCGTTTTTCTCCTCTTAATATTTCGGTTCACACTACCAATCCCGAGCTAAGAGTTAAGATGATGAAAAACAAGCGTTCGGGAGAGGTTCTGCGTTATCTTGACAGGTTCAAGGAAGCAGGACTTTCAATGTGCGGTCAGATAGTTCTTTGCAAGGGGGTCAACGACGGGGACGAGCTGCTTCGTTCAATGCGTGATTTGTCAAAGTATTATCCCAATCTTTCGAGTGTTTCGATAGTACCTGCAGGACTTACCAAGCACCGCGATGGCCTTTATCCCTTAAGCGATTTTGACTCTGAGGAGGCAGCGGCTGTAATTGATATGATAGATGCCTTTGCTGAGGAGCATAAGAAAAAATTCGGTTCAAGACTTTTTTTCGCAGCCGATGAATTTTATCTGAAATCGGGCAGGCGGCTTCCTTGCGAGGATTATTACGAGGGCTATCCTCAGATAGAAAACGGCGTCGGAATGCTCCGTTCTTTTATTGATGATTTTGATTTTGCCACAGGCGGTGAAAATCCTTTTGAGGATGCTCCAAAAAAATTGCGGCGCGTTGCCGTTGTTACAGGCTTTGCTTCATATCCGACGGTGTACGGAATGGCACAGAAAATAATGGAAAAGGTTGATAAGGTCAAAATAGACGTTTACCCGATAAAAAATAATTTCTTCGGTGATTCTATTACGGTTACGGGACTTCTTACGGGTAAGGATATTTGCGAGCAGCTGAGCGGAAAGCTTGAGTGCGACGAGCTTCTTATACCGTCTGTGACCTTGAGATATCACGAGCAGGATTTTCTTTGCGGAATGACGCTCTCGGAGCTTGAAGAGGGTCTTGGAGTCAAAATTCGGGTTTGCGGAACAGACGGATTCGGTTTTGTTGATGCCGTGTTAGGCACTGAAGCTTGATTTGTCTTTCTTGCAAAGTTTGGAAAGGAGTAATTATGTCAAAACCAATAGTAGCAATTGTCGGCAGACCTAACGTCGGCAAAAGCACGCTTTTTAATAAGCTCATAGGCGAACGGCGCTCAATCGTTGAGGATGTTCCGGGCGTTACCCGCGACCGCATATATGCGGAGGCTGAGTGGGGGGATCATAGATTTATTCTCATTGACACGGGCGGTATAGAGCCCAAAAGCGAGGATACGATTCTTAAGCAGATGCGCACACAGGCGGAAATTGCCGTTGATACGGCTGACGTTATTATCTTTATGTGCGACGTCCGCGCAGGGCTTCTTGCTGACGATAAGGACATAGCGATAATGCTTAAAAAGTCCGGAAAGCCAATTATTCTCGCCGTTAACAAAACGGACAGCATAGGCGCTTTGCCTTTCGAATTTTACGAATTTTACGAGCTCGGATTCGAGCGTGAGCCGATTGCGTTGTCTTCAATTCACGGAACGGGTACGGGCGATCTGCTTGATGCAATACTTGAGGAATGCGACTTCTCGGATGATGACGGTGCTGACGACGGTGTTATCAACGTAGCGGTAATCGGAAAGCCCAACGCGGGAAAATCCTCTATTGTTAACCGTATGTGCGGTGAGGAGAGAATGATAGTTTCCGACATCGCGGGCACAACGCGCGATGCGGTCGATACCCGAGTTGAAAATGACCACGGCGTATTCAACTTCATTGATACCGCGGGCATCAGACGTAAATCCAAGGTCGAGGACAGAATAGAAAAATTCAGCGTTTTGCGCGCAAATATGGCTGTTGAGCGCGCCGACGTATGTCTTATTATGATTGACGCCGCTGACGGAATAACCGAGCAGGACGAAAAAATTGCGGGAATCGCGCACGATGCGGGTAAAGCATCGATAATAGTCGTGAATAAATGGGATTCGATAGAGAAAGAGAATTCTACCGTAAATAACTTCAATACCAAAATCAAAACCGCGCTCTCCTATATGACCTACGCGCCGATAGTTTACGTATCTGCAAAAACCGGTCAGAGAGTTGCAAACCTCTATCCGATGATCAAAAGCGCGTATGCCGAGGCGAGCCGCCGTATCACTACGGGTATGCTCAACGACCTCTTAAACGATGCTATGACGAGAGTTCAGCCTCCCTCGGATAAGGGCAAACGGCTTAAAATATACTATATGACACAGGTTTCAGAGAATCCCCCAACCTTCGTTATTTTCTGTAATTCGGAGGAGCTATTCCACTTCTCGTACAGACGCTATATAGAGAATTGTCTGCGCGATGCGTTCGGCTTTGAGGGAACACCTATCAAAATAATCATAAGGCAAAAGGGTGATGATTCCACCTCGGTTTAAAAAATGTTTGTAGATAATATTAAAATTTACGTAAAGGCGGGAAACGGCGGAAACGGCGCAATATCCTTCCACAGAGAAAAGTACGTATCGGCGGGCGGTCCCGACGGTGGTGACGGCGGCAGAGGCGGAAACGTCGTATTTCGCGTTGACGAGGGCGCAAATACGCTTCTTGCTTTCAGATACAAAAGAAAATTCGTGGCAGAGCCTGGCGGTGACGGAAAAACGGGAAAGATGCACGGAAAGAACGGAGCAGACGTTGTCGTAACAGTTCCGCGCGGAACGCTTATAAAAGATCCCGAAACCAAGAAAATCATAATTGATATGGCGTGCGCCGATGAATATATTCTTTGTAAGGGCGGCAGAGGCGGCTGGGGAAACAGACATTTCGCAACTCCCACAAGACAGATTCCGAGATTTGCAAAAAACGGAACGAAGGGCGAGGAGCGTGAGGTCATATTAGAGCTTAAGATGCTTGCCGAGGTCGGTCTTATCGGATTCCCAAACGTAGGAAAGTCCTCTATACTCTCAAGAATTTCAGCGGCAAAGCCCAAGATTGCAAATTATCACTTTACCACCTTGTCTCCAAATCTAGGAGTCG
The DNA here is from genome assembly GCA_015064665.1 of Oscillospiraceae bacterium. The sequence continues at coordinate 17,784 of SVRU01000014.1, forward strand.
TTCCCGTCAGAGAGGGCAAGGGCTTTCTCGCGGCGGATATACCGGGACTTATCGAGGGCGCGTCTGACGGCGCAGGACTCGGACACGCTTTCCTGCGCCACGTTGACAGATGCAGACTTCTTTTGCACGTAGTAGATATCTCGGCTCAGGACGGACGCTGTCCGTGTGACGACATTGATAAAATAGACGAGGAGCTTCGCAGATATTCGCCGGAGCTTTCGACCCGTCCTCAGATTGTCGTGGCAAATAAAATTGACTCGGTCGATCCCGAATCGGATATTTTTGAGAAGTTCAAAGAAAAATGCTCTAAGCTTTCGCGTGAAATCGTATGCGTTTCCGCGGTGACGGGCGAGGGGCTTGACGAGCTTGTGAGCGTAACGGCAAAAAGACTTGCCGACCTTCCTCCAATGACGGTATATGAGAGTGAAATCACTGCAGAGGACGAGGCTATAAGAAATGCAAGCGGAGAAAAAACGACGGTAGTAAGACGCGAAAACAAAAAGTATATTGTTGAGGGCGAGTGGCTTTATAACTTTATGGGTCAGATTAATTTCGACGATTACGAGTCGCTTAATTTCTTCCAACGCGTGCTTATGAAAAACGGTGTTATCGATAAGCTTCGCGAAGCAGGTGTAGAAGAGGGTGACACCGTAAGTATATATGATTTTGAATTTGATTTTGTATACTAAGGAGAGAATGCAAAATGGTAGAAGAGCTTATAAAGAAAACACGTTCTTACCGTCGCTTTGACTCGGAGAGAGAGATAACCGACGGTGAGCTTCGCGCAATGATAGAATCCGCAAGATGCTCCGGCTCTGCCGCTAACAGACAGAGGATAAGATTCGTTCTCATAAATAAAAAAGAGGACTGTGATTTTATCTTCTCAAACGTGGCGTTTGCAGGTTATCTTAAAGAGTGGAAAGGTCCGACTGAAACCGAGCGTCCCAAGGCTTATGTAGTTATGATGACTCAGAATGAAACCTTAGATGCAATTCTCGGTATGGATATAGGAATTGCCGCGCAGTCGATTCTTCTGACGGCAACCGAGCTTGGACTCGGAGGCTGTATGATAGGCAGCTTCAAAAAGAAGGAAGTAAACGAGATGCTCGGCAGAGAAGGTTACTATGCAGCCTTGATAATAGCCCTCGGCAAGCCTACGGAAAGAGTATATCTTACCGATGTGAAGGACGGAGATATAAAGTATTTCCGTGACGAAAACGACGACCACGCAGTGCCGAAATACTCACTTGATGAGCTTATAATTTAATGAAAAAGAAAACCTCTTCGGTAGATGTTGTTCTGCCAAAGAGGTTTTTTGTTTTGATTTTTATGAAAATTACGTTTTATTGCTGGAATATAACCGGCTCTTCCTTATCCTTTGTTTTGTTTGAAATTGCGTTGAATATTCGGGAGAGGGAAGCGAAGCACATTTGCTGGTCGTAGCAACGCTCCATTTCAAGCTCGTATTTTCCGAATTCAACTCTGAATTCGTTATAAGCATCTCTTGCGGCATATTCATTTCCGTCAGCTTTCATTATAAGAGCTTTTGTAAGTGATTTGCAGTATTCAAGATATTTTGCGAGAATTCTATATGAAACGGTTTGCGCGCGGTAAGGCATATTCTTATGCGCATTGACGAAAGGAGCAAATCCATCAATGATTTCGTAAACCTTTTCCAGCTTTGAAATGATTTCGGGGTTGTAGTAAGCACCGGTTTGAGCCTGCTTTTGAATAAAGTAACGGTAGGGAACGGCCTCTCCGAGCGCATCAAAGAATTTAATAACTTCTTTGTAGTCTTCGCCATACGCGTGCTTGAAGTAGTCCTCTTTGAGCGCTTCATGGTCTGATGAGATATCATAAAGAGTGCTTGCGTAAACGTTAAAGGCAAAGCCGTTCGGGAAGAAGCTTCTTTGTGAGCCGTCCTCTACAATACCGTTGCATCCATTCGACTTATAACCTACAATATCGTCATGAACAAGCTTCGTAAAATTGAAAAGTCCGAGGTCGCGGTATTCGGGCCACCAGAAGTGGTATTCATAAACAAATGATTGAACCTTACAGCTATCCTGCCACATCTTTCCGTGAGCAAGGTACTCGTCAACACTCTGGGGCAGGGTAATATTGTTTAATTCAAACTCGGGGATAACGATTTTTTCGGTATCAAGATTTGGAGTTACCGCTACCGAGTAATCACGGGTAATTGCCGCAATAAGAAGAGAGAATCTCTTGGGGTTCTTAATAAATACCGTTTTCGGCGCCCACGTCGTATCAACGTAGCAGATAAATACGATTCTTGTATCGAGCTGTCTTCTTGTAAGTTCATCGTCAAGCTCGTTCATTGTCATAACGTACCAGTCGGTAGGAATCCTCTTGCGGCACTCACCGCACTCGCAATGGTTGTTGTGAGCATCGGCAAGCCATACGTGAAGATAATCCACGTTTGATGAAGCTTCGGCATAATCCGCTATCTTTTTAACGACTTTTTCTCGTGCTCTTGGGTTTGACATACAGAAGTTCGTGTTCAGGGGACGACCGTCGAAAAGCGCGCGCTTGCCGTCAAGCATAGCAATAAATTCGCGAGACTCTTCGGGGACTTTGCTTTCGTCAACCCTTACCCAACCGTCGGTTGTGTCTATGCCGAAGGACTCAGCTGTCCAGCCGTGACCCATATCGTGGAACTGAAGTCCGCGCTTTGCAATTTCAGCCTCGCACTGACGCTTCCACTGAAGCACGGTGTCTGCATTTACCGGCTCGGGCTCACGGTTTTCCTGATTAAACTGATGGTTGTAATATCTGTCGTAGTATGCCTTGGGATTATCAAACTCAATCATAAAGATATTCATACCGATTTTCGGTGTGAAATCTATCTCTTCCATCATAAGATGCTGAGCTTCAGCGCCCTCGTTGCACTGGCCTCGGTAGCGGCAGTCCGCCATTTTGTGATATTTTGTAGGCTCAACATCCTTTATCGGAATGTATTCACCGTCAATACCGGGGAAGAGCCAACGGCAGCCGTTGATAGTAAGGTATCTGTAAACCGCAAGCAAAACGCTTCTCAGGTTGCTTCCGGCAATAATACCGCCGCACTCGTCGGTGTCGATATGTAAAATATCGTCGAGAGTAATGTCATCGGATTCCGATGTGTCAAGACCGAAGTCCGACATAACTCCGAGTCTGAAGCCGTCCTTGGCGTCGGGTGCATAATTAATTTCAATTTCACCGCAGCGCGGCATCATCATACGAAGGTATTTTTTTAGCTCCTCAGCCGCGAAATCGACAACGTTGTTTGACGTAATTTTATTGATAGTAAACATGTGCTTCTCCTTATAAATTATCATGCATCAAAAAGAACGGTTATTTTTTTGAAAATTCTGTTAAACGAATTAACGAGGTTATAATGGTCGTAGTTGCGCTCCATTTCAAGCTCGTATTTACCGAAGTCGTCGGCAAACCTTGTAAATTCCTCAAGCGCGGCGTGTTCCTTGCCCTCAGCCTTAAGAGCAAGCGCGGGAGCAATACCCTTCAAAAGCTCAAGATATCTTGCAAGAATCCTGTATGAAACCGTCTGTGCACGATAGGGCATGTTTTTATGAGCCTCGACAAAGGGACGGTATTCCTCTGCGATTTCGGGCAGCTTAAGAATTGACTTTACTATCTGGGGATTGTAGAAATCTCCCATTTTGCTATCGGTGGTCATCTTTTTCATAAGATATTTAAAGTCTAAGGTTTTTTCGATTTTTTCAAAAAATTCTATTACGGTCTTATAATCTTCGCCGTAGGAGTGCTTGAAAAAGTCCTCCTTAATCTCTTCAAAATCAATGCTTGTGTCGTAAAGCGTTGATGCGTAGGTTGTGAAGAGGAATCCGTTCGGGAAAAAGCTTCTCTGTGAGCCGTCCTCAACGATACCGCTGCATCCGTTTGCATAGTAGCCCTTTACGTCCTTGTGTATTATATTGGCGAGCTCGAAAATTCCGAAGTCGCGGTGCTGCGCCCACCAGAAGTGGTATTCGTAAATAAAGTTAGGAACTCTGCATATATCACGCCATTCCTTTGCGTGAATGAGGTAATTGTTTACGCTCTTGGGCATCACGTTTTCGTTGAATACGTATTCGGTGAGTTTTATTTTGCTGACGTCTATTGCAGGGTCAACAAATTCTGTGTAATCACGGGTGATAGCCGCGAGAAGAAGGGCAAATCTGTCGGGGTTGTTAAGGCGCTCTGTTTTGGGAGCCCAAACGGTGTCGTAATAGCAGATGAATACAACGCGCGTTTTAAGTCCGCGCTCGTTCATGATTTCGTCAACCTCGTTCATCAGCATAACGTACCAATCGGACGGAGTCTTTTTACGGCATTCTTCGCACTCGCACATGTTGTTATAGGAGTCCGAGAGCCAAACGTGAAGATAGTCTACGTTGCTTGCATTCTCGGCGTAATTCGCTATGCTGTTTGCAACGATTCTTCTTGCCTCGGGGTTTGACATGCAGAAATTCGTATTCAAGGGCTGACCCTTGTAAAGCGCACGCTTGCCCTCGTACATAGCAAGGTATGGACGGTATTTTTCGGGCACTAAATCGTCGCTGGAGATTGACCAGCATCCATCGAATTCGATTTCAAATGCTTTACCCGTCCAGCCGTGACCCATATCGTGGAACTGAAGTCCGCGCTTTGCAATTTCTGCCTCGCATTGACGCTTCCACTGGAGAATTGTTTCGTTTGTTACGGGTTCGGGCTCTCGGTTTGCCGTGTTGTTTTTGTGGTTATAATAGCTGTTATAATATGCGGTCGGGTTGTCAAACTCAATCATAAAGATATTCATACCGATTTTCGGTGTGAAATCTATCTCTTCCATCATAAGATGCTGAGCTTCAGCACCCTCGTTGCACTGGCCTCGGTAGCGGCAGTCCGCCATTTTGTGATATTTTGTAGGCTCAACATCCTTTATCGGAATGTATTCACCGTCAATACCGGGAAAAAGCCAACGGCAGCCGTTGATAGTAAGGTATCTGTAAACCGCAAGCAAAACGCTTCTCGGGTTGCTTCCGGCAATAATACCGCCGCACTCGTCGGTGTCGATATGTAAAATATCGTCGAGAGTAATGTCATCGGATTCCGATGTGTCAAGACCGAAGTCCGACATAACTCCGAGTCTGAATCCGTCCTTTGCGTCTGGTGCATAATTAATTTCAATTTCACCGCAGCGCGGCATCATCATACGAAGATATTTTTTTAACTCCTCAGCCGCGAAATCAACGGTGTGATTGGATGTGATTTTTTTAATTTGGTACATAGGCGAATCTCCTTTATAAAGCAACTATGGCAAGTATATCATATTAATGAAATTAAGTCAATAAAAAATCCGACAAAAATTAAATATAATCGGTATAATTAAATTCAAAATTTATATCGTTGCCCTCGAATTCTATTTCGATGTCGGACGGTGCGTTTACGGTATATACGCAACCGTTCTCGGTGCGTTTAAAGCTTGCGGTAATTTCGCCCTTCGGAACCGGTATTTTTATCGTTGCGTAATTAAGCGATTCGTTGATTTTCGGCGTGATTTTGATTTTCTTCATTCCGGGGGCAGCACCCTTGATTCCCATTATCTCAGCGGTATAGAAATATATCGGAGAGCTGCTCCAGGGGTGGCACCAGCTCGTATTCCATTTTTGTTCGGGTCCCCAGGCTTCCATAGAGGTTGTGGCGCCGCTTTTTATCATATTGTACCAGGAGTGCCCGTCGCGTCCTGTAAGAAGGTCATAAGCAGCCTCGTGCTCGCCGACGGTATAAAGTCCTTTGATTACGAAGTAAGCGAAATAAACGCCGCAATTAAGGCGTTTTTTCATTATAAAATCAACTATGGGCTTGTATCCCTTCGGCGGCTCAAGTCCAAAGAAAAGTTGCAAGGCATTTGCATGCAAAGCGCAGTGATCTGAATCTGCAGTGTCTCTGAAAATGCCTTTTCCATAATCGTAGGTTCGGTTTATTATAGATTTGCCCATAGCTTGATGCTTTTCTTCCAGCTCCGACGCTCTCTTTACGTTTCCGACTATGAGGTATAGCTTGGCAAGGGTTTTCAAGAAACCGTAAAAGAACATATTGACTGTCGTAGAGATTCCGACGGCGGCCTTTTCCATATCATACCCGTCGCGCAGATTCTGCGGCCAGTCTATAAGTATAGCCTGCATTTCTTTCGGAACTTTGTCCATGTGCTTAATGCTCTCAAGCAGATGATCATCATTCAAAAACTGTGAGTAGTATTCCCATATTCCTTCAGCAACGGGGAGCATTTCTTCAAGAAAATCTTTGTCTGCCGTGTAGTTATAGTATTCTTCAAGAAATAGAGGCACAAGAGAAGAATAATCTGCGCAGATGTTTATATCGTAGGTCGGCAGATGCGCCGCTATGGCAGGGCACCAGCGTGCAGTGTTTGCGCAGTCAGTTATAAACTTTTTGTATATTTTCGTATCACCCGTGAGGATAAGATGAGAAAGACCTGTAATTAAAGCGTCGCCGACAAATCCGCCCTTTTCTCTTGTGGGGCAGTCGTAGTAAGTGTCCTGAGTGCCGATCTTGACTCCGTGCTTGCATATCTCCCAGATTCTGTTCATTGAATCATTCGAGCACTCAAAGCTTGCCGCGTTATCGTCAAACGGATAATTCCTCGAAAACGTATATACGTTCTTTGGATCAAAGTCTTTTGGCGGATCGAGGATCTCGGCATAGCGGTAACCCTTGTAATCGTAGTAATCAACGAAGTCCTCGCCGCCTGATAACGTTATAACGTCGCTGTAAACGCAGTTGGCGCGAATCTCGTATCTGACCCGACCGTCATCGTTTAACTCCTCGCCGAAACGTATCTCTACGGTCTCCTTTTTACTGCCTTTGAGAGTCACGGCGAGATTGCCTACCACTTCCTTGCCAAAATCAAACAGATAACCGCATTCGAGCTTTTTTATTTTTGCAGGATATATTTTTTCGTGTTTTACGGTGGGAGTGAGCTGCGGAACAAGGCTATAGTCAACGGGAAACGGATTAGCTGAAACGATAGCTTTATTCCAATTTGAATCGGAAAATTCGCGCTCGGTCCATCCCTGTGGATATGCGTTTAGGTCAATATCCTCGGAAAACTGAGTTTGATAGCCGTAAATATAGCGCGAGGAGTAAGCGGAGCATTCTGTATATTTCCAGCTTCTGTCGCTTATTACGGTCTCTTTTGTGCCGTCCGCATATTCAATTTCAAGCTGGGCTATCATTCCGCATAGATTGTCAGCGCTGACAAGGTAGATGTTGAAAAGTCCCTGATAATAAATATGCACAGCGACGGTATTCTTACCCTCGTGCACCAGGTCTGTTACGTCGTAGCAGTTATAGTTGTAAGCAAAGGGGTAGGATTGTGCCGGACCTTCTCCGATAAAGCTTGAGTTAAGATAAAGCTTATAAAGATCGTCGCCTGTTATAAATAATTTTGCCTGCACTATATCAGAACGGCAGAGGGTGAAATTTTTTCTGAAAAGAGTATGTATATTCTGAATTTCGGAATTAAATTCGGGTTTTCTGTCGTGTCCGTATTTGCGGCAGGATGGAAGATGGTAAAAGCGGTGTGAGGTTATCCAAAATCCTTGCCACCTCACTTTTTCACCGGAGAGGGAACGATACTTATAATCGTCATAAGCGTTTTTCTTCATAAACGGCTCCAATTCATTGTTTTGCGATATCATTATATCATAGCCTTTTTTTCATTTCAAGATGCCGCGTTGATTTCAAATGCTTAAAATGTGAAAATACCTGTTTCAATGCAACTCGTAGCTTTGACTGATCAAATGTTAAGATTTTCATGGTTTTTTAAAACAAATTCACTTTACAATACAAGTCTTGAATGATATAATAGAATTGCAACGTTACGTAACATTAATTGTTTTTTATGCAAGGAGAATCTTATGAACATCGGTTATATTAATGCACGCGACTTCGGTGCCACAGGCTCTGAGTATACCACCATTGCTCATTCGGTAGCAGGCTCGAACAAATTCAAGCTTGACAGCGTCGGTGATTTTAAGGCCGGCGACGAGGTGCTTGTCAAGGGATGCAGTCCTAGTGTTAAAGAGGCAACGCTTTTTGAGCGCAAGGATATGAGCTTCGTTAACAGACGCCCCTGGAAGCACAATCAGCCTCTTGACGGCAGAGTCGAGCTTGACGGATATGACGGAAGCCAAGGCGATTGGGTCGTATATATCGTCGATTTGTGGCCCGAAGCACCGAATACATTCCGCTGGACTAAAAATTTCGGCGTTGAATGGCACGACGGACTTGAAATTACTGACGGTTGGATATACATAGACGGAAAAGTCAGAGTTAAAATAAATGATTTTAAAGAGCGTGAGTGGGGATGTACCGCAACCTTCGTTTGCACCTCCCGTATGGTTGCAAAGGTCGAGGGGGTTGAAGGGGATGTTTTAACGCTCTCAGAGCAGGCATCCATTACATCGTCAAGCACCATTCTTCACTCGGATTCCGAGGCTATTCAGCGTGCTATCGACACGGCTATTGCCGAGAAGAAGAGCGTTTTTCTTCCCAACGGCAAATACCGCATAACGAAATCACTTATGATCAACGAGCCGTCGGGCTTTACCTTCGAGGGTGAAAACGGAACCGACACGATTATAGACAACAGCCTTGGCGCGGTAGGTATTGAGCGCCCCGCGGGCTCCTGCTTCTACGTAAACGGCGGTGAGGACGTAACGCTCAAGAATTTTTCAATGATAGGATGCTATGGCTTTAAGGAAAGGTCGCGCGGAGTTAACATGTTCTGTCGCGGAGGTACGTCGGTGTTCGGATTCTATTTCCAGAAATCCAACGCAACCTGCTTTATAAATACCAAGCGCGTTCTCGTTGAAAACTGCCACGCAAGAAAAATGTCTGCCGAGTGCTTCTACTCAATGGGCGACCCTCGCGAAATTGCTAATCCGCCGGAAAAATATACAAGGTCGATAACCTATCTTCGCTGTTCTGTTGAGGACTGCGCAAGAAATGCGTTTAATAACAACGATAAGGCAGAGGGTACGTCAATTCTCTACTGTCGCATCAAGGACGTCGGAAATGCGGCTTGGGAGGGTGCGTCAAGATTCGTAAAGATTCACGGATGCTACATCTCAAACACGGGCGCGGTTGCAATCGGAAATATCCGCCGTCGCGTGGATTATCTTAATAAGCTCGGAACGGCTCAGCACATAATAACCGACAACTATTTTGAGGCGGGAACTCAGGATAGAAAGTGTTCGATGATAAAAATAGGTTCTTTTGCTTCTCAGATTGTTGTCAAGGGCAACGTCTTTATGAATTTCAATTCTCCTGCAATAGAGGTGCGCGGAGAGGGACAAACCGTTGATACAGCGCCCGAAAACGTAATAATCTCGGGCAACTCCATTGATTTGACGGCTATCGGCGAAGAGAGCGTTGACAGATACGGTATCCGCATTACCTCCGGCTTCGTTACCGCGTCGGATAACCATATTTACGTTCGCGGTCAGGCTGACAAAATGACTAAGGGTATAATTGTAAGCGACGACGTAATACGCGCTTCCATTCACGACAATACCATTGCAGGCGTTGGCGTCGGCATACATTCCGACAAGGTCCTGTGCGTTGTAGGCGACGTTTTGAGCGATAGGTCGTTTTACACGAAGGCAGGCAGGTCGGGAACTGCTTCAAAGCCGATGTTCCCGCGAGAGGGCTCGCTCAATTATGCCGATTGGCGCGTGCATTGGCTTAAGGACGGCACGGAGTCGGAAATTCTCGAGCTCGACCTTGCAGCGCTTAACTTCACCCTCAAGGAGCCCAGAGATTTGAAGGACGGAGATGAATTTTATCTTTACGCCGTGCGTGAGCTTCCTTGGTCAATTCACCACAATATCATAGATAATTGTCCGACACCTCTTTCGCTTGAAAGCTACGGCGGTGAGAGGGCGGCACTCGACGGGAATATATTTTGAAACAACGGAGAAAACGTATGCAGAACGGATTTTTAAATGCAAAGGATTTTGGTGCTTCGGGCTCTGAATATGTAACGAAAGCCACCTCGACTAACGGAAGCTGTGAATTTACACTTGAATCTATAGGCGATTTCAGGGTTGGCGACGAGGTTATCGTCAAGGGCGCAAACCCTCATTTCGAGGCAGAAAAGCTTTTTGAGCGCAGACCGAGAACACCCGAGGAAAAACGTGTCTGGCGCCATAACCAGCCGATAGACGGCAGGGTAGAGCTTGACGGATACGACGGCACGCAGGGAGATTGGGAGGTTTATTTCTTCGATTTGTGTCCTGAAATGCCCGACGTTTTCCGCTGGACCAAGGACTTTGGCGTTAGCTGGAGCGAGGATATTCCGCTTACAGACGGCTGGATAACCGTTGACGGAAAGATAAGAGTAAAGTTCAACGATTTTGCGGAGCGCGAGTGGGGCTGTACGGCGGCTTTCGTTTGCTCTTCAAGATTAATTTCAACGATAGAGAAAATCGATGGAAATACTGTTACTCTTGCAGACGCCGCAGGTATAGACGCCGAGTGCGAAATTATGCATTCCGATTCAGCCGCTATTCAGCGCGCTATTGATACCGCTCTTGCAGAAAAGAAAAACGTATTTCTGCCAAACGGAAAATACAGACTTTCCAAGGAACTTTCTATTATCGATGCCTCCGGCTTTACCTTTGAGGGCGAAAGCGGACAGGATACCATACTTGACAATAGCCTTGGCGCGGTAGGCGTCGAGCGTCAACAAGGCTCTTGTTTTTACGTAAAAGGCGGCGAGGACGTTACACTCAGAAATATCTTTATGGTAGGATGTTACGGCTTTGCGGAAAAAGAAAAAGGCGCGGTAATTACCTGCCGCGGCGGAAATTCGGTTTACGGATTTTATTTTATGAAGTCAAACGCCACCTGTTTTGAAAGCACTAAGCGTATTCTCGTTGAAAACTGCCACGCAAGAAAAATGTCTGCCGAGTGCTTTTACTCAACCGGTGAATCTCGTGAGTATCCTGCCGAACCCGACCGGTATACGCATACTATGACCTATCTGCGCTGCTCGGTTGAGGACTGCGCGAGAAACGCATTCAATAATAATGACAAGAGTGAGTGTACCTCTATACTTTACTGTCGCATAAAGGATATCGGCAACGCGGCGTGGGAGGGCTCGTCAAGATTCAGTATTGTTCACGGATGCTATATATGCAACACCAGAACTGAGATAGAAACGGGAAACACCTCGCGAACAAGACTAAATCCGCTTACCGGAGAGGTAAACGAAAGATGGGATATGTTCAACAAGCTCGGTATGGCTCAGCATATAATCAGCGACAACTACTTTGAAGCGGGCTCATTTATCAACGAGCCTGCCATAAGAACGGGCTCCTTCACCTCGCAGGTGATAATCAAGGGCAACGTTTTCGTAAACTACAACGCCCCCGCAATATTCGCAGAGGGTGCGGTTACAGGACTCAACACACCCTCTGAAAACGTAATAATTACGGGCAACTCCATCGACCTTACGAATATCACGGACGAGAGCCGTGAAAGATACGGTATCAAAATTACCACAAACTACGTAACCGCATCGGATAACCAGATTTTCGTTCGCGGAGAGGTTGACGAAAAGGTAAAGGGTATCGTTATAAGCGATGACGTTACAAGACTTTCCGTCCACGATAATACCATAGTGGGATGCGGTGTCGGAATAGAGACAGAAAAGGTAGTCGGCAAGGTCGGAACGGTAATCTCCGACAGAGAGTTTTACCGCTTTGAAAGCAAGCCCGTGCTGCAGAGAACGAAGCCCATGCTTCTTCGTCCCGCATCTCACAGATACAGGGGCTGGGTAATGCAGTGGCTGTCCGACGGACAGGAATCGGTAATCGAGGATTTTGATCCGTACAAGCTCGTATTTACGCTTAAAGAGCCGCGCGAAATGAAGGAAGAGGATGAGTTTTATATATACGCTCCAAACGCTCTTCCTTGGTCGATTCATCACAATATAATAGACGGATGCGTAAAACCCGTTTCTCTTGATACGTACGGAGGCAAAAAAGCACTTTTTGAGGATAACGTCTATTAAAAATACCGAAAACGTCTATCGAAAAAAACAAAAAAATGCGGATGGCAGACGGATGTGCTTGCTACCGCATTTTTAACTTGGTTTTCTCAAGGTAATATTCAGCAGTAAGAAGATATACCGAACGCTTGATTTATAGCGCCGCCGATTATCTCTGCCGCTACGTTCGTTATTTCGTCGATTTCCTTGGGAGAAACAAGCATTGATTCTTCGGAATAAGGAACTTTTTCGTCAGAATCTCCGAGTGAAAAAATACGCGAATCTATCACCGTGGGCACACCGATTGCGATGATGGGAATTCCGATGCTCTCTTCCGTGAGCGCGTTTCTGTAATTTCCGACGCCGCTGCCCGGAAAAAGTCCCGTATCGGATATCTGCACCGTTGTTCCGAGCCTTTCCTTCGAGCATGTTGCGATTGCGTCTACCGCAATTATAACGTCGGGCAGAAGCCTTCTGCAAACACCCCGTATAACCTCGGAAGCTTCCATGCCGCTTTCAGCCGTAACCCCGGGGCAGAGAACCGCAATTTCGGAACATTCAAGCGAATCGAACATATCCTCGTCAAATTCTTTAATATGAAGCGTCGGTTTTACCTGTGCTGCGGTTTTTGGTCCTATCGAGTCGGGAGTCAGATTTCTGTTTCCGAGTCCGACGACTAAAATTCTTTCGGGGGAAGCTGACGTTCCGTCAACCGTTTCGCAAAGCTTTTTTGCAATTTCCTCACCCGCGTCAAGTATTTCCTCGTCGCTAAGCAGATCCATTCTACCAAGATTTAACGTATCGTATCTTCCAATCGGGCGGTTAATGCTTCTTGCGCCCTCTTCCGATATAATTCTTATTCGTTCCCATATTCCGACCGCGCACTCGCAGCTCGTATATTCGACACCGCGAATGTTGGTGTCTGCCCGCCTTCTTTCAACGGCAAGGTCGGTATAGCCGTTTCTGTCCTTTTCGCGTCTTTCGTTGAAATAATACCTCATAAGCTTAATCTCCTTCCGAATTGCTTTTTGAAAATTATCGTCGGGAATCAAATATTATATTCATAGCCAGAAATAATTGTGTAAAATCAACAATAACCGACATTCTTATTTGTGCAATTGAAACGAAAATTGAAGGTGCAACATTTTAGCATTGAAAAAGAGAAATTTTTATGTTAAAATATATAAAGTAATATTATCATCGCGCATTTTGCGCATATTGCAAACGTATATTTTTTTGCCGCTTTCAGCGGCGGAACGGAGAACCAAATGAAGAAAATTATTAGCATGCTCATGGCTTTGACGTTGCTTTGCGGAAGTTTGTTCTCGCTTGCATCCTGCGGAGCCCCTGAAGATGCGGGTGCCGAAATCGTTGTTGACCTTGGTGATGATGTATTCGATTTTGACCCCACCGATTACTATGCCGACAGCAACGCTGAGCAGATTATGAGCCTTCTTTACGAGCCGCTTTTCAAGATTAACTCAAAGGGTGAGCTTGAGCACGCTGCCGCAAAAGAGTATTCTGTTGACGAATCGGAAAGAGAAATTAAGATAAAGCTTCGTGAGACCTATTGGTCTGATGAAATCCGCGTTTACGCTAACGATTTTATTTACGCATGGCGTGAGGTTCTTCTTGAACCCTCTAATCCCAACCCTGCAGCAGCTCTTCTTTACGATATTGAGAATGCAGTTGCCGTTAAGGCTGGTGACCTTACATATTCCGACCTTGGAGCCGTAAGCACCGGCGCGTATGAGATTACTATCAAGTATCGCGAGGGCGGAGATTACAAGCAGCTTCTTAAAAATCTTGCATCGATTGCAACCTCACCTCTTCGTCAGGATATCGTTTCGGTTGCAAAGACATATTGGTCAAAGGAAATCTCAAGCATAGTTACGAACGGTCCTTTCAAGCTTCAGAGCCTCAGTTACGACATCGGTGAGTTCACTCTTGCCAGAAACGTCGGATACCACCAGTCTCCCAATGTTGAGGATTATACCGAAAAGGTAAGACCTGCCGCGCTCGTCTCCTTCATTGCAGACGATGCTGAGTACGAGCTTTCCTACGACGATATTGCAAACAAGACGGTATTCTATATGGGTAACGCATCTCTCGAGGTCAGAGCGGCTAACGCAAAGAAGGCGAAGGCTGTCGATACTACCTCCGTATATTCCTACGTGTTTAATACCGACAATCCCATATTTGCAAATAAAGACGTAAGATACGCGCTCTCACTTGCAATTGACCGTAACGCAGTTGTCGAGGCGGTTACCTTCGGCAAGGCGGCAACCGGTTTCCTTCCCGATGCGGCGGCAAAGGCTATTTACGGCAAGAACAGAACGGCGTGCATCTCAAGCGACTACGAATCTAATCTTTCTCAGGCAAAGTCTTTGATAGCAGGTGCTTCGCTTACCGCAGCGCAAAAATCATTTACTCTCACAATCAATAATGATGAAGAGAGCAGCGCAATTGCAGAGATTGCAAAGGCTGCGTGGACTGAGCTTGGCTTTGACGTAACCATCAAGAAGGTATCCACGATTACCTCAAAGATTATAGACACGACTCTTGACGAGGAAAAAATTATTACCGACTCTGCTATCCAGACCCTTGTTAAAGAAGCTTCCTACGGCAAACGCAACTTTGACGTAATAGCAGTTGATTGGCAGACCTACTCAAACGATCCCATCGTTGCGCTTAGCGCTTTCACGTCGCATATGAACGGAAACGGCGCGGATTTCAACGAGGGTATAGTCCGTATGAATATAAGCGGATGGTCAAGCAACGATTTTGATCAGTACGTCAACGTGGCTTTCAACGCTAAAAACAGCGACGAAAGAAAGACCGCTCTTAAGAATGCGGAGAAGATTCTCGTTGAGGAAGCTCCTATAGTTCCCGTGATATTCAATCAGAATTTTGCTTTTATAAGCAGTGAGCTTTCCTCTGTTAAGGTTGATGGCTTCGGTCATTTCGTATTTAACAGTGCAAAGCAGAAAAACTATCAGAAATACCTTCCGAAAGAGGAAGAATAAATCAGAGTACCCGCTGTGTGGCTCACGGCGGGTACTAAAAATATAAGGTGCAGTTATGAAAAAAGCAAAGAAGTTTTCCCTAAAAACAACGACCGATATAAAGGTTTTTATACTTTTTTTGCTTGATAGCATAGGTTATCCCATTGATCACGATGCGGTTATAGGCATGGTGTCTGAAAATTCCGAGCAGCTGATAATGGATTATGATGAATGTCTCGGAGAGCTTGTTGACGACGGCCATCTGCTTTACGATGAGTATAACGGTGAAAAATTTTATATGATATCGGATAGCGGAAGAATGATTGCAAGTCAGCTTTACGACAGCCTTGACGGTGAGTTCAGAGAGAGGAGTCTCAGATATGCGGCAAAATATACCTCTCTTTCAAAAAGCGGCACTGCGATAAAGGCGACCGTAATCGACGCTCCGGGAAACAGATTCAAGGTAACCCTGCAGGCAACGGACGGAATCGGAGAGATTTTATGCGCTTCAATAACCGTTAATTCGCGTTCCGAAGCCGAAAAAATCAAAAGCAATTTCGAGGCGAGACCCGATGCGGTATATCGCGGAATGTTATTTTCGGCAACAGGCCGCCTTGAGTTTTTATCTTAACGTTTGCTTTTGGCAGATTTTAACAAATTGAATATGCGAAAAAGATAAAAAATTAACGAAATTTTAATAATTGGTAATTTTTTTCAATAAAAACCTTGACAATAAGTGAACAAAAATATATAATTATTTTAAATGAAAGTGAATTGTATGAATTTGTGTGCAAATGATGGGATTTTATCTCTTATAACCTTGGTGCACGACGGTGATGACGATGCCTTTTCAAAGCTCGTTTCTCTTTATTCGCCTATGCTGAATAAGGTTATATCCGGCTTTCAAAACCCGTCGTTCTGCTACGACGAGGTTTTTTCTGAGGCGTGTGTCGCGCTTCACCGCGCTGCAATTTCATACGACGTTAACCGTTCGGACGGGATAACCTTTGGTCTTTATGCCAAAATATGCGTTTACAGACGCATCTGTGACCTTGCCGAAAAATACGCAAGGGAAATACCTCCCGTTGATTTGAACGTAGAGTTAATAAGCGCGGACAGCGGCATTGAGCAGCTTCTTGTCGGCCGTGAAAGAATGGCAAGATATCTCAAAATTGCCCGCCGTGTTCTGTCAGCTTACGAATATTCCGTCTTTCTTTTATATATAGACGGGTATTCCGCTGCTGAAATTTCGCAAAAGCTCGATCGCGACGTGAAATCGGTCGAGAACGCAAAAACGAGAATGATAAAGCGCCTTAGGGAAGAGTGCGATTTGTTCTCGGATGTTTAATCAGTCTATATGCCCCGGTAGCTTAAAGGAGAGCGTTGTTTACAAAGGCGTTGGTTTAAATCCGACTAAGGGCAAATATTTTAATACCTATCAAGTGAGGAAAAGGAAACCATGTACGAGGACAAGACACTGAAGTGCAAAGATTGTGGCAATGATTTCGTGTTCACAGCAGGTGAGCAGGAATTTTATGCACAGAGAGGATTTGAGAACGAACCCTCCAGATGCAAGGAATGCCGTGCTGCAAAGAAGAACGCGCAGAGAGGTGCGAGAGAAATGTTCGCAGCTGTTTGCTCGGAGTGCGGCAAGGAATGCCAGGTGCCCTTCAAGCCTACCGAAGGCAAAGCGGTTTACTGCAGCGAGTGCTTCGCAGCAAAGAGAGCCGACAGAGCATAATCATCGTCTTTTTTGCTATTTTTAAGCAAAGTTATACGGATTTGCAAAAAGAAAGCCGATACGGACAACGCCGCATCGGCTTTCTTTTTTATGTATTTTCGTGCTCCGCTATCTTTCAATATGGCCGTCCGACCAGTTCAAAAATTGCCTTTGATATAATGCCTTAATATAATTATTTTATTTTTTTTAAAAAACATATTGTACATTCAAGTCGAAATATGGTATAATAAATTGATATATTATAAGTTTTTTCGGAAAAGGTTTGCTATATGGAGAAAAATGCGAATAACGAGTTCGTTGTAGGCGGCAGAAATGCTGTTAAGGAGCTTCTATTATCCGGCAGGGATATTGATAAAATATATGTGCAAAAGGGTGAACGCGACGGTTCGATAAGAATGCTTGTCGGCAAAGCTGCAGAGCGTAAA
Source organism: Oscillospiraceae bacterium (assembly GCA_015064665.1). Next base: position 35,028 of record SVRU01000014.1, read on the forward strand.
ATACCGATTGTAGAAGCTGAAAAGAGTAAAATTGATGCCATTTGCGACGGCACTCATCATCAGGGAATCGTTGCAATGGCGTCCGAACAGAATTATTCCACAATTGAAGAAATAATAGAATATGCAAATTCTCTCGGTGAAGCTCCGTTCGTCGTAATTTGCGACGGCGTTGAGGATCCTCACAATCTCGGCGCGATAATAAGAAGCGCCGAATGCTCGGGGGTGCACGGGGTTATTATACCAAAGCGCAGATCGGTTGGTTTGACGGCTACCGTTGCAAAATCAGCAGCGGGGGCGACCGCGCATATGCGGGTTGCCAGAGTCACTAATCTAGCTTCAACGGTAGATGAGCTAAAAAAACTTGGATTTTGGGTTTACGCCGCGGATATGGGTGGAGATGAATATTCTTCGGTTGATTATTCCGGCAGTGTTGCCGTCGTTCTTGGAAGCGAGGGCTTTGGAATATCCCGTCTTGTGAAGGAAAAAAGCGATTTCGTTGTTTCCATACCTCTTTACGGCAAAGTAAATTCGCTGAACGTTTCCTGTGCCGCGGCTGTAATTCTTACCGAGGTTGCAAGGCAAAAACACAAAAAACATTTGTAATTTTAAATGGGGGAAAGAACGTTGCAAGGAAAAAATAGTAATTCTCAGAATTCTATTAAAGCAATTCTTGATGAAATGTCGCAGGATAAAGGTGCCGCGTCTATTAATACTGCCGAAGAAAAGTCCGGCTTGGATTTCAGCTTCAGTAACGACCCCGAGCCCGAACGCGAGGTGCGGGTCGAATTTAAAGCAGAAACTAAAAAAGAAAAGAAGACCGAGATTCACGTTCCCGAAAAATTTACGGCGGGACCGAAATATAATTCGAAACCCGAGCCTCAAAAGGTGCAGGGGGTTATGGTTACCTACGTTCCGCGTTTTACGGGTATAGGTGATAATTATCGCATGTCGGATGAGCCGAGAAAGGAATTTACTCATAAGGCGCTTAAAAATTCCGATGTAAATTCCGCAACGGCTGAATACGAGGAGGATATCGATCCTACGGCAGAAATTGATGAGGCTTCGACCGATAACGCAGTTCAGGTTAAACCGGGCAAAACTGAAATTCTCGAAACCGAATCCTCTTCGAAGATATTTAAGTTTGACGTGAGCGCACCGCAGAATAGCGCGCTCGCAAAGGAAGAGAGCCATGTCGAAGAGGAGCTGTCTCCCGTCGAAGATGAGCAGGTCGCGGAAGAACAGCCTGAGGTACTGGATGTTGACGAGTATAGAATACCCGATCCGACGGATCTTCCCGTAGAGTTTGAAAACGCTGCCTTTACGTCAATGGTTGCAAGCAGCGTGCTTGAGGATTCTCCCGACGGCACGGTAATAGATTATAACGAAAAAAAGACTAAGGAATATGCTTCGTATGCGCAACGTGATTCAATAAAGGACCGTTTTATTGATACCGTAATCAGTATATACGTCCGTTTCTTTGCCGCGCTTGTTTTGACGGCTATCGTCGCCTTTGCCGAGTGCGCGTTTGCTTTGGGCGCTGATATCCCCGCCGTGCTTGGGTTGTCTGCCGTCCCGGGCGCTATGGCTTTGCTTGATTTTCAATTTGTAATCTGTATTTATCTTTTGGCGTTGCCCGAAACCGTCGTGGCTGTCAGAAACCTTATTCGCCGAAAGCTGACGCCTGAGCTGTTTTTGACGGCTTGCTTTGTGATTTTAACGGTATATACGTTGGTCGTTACACTTCAATCTCCTGCGAAGTATGCGCTTTTCGGTCTGCTGTTCGCCGTTTTTTCAATCGCTTCTATAGCGGCGTCATTCTTCAAAACGTCAGCCGATTTTACAGCGTTTAAAAGAGCGTCGAGAAACGGCGAGAAGCACGTCATAGATAATGCGTATACGAGAAATCTGGAACGCGAAAATGCAGCCCTTGACGGAGTGGTTGAGGAGCACAAGTCGAAAACGGCACGCACCTTCAGGACTCTCTTTGTGTCCGATTTCTTCAAGCGCACGTCGGTGTGCGCTGAAAATAGGTTCAACATACTTATGATTCTTGGCGTGAGCTTCGGTGCATCAATCGTTGTCGGTTCAATATCTCTGTTTATTCCGGGCGGTTGGATAAGCGCAATAACGGGATTTGCATTAACGTTTATGCTTTCTTGTCCCTCAGCATCGATTCTGATTCGTAAAGTGTCGTATTTTCACGTATCGCGTGAGGCGGAAGGCGAGAGGTCGTCTATTATCGGTGAGCGTTCGCTCTCTGAATATTCCGGCGTTGACGTAATAACCTTTGAGGATACGGAGGTTTTTGGTGAGGAGGACGTAACTCTTCAGCGCATTATGCTTTACGGAAACAGTGAGAATCTGTCAAAAGCGCTGCGCCAGAGCGCTGCCGTATTTATGAACGTTGGCGGACCTCTCGACGTTTTGTTCTCGAATTCCCTTGACAGAAAATGTGCTCCCGCAGGCGCACCCTGCCTTGAAATCAACGGCACGAGCGGAATGGTTGACGGTCATCGTGTTGATGCCGGAACTATCGATTATATACTTTCAAAAGGCGCAAAATTGCCTGCAGAAGAGAATTTCGCTCACGAAAAAATAAATAATTCGACCAAGGTCGTTTTTGTTGCCGAAGACGGCGTAGTGTATGCGAAATTCTATATAAGATATTCCTTCTCCGAGGACTTTTCTATGCTTCTTCCGATTCTTGAGGACGCGAATATTACTCCCTTGGTTTACACGCGCGATCCCAACGTAACGCCCGAGCTCATCAACGTGTTGACCGCCGGCTCGGGAAAAGTGAGAATAATCAGAAGGTCCGACGTGCGCAGCGGAGAAGTTATTTACCGCAGAGCAAGCGCGGGAATCGTCACCAACGGTGATAAATCGAATGCAATTAATATGATCTTGCTCTCGAAAAAATACGACGTCTTGCAATCTCGTCTCGGCGTTGCAGAGCTTGTTGCAATGACGGTAGGCGCCGTTCTTGCGGCGGTTATGTCAATAATCGGAGCAACCTTTGTTCCGTCTCTCGTGTTTGCCGGAGTACAGGCTGTCGGATGCGCCGCTCTATACCTTTCAAGCATGATCTGCTTCCGGTTTTTAAAACGCAAAAAGCAATAAAGGATAATATAATATGACAAGTAGTCAAAATATTTCTTCGGTTTTAAAGTCGGTAAACAAACCCGGCAGATACATTGGCGGAGAATATAACAGTGTAATTAAAAGCAAAGCGGACGTTAAGTGCCGCTTTGCCTTCTGTTTTCCGGACACGTATGAAATCGGTATGTCTAATCTCGGTGTCAGAATTCTCTACGACGTACTGAATAAGGATAAAGATATATGGTGCGAGAGAGTATACGCTCCTTGGACTGATATGAAAGAAAAAATGGAGCAATATTCGATTGCTCTTTCCGCTATGGAGAGCGGTGACGAGCTTAGGGCGTTTGACCTTGTTGGATTCTCTCTGCAGTACGAGCTTTGTTACACTACTGCGCTTGCAATGATAAAGCTTGCGGGAATACCTCTCTATTCAAAGGACAGAGGAGAGGATATTCCTATTATAATAGGAGGCGGCCCCTGCGTTTATAACCCCGAGCCTATTGCCGATTTCTTTGATCTCATAAATGTTGGCGAGGGAGAAGAGGTTCTTCTTGAGATAAGCCATCTCTATATTGAGATGAAAGAGAAGGGGACTTACACGAGGGAGGCGTTTCTTCGCGCCGCTTCGCATATAGAGGGAGTTTATATTCCTTCGCTTTACGAGGTTTTCTATAACGCGGACGGAACGATAAAGGAATACAAGCCTCTCCATGAGGACGTGCCAAAGAAGATAACGAAGAGAATTATAGCCGATCTTGATAAGGTTTCCTATCCCGAAAAGCTGGTTATGCCGTATGTTGAAACAGTTCACGACAGAATAGTGCTTGAGGTTTACCGCGGATGCGTTCGCGGATGCCGTTTCTGTCAGGCGGGTATGGTTTACCGTCCTGTAAGAGAAAAATCTCCCGAGGTGCTTTGCAGGGCGGCAAAGTGTCTTTACGAGAATTCCGGATACGATGAAATTTCGCTTATCTCGCTCTCTATCAGCGATTATTCGCAGCTTCGCGAGCTTACCGACGGTCTTTTGTCGTGGACGGACGATGCCCGCGTAAGTCTTTCGCTTCCGTCACTCAGGCTTGACAGCTTCTCGGAGGAGCTGATGCAGAAGATTTCAAGCGTCAGAACGGGCGGTTTAACCTTTGCTCCCGAGGCGGGAACGCAGCGATTACGTGACGTTATAAACAAAAACGTGACCGAGGATGATCTTCGAAATGCTGTTCTCACTGCTTTTAAGGGGGGGAAGAGCAGTGTGAAGCTTTACTTTATGAACGGACTTCCGACCGAAACTCTTGAGGACGTAGAAGGAATCGCAAAGCTCGGAAAGACGGTTGTTGATACTTATTTTTCAATTCCAAAGCCGGAACGTCCGCGCGGTCTTGGCATTACTCTGAGTGTTGCGTGCTTTATCCCCAAGCCCTTTACGCCTTTCCAGTGGGAAAAGCAGGATTCAATGGAGCAGTTGGCAGAAAAGCAACGGCATCTCAAGGAATGCATAACCGATAAAAGAATAAAATACAACTATCACGATGCCAAAGGTTCAAGAATTGAAGCGGTTCTTGCAAGAGGCGACCGACGTCTTGCTCCCGCGCTTGCGCTTGCCGTTAACGAAGGAGCGATTCTCGACGCTTGGGACGAGTTCTTTGACTATGAGCGTTGGCTCAGCGTTTTTGAAAGAACCGGCGTTGACCCCGATTTCTACACCACACGCGGATTCGGACTTGACGAGGTTCTTCCTTGGGATATTATTGATTGCGGCGTTTCAAAGCAGTATCTTTTAAGCGAGAGAAAAAAAGCATACGAGGGTGTAACCACACCGCCGTGTATGGAGCATTGCAACGGCTGCGGTGCAAATAAACTTGGAGGTAAAAACAAATGGTGCAGGTAAATAATACTCCCATAGTTCTCCGAGTCAGGTTCAGAAAGGTAGGGAAGCTTCAGTATATTTCTCACCTTGACCTTGTGCGCACTATGCATAAAATTATAGTGCGTGCAAAGCTTCCGCTTTGGTATACCGAGGGATTTAATCCAAAGCCGAAAATGGTGTTTGCCGCGCCGCTTTCCATAGGAACCGAAAGTCTTTGTGAATACATGGACCTGCGCTTAACCGAGCGAATGGATACGGCAGAGGCGTTGCGCCGCCTTAACGAAAATCTTACCGATGAGATGCAGGCTTCGGATGCTTATTATCCAACCTCAAAGCTTACCGATTTAAAATGGCTCTCCTACACCGTTGCCATAAAAACGAACGGAGCGTCGGACTCATTGGCTAAGCTTTGCGAGGATGTCTTGGTTGCCGATTGCGTAAACGTTGAAAAACGCACGAAAAGCGGCGAAAATACCATGGTGAATATCCGCCCGCTGATAAAAAGCGTAAAAACCGATTTTGACGGCGAGAACATTCGTATATCATGCGTCCTTTCCGCTGATGCATCGGCATTCCTTAATCCCGAATACGTAATCAAAGCATTGAGGGAAAAGCTGAATATTCTTTCCGACGATGATTTGACGAAGGAATACTACTCAATAATGCGCGAGAATGCGTATCTTGCGGATATGAATGAATTCAGATAATACTTTCTAAATTTATACCCGAAAGCCGTCCGAGGTGTCTTAATGCATCTTCAAGACGGCTTTTTATCGTTATAACGCTTGTTTTCATTCCCGCCTCTGCTGCTCCTATGATATCGGAAAAGCTCTCGTCAATGTTGGTAAGATCGTCGTGGCTTACCGTAATGCTTATAAATCTCTCAGCTTTTTTAAAGCTTGCGTAGATTTCTTTCAGTTTGTTTGATGTCATCTCAAGGTTGTTAGTGTCGATTTCTTTTATGGCATCTGCAAATTTTTCGGTTGTTTTTGATATATAAATTGAATTGCCTATTATTGATACGAAAACGGTGAATAGGCATATTACTGCAAATCTGACGGCTCTCACTTGTCTTTTTCCTTCCTAATTATATATGTTTCTCCGTTGTCGTTTGCGGTCATAAGAAAAACGTCGGCTGACTTTGCGTTGTGTTTCTTTAGCTCTTTTGTCAGCCAAGCATCGTCATATCCAAGATATGCAAGCGTTTTTTTGTCCGTCTCCGTGTCCACGATGACGGTGTGGGAAAAGCTTGAAGAGTCCGATTTTTGAAACACTGAAATTTTTCCGTTGGATTCCAGTACTGCATAGTAAATATCTTTGATATCCGCCACGCCTTGCATTCTCAGTTCGCACAAAAGCTCGTTTACAGACATTCTGTTGTCAGCTAAAGCACTTTGAATAAGTTTTCCGCGGTATATGAGGAAGATAGGCTCTCCTTCAACGAGTCCCTTAAGCTTTTCGGATTTGTTTTTAACCGAAGATATTATAATTTCAAGACATGCGATAATTATTATCGGTATTATGGCGTTTAGAATAGGAATATCAGGATCGGCAATTGGCAAAGCCGCCACCTCTGAAACTACCAGCGTTGAAACAAGCTCACCGATTTCAAGCTCGCTTATCTGTCTTTTTCCCATGATTTTTAAGGTAAAAACCAAAAAAATGTAAATAATTACCGTTCGAATGAAAATAGAAGCCATATTAAATCCCCCCTATTTGAAATTATTTCGTGAAATTTTAAAAAAATTCGAAAAATAATTCAAAAAAATTTGATAAAAGGGTTGACAACGAAAAAAAACGGTGATATAATATAAAGGCTCTCGCTGAGCAGCGGCAGCACTTGGTCATTGAAAATTGAACAACAAGAAATTTCTTATAAGCACTGAAAAGTGCAGAGGAATCTCGTTAAACACTTTGAAAGAGAAAAAAATACTCAAGAAGTAAGAAGAAGCTAAGACAAATTTAGCTCTAAAGAAGGTATCAACTCTGTTGTGAGACAGAGAGAAGATATACAATTTTTTAGAGAGTTTGATCCTGGCTCAGGATTAACGCTGGCGGCGTGCATAACACATTCAAGTCGAACGGAATAAATTGCTTCGGTAATTTATTTAGTGGCGGACGG
>SVRU01000104.1 GCA_015064665.1 Oscillospiraceae bacterium
TCATAGAGCCGCCGACCTACGTCGGCGGCTCTATGAGCTACGACATAGCCGTTCTTAAGGTTGAGGCGAGTACCGTGCTTATGGCTAGCAATGCCCGCGCGGTTGACGTAGCCGATTCAAACGGCGTAACCATTCTTGACACCGCGATTGCCATAGGAAATCCCGGCGGAGGCGGACTTTCGGCAACCGTCGGCTGTATAAACGTTGACAGCGAGAATATAGCCGTCAAATTTGAAACTCAATCGGGTTCCGTGTCGGTATCGCTTCGCGTTATGCGTACCGACGCCGCGGTTAACAGCGGCAACTCGGGCGGCGGACTTTTCAACGACTCGGGCGAGCTTATCGGCATAGTAAACGCAAAGGATGCCGACACAACCACCGACAATATCGGCTATGCAATCCCATCGAACGTTGCAAAGGCTATCGCGGATAACGCGATTTATTATTCCGACGGCACGGTAAAAAGATGCATGCTCGGCATCACGGTTGGCGTAAAATCCTACTCGACCGATTACGATACCGAGAGCGGAAAAATCATTAAGCTTGAGGAAATTCTCGTAACCGAGCTTACCGAAAACGCGGCTGTGAAAGGATATCTTAAGGCGGGCGACGTTATCAATTCAATAACCGTAGACGGTGTGACGCATGAAGTTTCCAGAATTTTCCACGTAGTTGACAGCATGCTTGCGGCAAGGGTCGGAAGCTCTGTAACGGTAAATATCACCGACGCGGACGGCACCCGTGACGTATTAATTCCGATAACCGAGAATATGCTGACGGTTTATTAATCGAAAAACTAACGTATACAGTTTAGGAGAATCTTTATGAGTGAAATCACAAAGCAGCACGACCTCTCACTTGGCAAATGGGGCCCCTATAACAAAGAATATCTCGGCGTATGCCGCGTGGCGAACGAAGAGCTCGGAGCGAGCTTCGGCGTTCAGCTTTTTCCTGCGTTTTACAGGCGCAGAATAGTCGCGGCAAGCGCGCTCTCAGACGGTGACGTGAGAATGTTCGGCGCAAACGCCGAGCGCACCGCCTTCGTATACAGATACGAGCTTGAATGGAAGGACCGAGTCTACGTCGATGCGCACTATAATATAACCGACGACAGATGCGTTCATATCGACTGTGAGCTTGTCAACAATACCGGCGAGGAGCAGAGCGTAAACATATTTCTTGCCGCAGGTATGGAATATCCCACCCGCGGTATAAGCGCGGTAAAGACGGGAAACAAAAAAATCTCGGTTTTCGAAGCACCCGACGGAGTTTCGGTTATCGACGCCGTTGATTATTCGGATATTTTGTGCGCCAAAACTCTTGCGCAGGACGGAAAATTTCTTGCCGAAGCCGATACCGAATACGCCACGGGCATGGGTACGGTTATAAGCGGTGAAAATTTCTTCGCACCCGAGCATTTCCTAAAATACGACGTAAATGCGAAAGCAAATTCCGTCGGTATAAGATACAGAGCAAAGGCGGATACCGCCGTTATTATATCGGCCGGGGGCGAGGATTTTGAACTTAAGCTTTGCGCGTCAGAGGATTTTGCCGTCTCGGCGGTAGAATTTTCCGAGAGGGAAATTTCCTCTCTCACGATAAAACCGCAGGGCAAGGGAGTTGATATTGACGCCGTTATAATAGGCTTTAGCGCGGACCGTGTCAAATTTTATCCCTACGAATATAAGTTTGAGCCTGTCGAAAAAGAGGTTGTGGGCAATTCGATGACCCTCAAATATAACGACAGCGCGGTCAAGTATAAAATTGAATGGGACAGAGAGCCCTTAATGTTAAGAACTCTTTACACCGATAACGTCGGTGAGCTTCTTAACCGAACTATACACGATCACGTTCACGCAAAGAGATACGAAGGCAAGGCGAGCGAGGGTGTCTACGAAATCGTAAGAACGAATCCCGTATATCTCGCCCCGCACTCGCGTGAGCATATTACCTTTACCGTGTCGGCGTCCGTTGACGGAGGCTTTCCGCTTACGGAGAAAAAGCCGCAGCAAATATACAAAACGACATTGAATGCCGACGGCGCGCCCTATGAATTTTCACACAATATGATGGCGTATAACGTTCTTCTTAACGTGGTTTACCCCATCTACACACGCCGCGGATATATCCGTCACTCAACTCCGGGCAGAATATGGAACTGTCTTTACACCTGGGATTCGGGGCTTATCGGAGTCGGTCTTGCTTCGATAGATTATAAGTCTGCGTACGAAAATCTGAGAGCATATCTTACCCCGGTCGGAGATAAGCATTCGCCTTATATATTCCACGGCAGCGTTGTTCCGACTCAGTTCTTCCTTTACCTTGAGCTTATAAACAAATACCCGGAGAAGCGCGGCGAGCTTGCTTCGCTCTATCCGATGATGATGCAGTATTACCGATTCTTCTCGGATATGAGAAAGAGTCCCGAGCAAATGAAATCCGGACTCCTAAAAACCTGGCACATATTTTATAACAGCGGCGGTTGGGACGACTATCCTCCGCAAAAGTACGTGAGATATTCGGTAGTTGGCGAGGGTGAGGTGCATAACGCTCCCGTAACGCCGGCAATTACGACCTCGCTCGTTGTTTTGATAGCAAAAATAATGAAAAACATCTCACGGGTGCTGGGTGTTTCCGAAAATAACCCTCTTTTCGACGCGGATATTGAAATATATTCGGCAGCTATTCAGGATAATCTCTGGGACGAGGAGGCGGGATATTATTCCTACCTCGTTCACGACAGTGAGGGAAATCCGAAGGAATTTTTGCGCTACGAGGACGGAACGAACTATAATATGGGTCTTGACGGCGCGTACCCTTTCATCGCGGGCGTGTCCGACAGCCATCAGAGCGAAAAAATTCTTGAAAATATGAAATGCGGAATGATGACGAAATACGGACTTGGCGTAGTCGATACACGCGCCCCCTATTACACTCCGTACGGATATTGGAACGGTTCCGTATGGATTCCGCATCAGTGGATAGTTATGAAATCGCTTCTTGATAAAGGAGAGATTGATTTTGCCGTAGAAATTGCAAAAACCGCCCTTGACGTGTGGAAACGTGAGGTCGACAACACCTATCTTTGCTTTGAGCAGTTTATGTCACAGAACGGCAGAGGCGCGGGATTCCATCAGTTCTCGGGACTTTCCTCGCCGATTCTTGCGTTTTTCGATATGCTGTATAAGCCCGGTACGCTCACCTGCGGATTCGGGACGGCAGTTCTCGAAAAGCAGTTCAATGATGACTCGACAGCTATTAAGGCTAACCTCGTGTCAAATTGTGACGGTGCAAGCGTCGTAGTCTGCATGAATTCAGAGTGTAAATATAAGTTTACGGTCGACGGCAAAACCGCCGCGGCAAAAAAGCTTTCCGACGGCGCGTACTCAATCTCGCTCGGCAAAGCAGGCGAGCATGCTCTTGAGGCAATAAAGCTCCTATAAACGCAAATCGCAAAAACAAGCCAAATTTACTAAAAAACGAAAAAATCAGCGGACTCGGTCGAAAGCCGAGTCCGCTTTTCGCGCACCCCATATGCCTTCCCCTTGGCAAAATAGCCTTCCCCTTGGGGAAGGTGTCAGCGGAGCTGACGGATGAGGTTGTTACGTTTTCTATAGGGAGTACTGCGAGTTCATTCACAGTAAACCTCATCCACCGCAAGCGGTTCTCGCTGCGGCTCGGTCACGCTCGTGGTCTTACAGTCCACCGGACTGTCATTCAATACCCTCGCGCCACTTCGTTACCCTTCCCAAAGGGTAAGCCTTCCCCTTGGGGAAGGTGTCAGCAGAGCTGACGGATGAGGTCTAAGCCTTCCCCTTGGGGAAGGCTTTTTTCAAGGGTAAGGCAATGGGGGGTCACCTCCCGCCGTGCCGCTTTACACAAACAGCGGTCTTAGCTGTTTATCCTCTTTCATTGCATAAAATCCCTCTTTGAGTCTTGTGAAATCTGCCACGAGCGAGTGCGGTTTTCCGCGCGGGTCGTCTTGTGAAAGCGGCAGAAAATATACCGATTTTCGCGTTATGAGCTTTGCAATATTGCCAAGGTTTTGCGACATTGCATCGTTTGATGCAAGGGCAATCAGCATCGGTCGGTCGCATCTCAGATGCGCTTTTGCCGCCATTGTAACTGCCGTGTCGGTTATGCCGTTTGCTATCTTTGCGAGAGTGTTGCCGGTGCAGGGCGCAATTATAAGATATTCAAGCGGTAATTTCGGACCCAGCGGCTCTGCCCCGGTAACCGTGTGAATTATTTTGCGCGGGCATAAGGATTCAACTTCTTTTCTGAAATCCTCTGCCCCAAAGAATCTCGTGTCGGTGGAATATACAGTTTCGCTCATTATCGGCTGAATGTCGTATCCCGAAGAAATAAGCTCTCCGAGCTGTGCGAGCGATGCCGAAAGCGTGCAAAACGACCCCGTAAATGCATATCCTATCATTTTCCATCACCCTTTTCGAGAAATCTTCTGACCGATTCGAAATAGGCGCGGCCCGCGCTCTCGGGATACATCTTTTCGGGCAGGGCAGAGAGCTTTTCAACTCCGTCAACGCCATTGAAATTATCGCCCGATGCAAGCTCTAAAACTCTTAGCCCCTCGGGCAATTTTCCGCCCGGGAATTTGCCGCTCATGTCCTTTGGCGCGGTGTTTATAAGTATGTCTACACCCTCAAAGTCATACCCGTTCACCGAAATATCGGCTAAAGAAGAGTTTACGCCGCATTCTCCGAGGTCGATGCGCGTGAGCATTCTGGAGGTAAAGACCTTAACGCGCGCGCCGAGAAAAAGGAGCAGCCGCACAAGCGAAGAGCCGATTCTGCCGTACCCAACGACGCCAAAGCTGATATCCGACGGCACGCGATTCTCGGTTGCAAGAATATAACCGATAGTGCCAACCGCCGTAACGTAAGCGTTATCGCGCATAAATTCCTCGTCGCGCGTCAGCTCGTGCGCTTGCGCGCCCTTCTCGCGTAGTCTTGCAATAAACCAATCGGGCATACCGTATCCAACGACGGTAAAGCCGTCTTCTGCATTTGCAAGCGTATCTTCAAGCAAAATATCGGTGCCGCTTACGTATTTATTGTCACGTGTTGTCGGCACGGGCAGCAGTATAAGCTTGGCGTTTGGCATTTTTTTGCCCGCCAAACCCGCCGCGGCTCTAAGCCGCATACCCGTGCCGTATGTTTCTATACTCATTTGAATTACTCTTTTGATTTATTATAGGCAAAAGCCTACGTTATCATTTTATGCAGCATCGGCGTTTTCGCTCTTGCCCGGATACAGAAGCCACGTTACACAAATATAACGAATGCGCCCAATGGCAGAGCCAAAGGGCGCATAAATTATGACGTCTGTTGAAAAAATCTTGGTAAACCCGAAAAAATTTCACTAACCTCCGTTTTTTGCTTTGTAAAATATATTCACTTCTTTACACCTCATCCGCTTCACTTCGTTCAGCACCTTCTCTAAAAAAGAAGGTAAAATAATTTCAATTTTGCACTTTGCATTTAAAATTCCGTATTTGCTATCGCTCTTGTCTATTTTACCCAAAAAGCAATGGCAAATTTTGTTAAACAAATATTGTTAAAAATTGTAATTTTCTATTGACTTTTTGCGCGGGGGGGG
>SVRU01000105.1 GCA_015064665.1 Oscillospiraceae bacterium
ATGTAATTGACCTGGGACCCGAAGGGGGCGACGGCGGAGGAACCGTCGTTGCGGTGGGAACGCCCGAAGAGGTTGCGGAGGTTCCCGGCTCGTATACGGGCGCATTCCTCAAAGAAAAATTAAAATTATAATGGAGATAAAAAGATGCAGGTAAGAATCAAAAAACTTGACCCGAGAGCAAAAATACCGACCTACGGAACCGAGTTTTCCGCGGGGGCTGACCTTTATAATATGGAGGGAAACGATATTGAAATAAAGCCTCACGAAACGGTTATGGTGAAGCTTGGATTTGCAATTGAGATTCCCGACGGATATGCAGGGCTTGTTTTTGCAAGAAGCGGACTTGCATCAAAGCGTGGCATAGCTCCCGCAAACAAGGTCGGAGTCGTTGATTCCGATTACCGCGGCGAATGCATGGTCGCGCTGCATAATCACACCGAAGATACGGTTGCAGTTGAGGGCGGAGAGCGTATTGCTCAGCTTTGTATAGTTCCTTTCCTGAAAGCCGAATTTGAAGAATCCGAGGAGCTTTCCGAAACCGACAGAGGCGGAGGAGGATTTGGCTCAACGGGTAAAAAGTAAATTAAATACCGACGGTCTGTCTTGCTTTCGCATTGATTTAATAAGACAGACCTTTTTATTTCGAAAAACTTTCGATGATAAAGCTATTGAAAAAAACAATTTATATGTTATAATATATTTAAAAAAACGGAGAGATTACATATGAAAGAATATAGAATAACCGACTTTGGAGCAAGAGTATGCGATAAGCTTCAAACCAAAGCAATTCAGGCGGCGATTGACGCCTGCTTTCTTGCGGGCGGCGGAAAGGTAATAATTCCCAGAGGTGTATTTTTGACAGGAGGTATCAGACTCCGTTCAAATATAACTCTTTATCTTGAAGCCGGAGCCATTTTGCGCGGCAGCCGCGACTGCAACGATTATTCGGCATATCTCGAAGATGAAATCGAGCCGATAGATACCTCGATCGCTCCCCCTACGCTCAAGCGCTCGTCAAATCCGTTCAGTAAGTGGAATAACGGACTTATCAAGGTCGTATCTGCCGAAAACGTTTCTATTATAGGTGAGCCGGGCTCGTACATAGACGGAGTAAACTGCTTTGACCCCGATGGTGAGGAAAACTACCGCGGACCTCACGCAATAAATATTTTCAATTCAAAAAATCTTTATTTTGAAGGATACACTATTGTAGATAGCGCAAACTGGGCGCATAATATCTATAACAGTGCAAACATAACCGCTAAAAACGTTACGGTTCTCGGCGGTCACGACGGCTTTGATGTGCGCACCTGCGATAATATTCTTATCGAGGATTGCGATTTCAAAACGGGCGACGACGCTATAGCGGGCTTTGATAACAAGGACGTAGTTATAAGAAACTGTATACTCGACTCTGCTTGCTCGGCTCTTCGATTCGGCGGAACGGACGTCCTTATCGAAAACTGCAAGGGGCTTGCTCCCGCAAGCTTTGGATTCCGCAAACCGCTTTCCGATGAGGAAAAGAAATTTGGACTTCCAACCACCGAAGCCTGCCGTCATAATATGCATACTCCCTTCCAGTATTACTGCGATTTCAGAGCGGATATAAGATACGCACCCGGAAATATTCTTTTCAAAAACTGCGTGTTTGAAAATCCCGATGCAATAATGCTTCATCCATACGACGGCGAGCATATATGGTGCTGCAACCGCCCCCTCAATTCGATAACCTTTGAGGATTGTGAGCTTATCGGACTGTCGCTCCCCGGGGTGCTTTGCTCCGACCCGAACGAGCCTCTTGACTTCAGACTTAAGAACGTAAAGATTACGGCAAGGGAAGAGGGTGCGGATTTTCCGCTTTTCAATGCAACGAACTGCAAATATATAGAGTTTGATAACGTAACTATAGAAGGCTTCAAGACGCCTTGTGCGGTAACCGATAACCCCGATAAAGTAAAAATAATCGGCGGAACACAGGTTGATTTGAAGTAAAAAAGCTCACGGCTTAGCGTGATGTCCTTAACGGACAAATCACGCTAAGCCGTGAGCTCTGTTTTATCTTCTGTGGCGTCTATCTCTTTTTTTTGCGAGAAACGAAGCAAAAGTAGACATCAAAGTATAGCAAAGACAGTTCATAAATATAACGCCGCCAATCCGTCCCTTTGAAGCTATAAGAGAAATTATAAGTATTACGGTCGTGAATATAAGCGCGGTGAAAAGAGAAACGGAGATTCCGCCATCACCCCTTTTTTTTGAAATTACAAATCCCGAAACCGCACCCGAAATAAGAAGGACCGCAAGGGAAAGAGCTTTTGCGTTTGCGCCGGGATTTGACGTTGACATAACTAATCCCGACAGCAGCATTGTGAAAATAAAAAGCGAACAGAAAGAGAATATAATGCCGAAAAGCATAATTTGCATAAATGACGTTTGTTTTTTTGCGATTCTGTGTTTTTTCATGAAAAATCCTCCGAATACGTTTACTAAAACCTATTCGGAGGATTTTAATTTTATTACTGTTTTTTTGCTTCTTCTTCAGCAGGCTCTTCGGCTTCCTTGTTGGCTTCCATGATCTGAGCCGCAACGTCAGCAGCTTTTACGTCAACAGTTCTGATGGCGCCTTTGAGGAAACGGATCTTGGTTTTATCCTTTGTCGTCTCAAGAACGAAGGTTTCGCCCTTAATGGAAACAACCTTGCCGATTATTCCGCCAATAGTCGTTACCTCATCACCGACCTCAAGTCCGTCACGCATTTCTGCGTCTTTTTTCTCCTGCTTTTTCTGCGGTCTTATCATAAAGAAATAGAGAAAAACGAAGAGAAGAACTATCATTCCGATTGAGAGAAGCGAGCCGCTGGTAGCAAGCAAAAATCCAAAATTAAACATAGATTAAAAATCCCTTTCTAAATTATCATATATTATTATACACTATAAATCCGAAGTTTTCAAGATGAAATGTAATATTTTTATTTTGTTCACAAAAGGGAAAATGCTTATGACAAACGCATCGGTGCATCTGTCATAAGCATTTTAAAATGCGGTTACTGTTTCTTTGTCTTCTCCGCAGCGCTGACTATCGATTTAATTACCTTTTGGGGATAAAGCCACCAATCTCGGCTCCAGACTCTTATAATAGTCCAACCGCGTGCTTTGAGGAATTTGGGCTTATACACATCGCGCTCCATGCAGGACGAGGATGCTGCAAACGCATCCTTGTCAAGCTCGACGCCGACGAGATATCTGTCGGTTTTTTCGTCGTATACGGCAAGGGAGATGCGGCTGTTTCTGTTTCCTAGACCGACGTCAACCCTGTAACCAAGCTTGACGAGCTTCTCTTTGATTTGATCTTCTATTGAAGCAACGGTCGATATACGGATTTCCTCCGTTTTTAATTCCGTAGGGTCAATATCGGAAAGTATAGCCTTAATCTCTTCGTCATCGCCGTTTGCAACGGCTCTCGTGTATGCAAGATATTTTTTGAGCAGCTTCGGACCGAGATTCTTTGCGGTGTCAACCTTAAGCTCCTCGGGCTCGATACTCGTTACGACGATTATCTTTGATTTAGCTCTCGTTATTGCAACGTTTAGCCGGTTTTCACCGCCTTCAGCAGAGAGCGAGCCGAAATTCGTGTAAACCTTTCCCTCGGCGTTCTGAGCGTAACCGATAGAGAAAATTATAATATCACGTTCATCACCCTGAACGTTTTCGAGGTTCTTAATGAAAATGCTCGTATCCTCACCGCCGTCAAAACGGTGGGTTTCCTTAAGAATATCCGAACGGAACCCTGCATCCTTTACGCATTCTGCGTCGATGTGATCGGCAATGCAGGACTGCTGATCTGCGTTAAAGGTTATAATACCGATGCTTTCGTTGTTCTTTCTGTTCTTGAATATATCCTTGAGGATCTCTACAATTTTTTTGGCTTCGACGGGATTTTTGCGATCCATCCATTTTCCCGCAACCTTATATCTTTCAATAGGTCTGTTATGCAGATTTTTGGATATATTGGGTGCAATCTGCAGGCTTGATGAATAGAATGCACAGTTTGAGAAATCGATAAGCTCGCTGCTTCTACTACGGTAGTGGTAGGTAAGATTTGCGCTTTCGTATCTCGAAACGGCAAGGTCAAGCAGGCTGTCAACCTCAAGAGCCGCTTGAACGGCATAGTCGTCCTGCGCTTCCGGGTCGCCGCCAAGGTATCTCTTCATAAAGGTCGTAGAGGGTCTGAGCTGCTTTGCGTCTCCGGCAACAACGATGTTCTTTCCGCGGTAAATCGTTGGAATAGTGCTTTCGATAAAGACCTGCGATGCCTCGTCGAAAATAACGAGATCAAACATATTCTTCACCAAGGGTAAAAGACTTGAAACGTTTTCGGGAGAGAGCAGCCAACAAGGGAAGAGTGAAAGCACGAAATCAGCGTATACTTCCATTGTTTTACGTATAGGCCAAAATTTTTGTTTTTTGGATATCTGATAAAGATAGTCCTTGTTATTCTTGGCTTGATTGTAAAACTCCTCGTACTGACGCGTGTTTCTGTTTGCGGCAAGCTTGTGGGCAAGCTCAAGCTGCTGCTCCTTAAGCTTGAATATACGCTCGGTAATATTCGGAAAATCCACCATCTTCGAAAGTTCGTCCTTGCAAACGTCCTCGTAATGAGTTACCTCGTGATAAATGCGAATCTCCGTTATTTTATTAAGTATGTCCGTGTAGTGCGAATAGTTCTTACTGTTTACGTACGCGAAATTCAGAACCGTAATTTTGTTTCTGTCAAGGCTTTCGAGAAGCTTGTTGACGTCGCGAAGAGCAATGTAATTTTCAAGAGCATCGTATACGTGTCTGATATAAGAGCTGTTTCCTCGCAAAAGGTTGTCGATTACGCATATGTATCCGTCAAAGGTGAGAACCTTGTTGAGAAAATCGTATCTTTTTACGAATTTGTCGATAGCTTCAATCGTTTCGTTGAACTGAAGCTTTATTTCGGCTTCGTATTTTTTTGTAAAAATCTTTCCGGGATATTTGAATTTGCATTCCTGTTTGACTATTATATCAAGGTTTTCTTCCAGTGAAAGCTCCTTGTAATAAGCCATTACGTGACGGTAATAAGGATACTTTGCCGTGTTGAAAAAGGCTTTTCTCGATTTTTGTAGCTCAAGAAGCGCTCCCTTTATCTCGCTGAGTGTGTTAATATCAAGCTCGGGCTGCATATGGTCGATAAGGGGATTTTTTTCCTTGTCCTGAACGAAATCGTAATAGAGCTTATCAAGATTTTTCGTCTTGATAACGAACAGTGCCTCGCGCAAATCTTCATAATTTAACGCCATAAGCTCTTTGTCCTCGAGCATCTTAACGTAAAGATCGTGCTCTGAGGAGCCGTTTGAAATCATATACGACGCTCCGTACATTTCCGAAAGCGAAAGTCCAAAGGGGCGTTTGTCGTTGAGGACGGAATATATAGTTTCGAGATTTTTTTCCTCGGAGTCGATTTTGCTCTGAAGATTGTTATACTCAAGCTCAAACGGG
>SVRU01000106.1 GCA_015064665.1 Oscillospiraceae bacterium
TCCTCTGCAGGCTCTATTGACGGGCATACGATATAGCATTGTCCACCCTTTTCCACCTGCTTTGATATGAAGGAATTCAATCGGTCGCGGTAGCTATCGTCAACCGCAAAGGTATCCACCCGCATTCGTCCTTTCGGCATCTCGGTGATTCTAGAAATATCAAGGTCGCCGTACATTGTAAGCGCAAGCGATCTTGGAATGGGGGTCGCGCTCATAACGAGCATATGTGCATTTTTGGATTTATCCTTCAGCGTTGCGCGTTGAGCAACGCCGAAACGGTGCTGCTCGTCGGTTATAACAAGTCCTAGATTCGAAAAATCCACGTTGTCGGAAATCAAAGCGTGAGTTCCGATAATTACCTGAATTTCGTTGTTTTTGAGCTCGGAATAAATTCTTTTTTTCTCTTTCTGTGAAGTAGAGCCGAGTAAAAGCTCGGTTTTTACGTTTAGCTTTTCGAAGAGAGCCTTAACGTCTTGAAAGTGCTGTCTTGCAAGAATTTCCGTCGGAGCCATAAGCGCTGACTGATAACCGCTTTTTGCCGCAATATAAATAGCCATTACCGCGCAAATCGTTTTTCCCGAGCCTACGTCGCCTACGAGAATTCTCGTCATAGGGCGGATTTTTCCGTCTGCTTTTTTGATTACCGTATCTTTATAAATATCGTTCACGGCGTTTTTTTGAGAGCGCGTCAGCTCGTACGGCAAAAGATTTGTCAGCGGTGTAAGGTCACAGGGGGAGAAGCTTACTCCGTTGATGTCAAGTCGTTTTCCCGATGACAGAGAAATTCCTATTCCGAACGTTAGCATCTCGTCAAAAGCCAATCGTGAAAGCGCCTTTGAAAGCGCCTCTTCACTCTCGGGAAAATGAACGTTTTTCAGCGCGTATGAAAGAACGGGCAGGGAATATTTTATTCTGATATCGTCAGGCAACGGGTCGTTTATCATCGCAATCGACGAGTCGATTGCGATTCTTGTTATTTTATCAATGAATTTTGAAGATATACCGTCTGTCAAGGGATATATCGGAACGAGCGGCGGAAGCTCCTTGCCCGGTATTATGGGCTCGTATTTTGGATTCACGAGTTGAATTTTGTTTTTTGCGAGCGTTGCCTTTCCAAAGAAGCGAAAGACGGCTCCCGTATGAAAAATATCTTTAACGTAAGGCGAATTAAAAAAAACAACCTCGCATACCCCGCTGTCGTCAAATGCTTTAAACTTGGATATTGTCATTCCGCGGCGTATTGCGGCGGATGAAACCTCCGTTCCGACCGTCAGTATGAGTGCCTCTTTTTTTTCAAGCTCGATTTCCGAGAGGAGCTTTACGTTTCCGCGTTTTTCATAAGCTTTTGGGTATAGGTATATAAGGTCTTCGAACGTATTTATACCAAGCTTTTGAAGCTGTTTTTGCCGCGTAGCTCCGACACTTGGAAGCTCGGTAACGGGACTTTGCGGAGTGTGTCTTGCAGCCATAATAAACTCCTTTCGTAAATATAATATTATTTTACACTATTTTTTTCATTATTTCAAGGACTAGAAGTTAAAATGATTGTTTTTCGGCAAATAATTTGAAGCCGGGCTTTATTCACAGATTATTTTAAAAAAATTCTTAAAATACATTTACAAAATATTTTATTTATGGTATAATAATATGAAAAATTATCCGCAGGAGAGCAGAATGAATTTTTAAAACGTTATAAATTCTATTTTCTTGCTCGGGAGATACAAATGCTTTTGTCGCAAAATTATAAAAACTCATATTCCTCAGCAATGACAAGACTTGCCGTGTCTTGTGTGTTGAGCGTTATCGGATGCATTTTGCTCGGTTACTTTATGTTGCCGCTTGCGGCGGCTTTTTATGCCGGTATTCTTCTTTATGAAAAACCGAATAAACGTATTCTGTCCTACGTGATTCCCATAGTGATGTTCACCTTGAATCTTCTTTTAAGCGGACCTTTTTCGCTTGAAGCGATATCCTACGTGTTAGTTGGAGCCGTTATTTATACCTGCACGTCAAAGAAGAGGTCTAAAGGGGAGTCGGTTTTTTGGACGACCCTGCTGATTGCCGCTTTGATACTGATATCGGCAATTATTCTGCCGTTTGACCTTAACGGCTCGGTCAGTTATATATCTATAAAGCAATTCTATTCAAATCTTTATTTCAACTATCGAACGGCATTCGTTGATTATATAACCTCGCTGAAGAAAACATCCTCAAGCGGATTGATGTTTTTTGCGTTCAATACCTTTGAGGCGGAAGCAATGTTTGACGATCTCGTTATGTCAACTGTTCCCGTAATGATTATCTTGGCGTTTGCGCTCAGCGGCTTTTCACTTAAGATTTTTTCAAAAATCGTTTTTAAATACTCCGGTGAGGACTCGGGACTTGACGCCTGGGATTTTAAAACCTCGAATACCGTTGCGTATTTTTACGTTATAGTCTCCGTGCTTACGATGCTCAACCGCTTTAACGGCAGTGTGTACGATTATACGTTGTCTGCCGTTGATACCGTGTTTTTAGCCGTTTTCGCCTATATCGGAATAAAAAGCTTTTACCGTTTTCTTGCGTCGCGGGGCAGAAGCACCTTCTTTTCGACCGTCGTTCTTGTAATTCTTATCGTATTGCTTTCCTCGAATGCCTTAAGTATTCTGTCTTATATCGGCGTGGTTGTCAATATAATTAAGAACAAACCGGAAAAGAGCAGTGAAACGAAATAATCAATTTAACTTCTTTCTATGAAAGGATGATTGCTATGTCATCTAAGAACAAAAGATTCGGCAAATTCCGCGTACCGTACGCATCAAGATTTGAAATTGCGTTATGTATAGCGCTCGCTTGCGTAAATATTGCCTTGCTTGCGGTTTTCTGTGAATTTTTCAATATTTCAGCCGTCTTCTCCTCGGTGTTTGTCGCGCTCGTATATCTTGTTGAGGTCGCGATAATTGAAATGAATCATAAATCGAACCTCAAGTTTCTTCCGAGGAAAAATATTCACAGATTGCTTGAAGAGGACGGAAGCATAGTTATTAAAAATTCGCTTTTACCTGTCGTAGCGCTTGATATTCACGGCACGGTTCTTTGGTATAACGATTCGATGAGAGCTATTATACCGAGCGAGGAAACCTTGGTCGGCGGAAATATCGACAGAATTTTTTCGAGCGAATTTGATTCCGACTCCTTCTCGGATATGACGGTAACCGTTAACGGCCGCCTTTATAAAGTTGAGGGCTTTAAGGTCAGCGAAGAGGGCGAGGGGCTTTTTCTTGCAATGCTCACCGACGTTACCGCGCTTACCGAAGCCGAGAAAAGATATACCGATGAAAGAGTCGTCGTTGCCTACATCGCCATAGATAACGTTGAGGATATGCTGCAATACGTTCACGAGCAGTCAAGAGATGCCGTGGCGGTAGTCGATGACAAGCTTAAGCGTTGGGCGGCGTCGGTCAACGGTGTAATAAAATCCTATGATAACGATAAATACGTAATGTTCTTTGATTCCAAGTACCTCGATGAATGCATAAACGACAGATTCGCAATACTCGATACGATAAGAGATACCAGAGTCGGTGACAGCGTGTCCTTGACCGTTTCAATCGGTGTTTCAAGGATAAAAGGCTCGTTGCGAGATAGGGAGCTTGCCGCAAGGGAAGCTATCGATATGGCACTTCAGCGCGGCGGTGACCAGGCGGTTTATAAGACCGAAACCACCACCGAATATTTCGGCGGAAGAACGAAATCCGTCTACAAAAGAGCAAACGTACGCTCAAGAACCTTTACCAATCAGCTCACCGCGCTTATGGCGAGAGCCGATAACGTAATTATAATGGGTCACAGATACGGTGACTTTGATTCCTTCGGCGCGTCCGTCGGCGTTGCCCGTCTGTGTATGCTTTGCGGAGTCAAGGTTAATATTGCCGTCGACTTGAGGGATAAAAACCTTGGTCCTTGTATCAAAATGATGCAGGATAACGAAACCTACTCCAAGATATTCGTTGACAACGCCGAGGGACTTGACCTTGTCGGTCCGGATACTCTTATAGTTCTCGTTGACCATAACGCTGTCGAGCGCGCGCAGTTCTCGGATATAGCGAAAAAGGTCAATACCGTAGCAATTATCGACCACCACAGAAAAATCGATAAGCTTCCCGATACCGTGAAGCTTTCCTATATCGAGCCCTCTGCGTCGAGCGCGTGTGAGCTCGTTGCCGAAATGCTTGAGAACGCTATAAGCTCGCAAAACCTTTTGAAAGAGGTTGCCGATATGCTTCTCTCGGGTATCCTTCTCGATACGAAGCAGTTTACAAGAAGCACGGGAACGCGTACCTTTGGTGCGGCGCAGTACTTAAGAGGCGCGGGCGCAAGTCCCACCGACGTTTATAATATGTTTAAAACCTCTGCGGAGGATCTTTCCAAGGAGGCGCGTTTCCATACCGCAATTTTCACGTACAGAGAAAATATTGCCATCTCTGCGTGCGACGGCGAAACCGATGAAACCTATCGCGTAATCGCTTCTAAGGCGGCGGATAAAATGCTTACTCTGCGCGGTATTGACGCGGCGTTTACCCTCGTTCGCATCGGCGAGCAGATACACATATCCGGCCGTTCCAACGGCAAGGTCAACGTACAGCTTATACTTGAAAAATTCCATGGCGGCGGCCACTTTGACGTTGCGGGAGCGCAGGTTTTGTCGGATTCTGTAACCGACGTGCTTGAAACGCTTAAGCTTGGAATTGACGACTATTTTGAACAGTAAATAAGGAGATAAATTATGAAGGTTATTTTGCTTTGCGACGTAAAAGGACAGGGAAAGAAGGACCAGATTGTTGACGTATCCGACGGATACGCGCGCAACTTCCTTTTCCCGCAGAAAAAAGCCATTCCCGCTGATGCAAAAGCGACGAGTGAGCTCAAGAGTAAGGAAGAGTCCAAGCAGTACAAAATCAGCGAGGAGAGAAAGGCGGCGCAGGCTCTTGCCGATAAAATCAAGGAAACCTCGGTTGATATCGTAATGGGTCACGGCGCTGACGGAAGGCTTTACGGCTCGGTCACCTCTAAGGATATAGCCGAAAGTCTCTCAAAGCTTATAAATGCCGAAGTTGATAAGAGAAAAATTAACCTCAAGGAATCAATTAAGGCGTACGGAAATTATGAGGTTGAAATCAAGCTCTATCAGGACGTAAGCGCAAAATTTATAGTAAAAGTACACGACTGAAAGTCTGACGGGAATAAAAATGGATAATAGCAGCATTGTAAAACAAATGCCGGTAAGCATTGAGGCGGAGCAGGCGTTGCTCGGCTCTCTTATAATCAATCCCGAGTCCTTTGATAAGGTTGCGGGCTTCATAACGGCAAACGATTTTTATCTTGACGAGCATAAGCATATC
>SVRU01000015.1 GCA_015064665.1 Oscillospiraceae bacterium
CATATAGCCCTCGTCAACACCCATACCGGGTTTTGCAAGAATCTGATCGGGCTTCGTTGCCATTGCGCAATGCACGCACACCTGTGCTGAGCGGTCTGTTTCATTACAGGTTCCGCCCTGATATGCTCCGATTCCCTTTTCCTTACAGTAAAGCACTGCTTCGATAGTGTTGTTTATTCCGCCGAGGTCGGGAGTCTTGATCTGGATCATATGACCCGCCTTATTGTCGGCAAAAAGCTTAATATCTTCAAGAGTGTTACACCATTCGTCAGCTACGAGTTTAACGTCGCATCCGCGCTTGTCAAGCTCTGCGGTAAGTCCTGCAAGAGCTTCTATCTGCGCTTCTCTCGTGCTGTCGCAATCCATAGGTCCTTCAATATGAAGCTTAAACGGCTTTGCTATCTCTCCGAGTTTTTCGATATAGTCTGCCATTGCAACGTAATTGTTGTTTCCGTAAACTGCTCCGATAGTTCCGTAGACGTCCATGTGCATAGCCGGCATATAACTGCTGTTTGCGCGGTTTTCGAGTATACGGTCGCGAAGCCATGCAACGTAATCGGCAAGAAGCTCACCGTTTTTACCGAATTTCGTTTCAACGTGATTTATGAGCGCGTGAGGCAATACCTGCGCCTCTTTGATTATCATTTTATCTGCGTTATCGTAACGGTCGTCACCCGACTGAGTAAAAATAGCAACGGGAGTCTCGGAAACGGTACAACCGTATTCATCGGCAACTACCTCGCACATAATTCTGCCAGTTGCCTTTGCAACGGCGTCAAGAAGTGCCTGCGATAAACCGTAGCGAATAGCGGTATGAAGTCTTTTTCCGTCAATCTTAATGGATTCCATCATTTTTGCAAGCTCACGGAAATTGTCCGCCTCGCGTCCGACAAGCTCGGGCTTTATATACTTATCGATAAGGGGAATAAATTCCTCGGCAAGAAAGAGAGGATCGCGTCCGCCTGCCCCCGAATACTGAACTGCCGCACAGTCGCCGTAAGCTACCTGACCGTCCTCGAGAACTATCATAACGGAGATGGATTCACCAGCCTGACGAACGGCGCGGAAGCCCTCGGTTACGGGCGCTCCGACGTAGAATACTCCGTCGTGAGCAGCTCCGCCCTTAATAGCGCGCTGGTCGTCGAAATAGAAGCCGGTTCGTCCGGCTGAACAAACAACGTTAACGATTTTCATTTTTTATGTACTCCTATAATCAAAATATCAATATTTGGGTCTGCCGACAAGTCTGCCCTTGCCGATAGCATAAACGTCATCAACTACCATTTGGAAGGACGCCTTTCTGCCTTCCTTGACAGCGCGCTCGTCGATCTTTTCACGATGAAAATCAATAAGCTCCTGCGTAAACGGAATATTACCGCGTTCAAGAATACGTACCGCGCCGTTATTGTCACGGCAAGGAAGCATAAGACCTGCATTTGCACGGCAGGGCGCAAACGGAACGTCTATAACGCCCGCTTCAACTCCGCGGCAGGCGCCTACGGCAATGTCACCGTTGCCAAGCTCGAAGCACTTGTCGACGATAGCACGCGTTTCCTTGCGGATAATCTCCTTTTCAATTTCAAGGCTATCGGTTTCGAAGGTCTGGTCGTAAAGCATATTAACAACCTGCTTCGTACAGCGCAATCCCTCTGCGTTTGCTTCCATAGTAGGAATACCAACCGCCTCGTGAGGCGTTTTAACGATAACCTTCGTTGCTTTCGAAAGTGCTGCAATAAGGCTGCCGAACGAAATAACGCCGAACGCCATTGCTTCGTCCGCGGGAAATCCGCCCATCCACTGATGGAGAACCGTCGTAACATCAACATCACCGTATCCGTATTTCTTCAGATACTCGTCGGTAAGCTCCTCAAGAGTTCTGATTGCGGCAACGTCCTGCACGAGATTTCCGCACTGTCCGTAGCCTACGGTAATATTCTTGACTCCCTGCTCCGCTGCAAGAAGCGCTTCTATTATAGCTACCGAGTGAGAAATGCACGGCGGAACAAGCGTACCCGTAAGCGGACCGAAAGGCTCACGGTTTATTGAAACGCCCATTTCCTCGTAGATGCCGACGAGTCTGTCCGTGTACTGCCAGTCGCGTATCGTGCGCTCCATGGGAATATTCTTACAGTAAGGAAGATTGTATGAAATACCGCCGCCCTCGTAGCTTGTAAATCCGCCTGCAAGAGTTATTTCGGTAAGAAGTCTTGCATCGGGCGTTCCGTGACGGACCTGCATGGGAACGTTGACGCTTTCTATAACTCTTCTGCAATTTGCAACTCCGTGGTTAACCGCGGGAAATCCGTTGAGCATAGCTCTTCCGAGACGAATAGATTCGGAAATGCCGCCTTCGGCTTCTTCATACCTGTTCTGACGGGTATAGCTGTCAATCGTTGACGGAAGCAGATCAGCCTCGCCGTTCTTTTCAAGATATTGCATAAGCTTTATATGCTCTTCAATAACGGGAACTCCCGCGCGAGGCTGTATAAGAGTACGTCGCTCTCGCTTTGCATCGAGCAGTTTTTTAGAGAACTTTCTGTTCTCGGGCATCGCTTTGTGATATGCAACCGCTTCTTCAAGATCTACGTCCTTACCCGTGTGCCACTGTGAAAGCACCTCGGCGCGCTGCCTATAAAATTCTTCGTCGGATAAACGCTTATTCTGTATATCCATATTGAGAAAGCTCCTTTTTCATTATTCTGATTGCCGCCATCGGATAATGCAAGCTAAGCAGACCCATTGCGGCAAGAATGTATTGTTTGTCTACCAGAACCTCGGCTTCTTTAGGTCGCAGAGATTCGGGATGCGACGGTGAATAGAGTGCTGCCGATGCAATCTCCCCCGTCCTTTTCGTATGTATCAGGCTTCCGCCTGTAATAACTATTTTCTTTACCTGTGTCAGATTTTTTCCTTCCTGAACGAAGGTTTGACCCATCATTGTGTAGGTTTCCTGTATAGTTCCCGCATGTCTTGTAACAGCCTCTTCAATTGCGGATGAAGCCAGTGCAAAATCAAGAGCCTCAAGCTCCGGGTCGCCGCCGGGAATCCTCTCTTTATTGGCTGACAGCTCGTCTACGAGAATTTTTACGCGCTCTGTACCAAGCCCCGATAAAGACGCAATCTTATCAATGCCTGCCGACTCAATTATGCCGTAAATACTATATCGCATACCGATATCACCCTCGACCGTGCGTTTAGCATACGGCTCCGGCAGTCCCTTATAAACGGTATTCATATGCTCTGGCATACCATCGGCTATCGAATAAACGTCGGTCGTTGCACCGCCCACGTCAAGCGCGATAAGCTCGCCTATTCCAAGCTCGTCTCCGTATCCCTTCGCAAGCAACTCGGTTGCCGCGAGAACGGCTGACGGAGTGGGCATCATTATATCGGTAAGAAGCTCCGATGCGCGACTGAGTCCCTTTGCCTCAATTATACGTTCAAGAAAAATTTCGCGTATTTTTTGCTGAGTCGGCGCAATATTCAAAACGCCGAATTTCGGCATTACGTTAGGGCAGACGTAAGTCTCACACCCTTCGAGTATTTTTTCACATTCGCGGGATGCGGTGCGATTGCCGGCAATTATAATCGGAAAATCCGGCTTTATCGCCGCCAGCATTTTTGCGTTGTGCAGAATACATTCGGTATTTCCGCCGTCGGTTCCGCCAACGAGCAGAAAAATATCAGGCTTGGATTTTTTTATCTCTTCGGCATCATCATCGGTAATCTGAAAGGCATATATACCGACCACCTTTGCGCCCGCTCCGAGACTTGCAAGCTTCGCCGCCTCGCCCGTCAGCTCGGGAACAAGACCGCTGGTTATCATTCTTAGACCGCCTGCGGCTGACGAGCAGGCATAGCACGCCTCATATTCCCTCTTACCGATTCTCTTTTCAAGAAGAGAAAGCCCTTTTCGAAGTCCGTCGTTGACGTCGGTTTCTACGGTAGTAAACGCCGATGCCGTGCCGATTATTTGCTCTGCATCCACGTCGACTGCCGTAAGCTTGGTATAAGTACTGCCGAAATCTATCAGCAATATATTTTTCACTATTCGTTACCGCCCATATGCAATAGTTCGCGCAGAGCCTCTATAGTAGTTTCCGGAGTAGTTCCGGGTGGGAAAGCGCGGTCAAATCCCATCGCTTTAAAACGTTGCTCCACTTCTTCGAACTTCTGTTTGCCTATGACTATGTTTCCGCCAACTACAAGGGGAATACCCTTGAGTCCCGCCTCGTCGCATTTTTCGCGCAGACCGCGGCAGTCAAGCTCACCCTGTCCGTAAAGCGAGGAAACGACTATCGCATCGGCATCCGACTCTATTGCGGCGGCAATATATTCTTCCTGTGCAACCATTACACCAAGGTTTACAACCTCAAATCCCGCCTGCGTGAAAGCGTGATAGAGGATCTTGTTACCGACGGCGTGAACGTCTGCACCAATAACTCCTATAACCAGTACCTTCTTTTTTTTCATCCCAAAACACCTCTTATTCCTTCTTGGCAAAATACAAGAACCAAGATTGTACTAAAAAAAATACAATTTTACGCACCTATATAATACACCATTGCTTTGTAAATGTCAAGGCATAATTTCAAAATTAAAAAGATTATTTTTTAAATAAAGAAATGCAGGCTGATTTACCCGTTTTCATTGGGGATAATCAGCCTGCATTTCTTTATTTATTCAATGATTTAAGATAGAGTTCTCTGCCGGTTTCATATAGGTTATTCCCCTCGGAATCGATAATTACGATAACGGGAAAATCCTCAACCTCAAGACGTCTTATTGCCTCTGCACCAAGGTCGTCGTATGCAACCACCTCTGCCTTTTTGATGCATTTACTGAGTAATGCGCCGCATCCGCCTATCGCGCCGAAATAAACGGCGCCGTGCTCCTTCATTGCGGCAACAACCTCAGCACCTCTTTTACCCTTGCCTATCATTGCCGTTTGACCTTTTTTAATAAGCGTTGGGCTATACGCATCCATGCGATATGAGGTTGTCGGTCCTGCTGAGCCTATCGTCTGACCGGGCTTTGCGGGAGTTGGACCGACGAAATAAATTATACTGTTCTTTACATCGATAGGAAGCTCTTTATTTTGAGCGACGAGCTCGCAAAGTCTTTTATGCGCAGCGTCGCGCGCGGTATAAATAATTCCCGAAATAAGACAGCTGTCACCCGCTTTGAGCTTTCTCGCCTCATCGCGCGTGAGGGGCGTTTTTATTGAAATTGACATCAGAGCACCTCCGTTTTATGCCTTGTAACGTGGCAATTGATATTGACTGCCACGGGCATCCCGGCTATGTGGGTGGGCATCGTTTCAATATTGACGGCAAGAGCGGTTGTTTTTCCTCCAAATCCCTGCGGACCAATGCCAAGCTTATTTATCTCTTCAAGAAGCTCTTTTTCAAGATCCTCATAATAAGGATTTCCGTTATGCTCGCCGAGCGGACGAAGAAGCGCTCTTTTTGCAAGATACGCAGCCTTATCAAAGGTTCCTCCGATACCGACTCCTACGACTATCGGAGGGCACGGATTAGGTCCCGCTTCTTCCACCGTATTAATAACGAATTTCTTGACTCCCTCAACTCCGTCGGATGGGCGAAGCATGGCGATTCTGCTCATATTTTCGCTTCCAAAGCCCTTCGGAGCAACGGTTATCTCAAGCTTTTCCCCCGAAACTATATCACAGTATATCATAGCGGGGGTATTGTCACCCGTATTAACTCTGTCAAGAGGGTCGCGAACGACGCTTTTTCTTAAATATCCCTCGCTATATCCCTGTCTTACACCCTCGTTGACGGCTTCATAAAGATCACCGTTAATATGTAAATCCTGTCCGAGCTTAAGGAAAACGCAGGCAACACCCGTATCCTGACAAACAGGCACGTCGTTTTCATCGGCAATCTCAAAATTTTCGATTATTCTATCGAGTATTTCCCTGGCACTCTGCCACTCTTCATTATTACGGCACCCGCGTATGCAGGATTTTACGTCGTCGGTAAGGTGGCAATTCGCAGAGATGCACAGCCTTCTCACCGCATCGGTGATGCGTGCCGCGTTTAATTCTCTCATTGTTTAAATTCTCCGTAATATTATCTATTTTACACTGTAAATTTTGTCAAGCAGATTTCCCTCTCTGCCGATAACCTCGGCAACAACGCGATCTTCCCTGACAAGCTTTTTCGGCTTGCCCGTGATAAGCTCGGTCTTTGCCTTCAAATCGTTTATATCAATCACGGGAAGCCTTGCATCCTTAAACCTATCAATAAGATCGGTTCTTCTCGGATTGACGGCTATTCCGCCCTGCGTAACGAGAACGTCAATATTTTCTCCGGGAGTTGATATACAGTTAACGCGCTCGGTAACGATAGGAAGTCTTGCGCGAAACATAGGCGCTATTATCATACAAAGCTTTGAGCCTGCGGCGGTATCACTGTGTCCGCCCGAGCCGCCCATAATATAACCGTTTGAATCGGTATGCACGTTAACGTTAAAATCGGTATCAATCTCGGTTGCGCCGAGTATAACAACGTCAAGTGAGTCAACGGCTGCACTCTTTGCGCCCGGAGATGCATACTGCATAGCCGATATTTCTCTGTGTCTCGGGTCGGTGCGTATAGACTCTACGGCATCAAGGTCAAAGCACTGAACGTCAAGAAGTGCCTCAAAGCAACCCGACCTTAGCATATCTACCATATAGCCGGTGATACCGCCGAGTCCGAAACTTCCCTTTACCTTCTTCTTGATCATAATTTCCTTAAGGAATTTTGCCGCAGCAAGAGAAGCGCCGCCCGCGCCCGTCTGAAATGAAAATCCGTTTTTCAGCAGTCCCGACGCGTCAATCGCCTTCGCGGCATACGAGGCCATTACAAGACCTACGGGATCTCTCGTTATCTTCGTCGTTCCCGAAACGATTCCTGCAGGATCACCAATCGCGTCAAGAGTCACCACGTAATCAACGTAATCCTCGGATATTGAAAAATCCGCAAGGGGATACGGTACGAGATTATCGGTAATAACCACTACGCGCTTTGCATACATAGCATCCGCAAAGGCGTAACCGAGGCTTCCGCAGGCTGATTTGCCGTACTTGCCCGAAGAGTTACCCATAACGTCTGCCGTAGGCGCGGCAATAAAGGCAACGTCAATCTCTTCTCTACCTTCTATTATACTGTGCGGACGTCCGCCGTGGGTATAAAATTTCACGGGATTATAGAGAATTCCCTCGGAAATTGCCCTTCCGAGTCCAGCGCCTATATAGTCGGCGCAAACATCTCTTACCACGCCGTTTTTAATATGCTTAATAAGAGGGGCGTGAGTATCGAAAAGCGAGCTGGCGTTCAGTTTAAGATTACGTATTCCAAGCTCGGCAATCTCTTCCATAACAGCGTTCAGAACGAAATCGCCGTTTCTGAGATGATGATGAAAGGACACGGTCATTCCGTCCTTAAGTCCCGAGAGCTTTATTGCCTCCTTAAGTGAACTGACAAGCTTATTCACGTTAACCCCTCCTTTCGATTCCAAGCGCGCACGCCATGGCAATTGTGCGTTCCGCCCTTGCAACGATGGGCGCGTCTATCATTTTTCCGCGAAGAGAGATTGCTCCCTTACCCTCTGCCTTTGCGCGTTTTATAGCATCGATTACCTCGTACGCATACTCTATTTCATCAAGTGACGGTGAAAATACGTTATTGATAACGTCAACGTGCCTCGGTGAAATCGATGCTTTTCCCGTAAATCCGAGTGATTTTGCAAGCTCTGCATCTTCGGCTATTCCAACGTCGTCGTTAACGTCAGTAAACGGAGTATCGTAAACGTCAACCCCTGCCGCGCGCGCCGCCACGACAAGACGTGTGCGGGCGTATTCGATTTCCCTGCCGCCGCGGGTGCGTTTGCATTGAAGGTCGGCTGTCAAATCCTCTGCGCCGAGAAAAAGGCCGTGAACTCTTTTTGATGCCGTTGCAATCGCAAAGGAGTTTTCAACGCCGATAGCCGTTTCGATAAGAGCGATGATTCCGACGGAGCCTTGTCGGATTCCAAAATTCTTTTCAACCTCGCTCATATATTTATCAACCGTGAGAACGTCGTCTGCGGTTGCGGTTTTCGGTAAAAGAATAAAATTGGGGCATAGAGGAAGAACGGCGTCGATATCCTTGTGCCAATATTCCGTATCTGTTGAATTTATTCTGACTATCCTGCCGCATTGAAGCTCCGTATACTTCATAGTGTTGCGCACGAGAATCCGCGCAGCATCCTTCTCAGCGGGCGATACGGCATCCTCTAGATCAAATATGACCGCATCAGCTCCGAGAAATCCCGCATTTATAAGCATGTTGGGGTTGTTACCCGGTAAAAACAAAAGACTGCGATACATCAGGCTTCACCTCCGCCTCTGTTTATAGCCGTTTCCACTCTTGCGCGGATAACGCATTCAAGAGCGCCTCTGTCAACAACGCGCACCGAAGCTGCTTTTACTTCGCATTCCGAAAGCACCTCTCGCACGGCGCACTCTATTTTTTCTCCGAACTGTTTTTCAACCACGGACTCGATTTGGATATTTATTTCGCTATCCGGCTTAATTTCAACGTAAGCATCGCTCGATTCCATTGTACCTGCGGTTGCTTTTTTTAATATAATCACCTTCAAACTCCTTTTAACACAAGTTTCGATCATACGATTGTATTTTTTATTATACAATATCCCGTATGGAAAAGCAATATTTTTTGAAATTTAAATAATTTTTTCGTTTTTCTCTTTTTTTTCGCACCAACCTATAGTATAATAATGTCAAAGTTTATCGACAAAAAACCTTGATGTAATAAATTTCAACCTATTTGGTCGCGTAAAGTCTTATAAAAACTATGAGGTTTCCTACATGAATTTTGAAATTAAAACCAATCTTAACGAAAAAGAGCTTGAAGCCTGGCGCGATCTTATAGAATCCGCAGGGCTCACTGCAGACAAGCCTGCCGAGCGAACCCTTCTCGTCTATGACGAAGGAAGGCTTATCGCGACGGGCGGCAGAGACGGATGCGTCCTCAAGTTTATCGCCGTTGATAAAAACCGCAGAGGCGAGGATATTACCGCAACGCTTCTCACCGAGCTCAGACGCGATGCTTTTGACTTGGGATACAGCCATCTGTTTTTATACACGAAGCCTGAGAACAGATATACTTTTGAAAATCTCTTCTTCTACGAGGTTGCACAGACCGATAACGTTCTGTTTATGGAAAACGTAAGGGGCGGAATACAAGACTTTCTCGACTCTCTCCCGAACTTTTCACAGCCCGGCGAGATCGGTGCGATAATTATGAACTGCAATCCATTCACAAACGGTCACAAGGCTCTAATTAAAAGAGCTGCAGAAGAATGCGAGAGAGTATTCGTTTTCGTTCTGTCCGAAGATAAGAGCGAATTTTCAGCCGAGGACAGAATCGAAATGGTGAAGCTCGGTACGCAGGATATGCCTAACGTTACGGTTCTTCCCGGTTCCCACTATATTATCTCCTCAGCAACCTTCCCTACCTATTTTTTAAAGAACAGAGACACGGCGTCAACTGCCGCGTGCGAGGTCGACGTGGAAATTTTCTGCCGCCGTCTTGCTCCGAGACTTAGTATTACAAGACGCTACGTCGGAACCGAACCAACCTCACCTCTAACGGCAATGTATAACGCCGAATTAAAAAAAGTGCTTCCGAAATGCGGAATTTCGGTTTGCGAAATTGAACGCGTTTGCCATGACGGCAAGCCGATAAGTGCAAGCGACGTGCGAGAAAAGATAAAAAAAGGCGATACCGAAGGATTATCGAATCTTATTCCAAAGACTACGCTTGACTATCTTCTCAAAAAAGATTACGTATAGTATTATAAGGAGAAAAGAATGACAGAAAGACAGGAAAGCCATATACTCAGCAGCTATTTTGCTCCGCGCGGAAACAAGCGCTTGCTATCACTTGGTATGCAGATAGCTCAAAGCTATCTATCTCCGTTTGACAAGCTGATAGGAATCATCGGCGAGGCAGGCTCGGGAAAAAGTGCGCTTATACGCGGTATGTTTCCGGGTGTAGAGCTGACTAACGACGATGACGGTGTTTACGTTCGACCACTGCCCCTTCTTGACCAAGGAAACGGTATGAGCAGATTTTTCTCGCCGCACACCTATCACGTGGATATAAGATTTGAAAACGGATTCGTTCAAATGAGCGTTCTTGCCGAAGCGATAAAAGAAGCGCTTACCAACGGCAAACGTGTTATAGTTGAGCATTTTGATCTGATATATCCGTTTCTCGGTATAAACGCAAATCTTCTTATCGGAACGGGCGAACAAATTCTTATAGCAAGACCAACCATATTCGGTCCTGAGCCGGAAGAATTACGCGAAGCCGTATACTCCTCTTTACCGTATCGTCTTATGGCGCATACGGCAGAGGATCTGTGCGAATACTGTATGCCCCCTGAGGATCTTGCAAGATGCGAGCACGGTGACGTAAGACACGGTTTCGTCATCGCGTTTCCCGACAAACAACCAAGGTTCGATATTACCGAGCTTGAAAGAAAGGTCAACGCGCTTATAGAAAATGATCTTCCGATTACCTACGCAGACAATCATCACGTTCTTATCGGCGACAAGCTCCATACCTGCACGGGACCGCGTATTCACGTTTCAAGCACGGGTATGATTAAAAATTTTCATCTTTTGGATCACTTTATTTACGAGCGTTTCACCAACCGATATCTGCTTGTCGGATGCGTTGGCGAGGATGCGCTGACAAATCTCGCAAAGCTTGACGAGCAGCAAAAAAAGCAATCCGATCTCGTTTAATATACTTTTAAAGAAGGGGGGGAAAGAGCTATACAAATCACACTTGCAGAGCTTTTGGATGCGCGTGAAGAACGCGCACTTAGGCAGAAAGAAATGATAAAAAAACACGGCTTACCCCTGATTTCATTTACAATGAATATAGCTGGGCCAGTCAAGACCTCACCGCTTATAGAACGGGCATTTTTCGAAGGAGCAAAGCAGATAAACAGCATTGTGGGTCGTTATTTCGTGGCAGAAAAGTTTGAATCGCATACTAAGTGCGGGCCGTTTTTGATTTATTCCGTCAAATGCGACGAAAGCGAG
Organism: Oscillospiraceae bacterium; assembly: GCA_015064665.1. Next base: position 11,129 of record SVRU01000015.1, read on the forward strand.
TTAAAATCAAAGCTTGTAGAAATTGAAGACACCCATCCAATTGGCAGGCTCTTTGACATGGACGTGATAAGCGGTCAAGGCGAAAGAATGAGCCGCCCGACAGAGCGCGGATGCATAGTTTGCGGAGCATCCGGCAAAGCTTGTGCCGCCGGCAGACTTCATCCCCTTTCCGAGATTGTCGGTATTACCGAAAAAATGATAAAGGATTTTTTCTTGCCGATTGATTGCGGACATGTTGCCAACCTCATTAAAGAAAGCCTTCTTCACGAGGTTTACACCGAGCCAAAGCCCGGACTCGTTGACCCCGTAAGCCGCGGAAGCCACTCGAATATGGACGTCTCAACCTTCGAAATAAGCGCCGATGCGCTCCTGCCTTATTTTAAAGAATGCGTAATGCTTGGATCTAAATGCAGAAGTCAAAGTTGTAACGAGCTTTTTTTTGCTCTGCGCAAACTCGGAATGAATGCAGAGGACGTAATGCTCGAAGCAACGTGCGGTGTGAATACTCATAAAGGGATTATATTCTCAATGGGTATCATTGCCGCTGCTGTCGGCAGACTTATGAATTGCGACGGTTACATGCCGAATACAGACCTTATTCTTTCCGAAGCTTCGAATATATGCCGTGACGGTATCGAATCGGATTTCAAAAAAATGAACGGAGCTACCGCAGGCGGCAGAGCTTTTCTTGAACTTGGTGAACGAGGTATAAGAGGAGAGGCAGCCGCGGGATTTCCGTCAGTCAGAAAAATTGCACTTCCCGTCTATCACGCTGAGATTGAAAAAGGAAAAAGCGAAAACGACGCCGGAGTAATTACCCTTCTTCACCTTATCGCAAACGTGTTTGATACCAGTCTTTATAACAGAGGCGGAAAAGACGGCGTACTCTACGCGCGTGCAATTGCACACTCAATTACTGCCGCCGAAGAGCCAAGCTTTGAGGATATACGAGCCATGGATGCCGATTTTACTGCAAAAAATCTCTCTCCGGGCGGCTGCGCGGATCTTCTTGCGATAACCTATTTTCTCTCAATGCTTGAGAATTTTCAAAAAAACTAAACGGCAAAAAACAGCTGAACCCGATTTTGTGGCTCAGCTATTTTATTTTCAATCGGATTTCGTGCGATTTGCCTTTGCAAGCTCGGACACAGCGCGTAGCTTTGAGGATATTTTTTCATATCCGCCTTCAGTATGCGGAACCGTGCAGGCGGAGCAATCCTTGATTCCACCCTCTATGTAAAAGAAATTTCCGCCGCATTTATCTCCGAGCGCAAAAAGCGGACAACAGCAAAACATACAATTAAAGTAGTCACCCTCAACCTTGTGGCAAGGAAAATATTCACATTCTGTATTTTTAAAGTATTTACTGCTGTTTTTCATAATTTCTCCCCATTCTGCTACCGCACGGCGAATTTAAATTTCCTTAACGTAACAGCGGCGGCGCTTATGCTGTCTTTTTTCAAAAGAGCTCCAAAGACTGTGCACCGCGCCGTTTGATTCAAGCATCGGACCCGTTTCACAAAACTTAACCTTATTTTCGATAAGTTTTTCAAGAAGCGTGTTTATTATCAACACGGGTATACCTTGTGATTGCAATGTTGGCTCAACCGCAATAAGAAACATTTCAAGCGTGTCGTTTCTGTATTGCAGTGCCCGCAGCATTCTGAAAATACCAAACGGAAAAATTCTGCCGTTGGATTTTTTTAGTGCCTTTGCAATAGACGGAATCATAACTCCAAAGGCAACGATTTTACCGTTTTCGTCTTTAACTGCGCAAATATACTTTAAATTAACGAGCGGAATAAAATCGTCGATAGTTTTTTTAACTACGTCATAAGTCAAAGGAACCGTTCCGTACAGTTTCGAGTAAGCCTTGTCAATTAATTCAAAGGCTTCAAAGGCTTCCTTGTAGAGAACTTTTCTGCTATTGTAGGTTACGGCTTCGTATTTTCCGCCTTCCGAAACATGCTTAATTATTCTGTCAAAGCGCGCTATCGGCTCGGAGGGAACCTTAATTTGATACTCTATCCAATCGATATCCTTTTTTAGCCCCAGACGCTCCATATGCGTTGCGTAATAAGGAAAATTATAAAAGGTCAAAGACATATTTAATTCGTCAAATCCCTCGACGAGCATACCCTCGTGATCCAAATCGGTAAATCCGATAGGCCCCATAATCTCGGTATAAGAGCGCTCCTTGCCCCATTTTACAACGCTTTCAAAAAGAGCGGACGAAACGCCGTAGTCATCAATAAAATCAAAACGGGTGAAGCGAACGGTGTTTTTATTCCATTTTTTATTGTAAGCGTGATTGATAAGACCCGCAATTCTGCCGACAACCTCGCCGTTATTATACGCTAAAAAAAGCTTGGTTTCACAAAATTCATACGCGGGATTTTTTTCTATCAGTCCGGAAAAGCTGTCAAATTCATCATTCTCCAAAAACGGAACGAAGGATTTGTTTCTCCTGTAGAGGTAATTAGGAAATCTTACCCATTTCCACAAATCCTTTTTCGTCTGCACCTCAACTATATCTACGCTTGTAGCGGATAAGATACAGAAATCGGAGTTTATATTTTTTACATTTACGCTCATAATGTTATTCCACCCTTTATTGCGGTAAAATTCATTTTGTCTTTAGAAAAGAAGCAAACATAACCTCGCCTTTTTCGTTCTGCCCTTTGGCAAGAATTTGCGAGCCGTCCTTTACGTAATAAACGTATATTTTGCCCCCTTGCATAATCTCTTTGCGAAAATCCAGCTGAAATATGTCTATATCAAAGTTTTCATCGGGAGATATTGCGTCAAAAAGGTAGTTTGCATACTTTGTGTTATTTACGTGGTTATTGCGATCAAGATCGCAATAACCCGGCGTTACGGTATACGCCACGTCGGTTTCGTCGAAATCATAAACCCTCGAAAGTCTTGTTTCAAAATTCATTTCGGGATAGAAATTATCACTGAAAGGATACAAATCGGGGTCGGAAACAAGTCTGCGCCGTTCGCTGTCTATGACGACCCACTCAGAGCTGCCGATAATCATTTTTTCGCCGAATTCGTTTTCAATACAATACTCTCTTCTGTAATTAAACCTATTAGGAGAGAGTGGCCATGTTTTTACGTTCACCTTACTGTAACGCTGCGGCTGAGATATAATCTGTAATTTTATTCTTACGAGAACCCACAAATAACGGCGCTCGAGCATTTTTTCGAATCCAACGCCAAGCACCTCAGCGTGCTGACCGGCTGCATCCTGAAACAGATCAAGCACGGACGACAGCCTGATTCGGTTATATTTATCAAAATCACTTGCACGCAAACGGTATTCGTTTTGCCAAAGTCTGTTTTCCATCATTTTTCTCCAAACTCATCTTAAGAAAATGTGCAAGAGTTTTTCATAGAATTTGCTTTTATATGGCTGATACCGCATTGGCAGATCGAGCCACGTCTTTTTATCAACTATCGATTTATAATGTGAAAAGGCATCAAAGCCATCCTTGCCGTGATAGCTGCCCATTCCACTCTCGCCTACTCCGCCGAACCCCATCTCACTTGTTGCAAGATGAATGATAACGTCGTTGATACAGCCACCGCCGTACGACAGTTCGGTCGTAACACGCGCAATATGCTTTTTGTTACTCGAAAAAATATATAGCGCAAGCGGCTTTTCTTTGATTTTCAACTCATCAACGAGATCATCAAAATTCTCAAAGGTGAGAATTGGCATTATCGGTCCAAAAACTTCTTCGCTCATTACCGAATCGTCATAAGTTACGTTATCCATCACGGTTGGAGATATCTGACAGGTATCGGGATTTATGATGCCTCCGATTACGACCTTTTCCGCGGTTATCAATCCGCAAAGACGGTCAAAATGCTTGTGATTGATTATTTTGCCGTAATCATTACTGTTAATAGGATCATCACCGTACTGCTTTTGAATTTCCGAAGCAACGGCTTTTAAAAATTCGTCTTTAACGGATTTTTCGCATACGATATAATCGGGCGCAACACAGGTTTGCCCGCAGTTAATATATTTACCAAATACTATGCGCTTCGCTGCCAATTTTATATTTGCGCTCGCATCTACGATGCACGGGCTTTTGCCGCCAAGCTCTAAAACAACAGGAGTAAGATTCTCTGCAGTTCGGCGAAGCACCTCTTTGCCAACAGTTTGGCTTCCCGTAAAAAACACAAAATCGAACTTTGCGTCAAGAAGTGCTGAATTTTCGGCTCTGCCGCCCTTTACAACGGCAACGTACTCGGAAGAAAAACACTCATTGATAATTGTTTCCATAATTCGACTCGTTGCAGGCGAGTATGCACTCGGCTTTATAATTGCCGTATTACCCGCCGCTATTGCATTAGCAAGCGGATCAAGAGTAAGAAGGAAGGGATAATTCCAAGGACTCATGATCAGCACGTTTCCGTAAGGAGTTGGTTGCTTGTAGCTGTGAGAATGAAATTGTGCAAGCGGTGTTCCCACTCTTTTTCTTTTTGCGAATTTTTTCGTATGTTTTATCAAGTAGGAAATCTCACAAAGCACAAGCCCGACCTCGCACATAAAGCTCTCGTATTGACTTTTGCCAAGGTCGCATTTAAGCGCATCGTATATTTCGGTTTGATATTTTTTTACCGTAGCATAAAGCTTTTTAAGCTTCTCTGTACGAAAGCTTACCGAAAGCGTTTTGCCGCTCCTATAAAATGCTCTTTGCTTTTCAATCAGACACTCAATTTCTTGATTTGTCATTTTTTCCCTCAATTTAGTTTTAATTGGCACTTATGAATTATAGCACAATTCTGTCAAATTGTCAACAATTCGAGAACGTCAATTACACGTTATTACACGAAATCGGTTACAGCAGGTCCGTAATAATACCGTATCTGTTTACGAAGCTATTAAACGGCTATATGTCATTTAGGCATAATCGAACGGAAAGAGCGGAGATACTTTCAAAACAGGTATCTTCGCTCTAAATTTATACTTATTCATGTTTTTAATAAAGAACAAGTTCCATTCCGACCTTTTGCGCAACAAGACCGCAGCTTTCATAAAATTTCATCGCTGAGGCATTGCAGCTCCACACGTTAAGCGTCAGATTATAGCATCCGCTCTCTTTGGCAAGTCGAACCGCCGCATCGTAAAGCGCACGTCCGATATGCTTGCCGCGAACCTCCTCATCCACGCATAAATCGTCTATATAAAGAGTTTTTATATCGGTCAACACCGAGTGGTCGACATGTTGCTGAAAAATACAAAAGCAATATCCCAAAACATTATCGCCTTCATCGGTATAAACGAGAACAGGCTTGCTGTCGTCCCTAATTATGAAAACAAGCTCGTCTGCCGAATATTTTTGTCCGATTTTAAATATATCGGGGCGACTCACGTGATGCACGAGATCAACCTGCCGCAATAAATCTTCAATTTTCGGGAGATCCTTTTCTTTAGCTCTGCGTATCATATTAGGTCACCTTATTTCCTATCGAACAAAGCTCTTCGCTCGGTCGAATGCTGCATCATTTTTCTCATTCCCTCAACGTCATCGGCTTCAAGCATTCCCTTAAGCTCGTTGAATTTATTTATAAACAAGTTCATCTGTTCGAGCAGGACGTCTTTGTTCGACACAAACAGCTCGCTCCACATCAGGTCATTGATACGGGCAATACGCGTAAGATCGCGGAAGGAGTCGCCTGTAAACTTCTCCATATTTTCCTTATCGTTGCAGGTCATAAGCGTAATCGCTATACAATGCGTCAATTGAGAAAGGAAGCCTATCATTTCATCGTGCTCCTCGGGAGATAGAATCGAAACGCTCGAAAACCCAAGAAGTCTGCCAAGTTCAATACAGGTTTCGACAGCCTCGGGAGTATTCTTTTTGGTGGGAGTCACAATATAATTAGCACCGATAAACATTCTGTCCGTGCTGTTTTCAACCCCCGATACCTCACGTCCCGCCATCGGGTGGGCGGATATAAATTCCACGTCGGGACGAAGCATATCCTGTATCTGATATACGATATTCCGTTTTACACCTGTTACGTCAGTAATCAATGCCCCGCTTTTCAAGAGAGCCTGATTTTTCTCTATCCATTCTACAAATATGTGCGGATAGAGCGCAAATATGACAAGATCGGCTTCACCAATGATTTTTTCATCAAGCTCTGTTGAGCCCTCGTCAATTATTTTTTCTTTGATAGCATAGTCTATTGAGCTTTGCTCTTTTGTGATTGCGCTGATATGAAAGCCAAATCGCCTTAGTCCTCTGGCATAGCTTCCGCCCAAAAGTCCAAGACCGACTATGAGTATTTTTTTGCTTACATCTACTATCATGGCTGTCCTCTGAAAATTAAAGTTTGTCTGCAAGATCGAGGATTAATTTTTCGGTTTTCTCCCAACCAAGACAAGGGTCGGTAATAGATTTTCCGAAAATATGCTCTCCGACGCTCTGCGCTCCGTCTTCAATATAGCTTTCAATCATAAGTCCCTTAACAAGACGTTTGATATCTGAATTCTGATTACGGCTGTAAACGATATCCTTGGCAATACGTATCTGTTCAAGATATTTTTTACCCGAGTTGTTATGATTGGTATCAACTATAACGGAGGGGTTTGTAAGGTTGGATTTCTCGTAGAGCTCTTCCACCCTGAGAAGATCCTCGTAGTGATAATTTGAAACGTTTCTTCCTGCATAGTCGATATATCCGCGAAGAATAGCGTGAGCATATGGGTTGCCGTCGCTCGTTACCTCCCAACCGCGATAAATGAAGGTATGGCTTGACTGCGCCGCAACAATGGAATTCATCATAACACCGAGATCTCCTCCAGTGGGATTTTTCATTCCAACGGGCGCACCTATACCGCTTGCAGTAAGTCTATGCTGCTGATTTTCCACAGATCTTGCGCCAACAGCAACGTAGGAGAGCAAATCCGAAAGATAACGGTAGTTTTCAGGATAAAGCATTTCGTCCGCACATGAGAAATCATAGTCGCGCAGAGCCTTCAAGTGAAGCTCTCTTATAGCAACTATTCCTTTATACATATCCGGCTTGGCGTCGGGATCGGGCTGATGGAGCATACCCTTATACCCCTGCCCCGTTGTTCTCGGCTTGTTTGTATAGATGCGAGGAATAATGATAATTTTGTCCGATACCTGCTCTTCAATCCTTCGAAGACGGGAAATATATTCAAGAACAGGTTCGCTGTGATCAGCTGAACAAGGACCGATGACAAGAATAAACTTATCCGATCTGCCGTCAAATACGGCGCGAATGCTTTCATCGCGCTCCGCCTTTATCTCTGCCATTCGTTCGGTCAAGGGATATTCCTCTTTTACCTCCTTGGGAATAGGAAGTTTTCTGTGAAAATTCATTTGCATGATATATACCTCTTTTGCGATCGGTTGTTATGATTTTAAAACAACAGTCCGCATCCTATGTTGAAAACACGGTGAATGCGGACTGTCCGTTTTGCTTTTTAAAGGAACTTTATTCCTTCAGGAGAACAAAATACGGGCAGTCGCTTGCAAAATAATAAAAACAATAATAGAATCCATGCTTTTTCATGACTGCCGCTCCTCTTTACTTAATGTTTTCATTAATCTGCGGTGGGATAATAAACATCTCATTACCCCATCGCATTATAATACTTTACAGTTTGTTGATATCCGCTTCGGTTATCATCTTAAAGCCTGCATCGGTAAGCTTCTTTTCCGCAATCTCATTATTCTCTACGCGAAGAACAACGTACGCATGCTTTTCGGTACGTGCCATAAACGCATAAAGATATTCAACGTTTATATCTGATTTGTCAAGAACGTCGAGCGCCTCTGTAAGTTTTCCAGGTTCATCACTTATCTTAACACCGACAACGTCGATGACCTTGATAAGATATCCGTTTTCAAGAAGAACCCTCTCGGCTGTCATTTCATCGTTTACAATAAGACGAAGCATACCGAAATCCTGCGTTTCCGCAACGGAAAGAGCTCTGAGATTGATATTGTTTTTAGAAAGAATGTCGGTAACAGAAACGACAGTACCTTTCTTATTCTGAATAAAAACGGTTAATTGCTTGATTGCCATGTTCGTTACTCCTTTCAAATTCAAATCAATTTACGTTTGTCGATTACACGAACCGCCTTGCCCTCGCTACGAGCAATAGTCTTAGGCGGAACAAGATGTACTGACGGATTAATGCCAAGCATAGTCTTTAATGCACCTGCAAGGGATTTTTCCATCGCCATAACCTCGCCCACCTTGTCGGTAAACTTTTCGGGAGTCATTTCGACGTTGACATCAAAGGTGTCGTTATTTTTGACGCGATCAACAATTATCTGATAGTTAGGTTCATATCCTTCATTCAAAAGAACGGTTTCAATCTGACTTGGGAACACATTGACACCGCGAATAATCATCATGTCGTCGGTTCTGCCCATAGGCTTTGCCATCTTAATCAGCGTGCGTCCGCAGGAGCACTTTTTACGTGAGAGAACGCAGATGTCACGGGTGCGGTAACGAAGAAGCGGAAAAGCCTCCTTATCAAGAGATGTGAACACAAGCTCCCCTCGGCTGCCCTCCTGAAGAACCTCTCCCGTATCGGGATCAATAATTTCTGCATAGAAATGGTCCTCATTGACGTGCATTCCGGTCTGCTCTGAGCATTCAAATGAAACGCCGGGACCGCTTGTTTCAGTAAGACCGTAAATATCGTATGCCTTTATACCAAGTGTTTTTTCGATGCCTTGGCGCATCTCTTCCGTCCAGGGCTCTGCTCCGAAGATGCCCGCCTTCAACGGAATATCATCAGGGCCGTATCCCATCTCCCTTAAGCTTTCGCCTATGTATGCCGCATAGGATGGAGTGCAACAAAGAATTGTTGCCTGAAGATCTGTCATAAACTGAATCTGGCGCTCGGTATTACCGGACGAGAGCGGAAGCGTCAGGCATCCGACTTTATGTGAACCGCCGTTGAGTCCGGGCCCCCCCGTAAACAATCCGTAGCCGTAAGCGACCTGACATACGTCCTTTTTTGTGCCGCCGGCAGCAACTATTGCACGGGCGCAGCAATCCTCCCAAAGATCAATATCCTTCTGCGTATAAAATGCTACTACGCGGCGTCCGGTAGTTCCGGACGTTGATTGAATACGAACGCAATCCTCAAGCGGCTTTGCAAGCAGACCGTAAGGATATGCATCTCTCAGATCCGCTTTTGTAAGAAAAGGAAGCTTATGGAGATCGTCGATGCTCTTAATATCGTCGGGGGTTACACCTTTTTTGTCCATGAGATCGCGGTAATAGGATACGTTATCATAAACGTGCTTGACTTGTTTTACAAGCTTTTCCGATTGAAGCTCTTTCATTGCCTCTCTCGGCATTGTTTCGATTTCTTCCTGGAAGTAATTTTGTTTTGCCATGTTCTTTTTCCTTTCTGTTTTCGAGCAATGTTCGGAGTGAAAGGACGAAAAACAAAAAGTCCTCTGCATTCCGAAAAGAATACAGAGGACGAGAATACAATCCCGTGGTACCACCTCAGTTCGCCGCCACCTCGCGATGACGACCTTTTCAGGTACTGGCATACCTTAGTTCTGTGACGGGAACACCCGTTGCATCCTAATACGGATTTCTCCGATTCAGCGCACTGCTAGCAGAATGAATTCGTGAAGGACGCCCCCTTTGCCTCGCACCGACCGGCAACTCTCTCCAGGTTCTTTCCAACCTACTGATTTCTGATCTCCGCATTTATGTGGAAATTATAGCACTTTTTTACGAATATGTCAAGAACTTTTTTAAAAAAATAATTTTTAACACATTTCGAACAAATCTGTTTTCTTTTACTTTTGATAGGAATAAACTGTAACACTATTATACAACGTATTTTTAAATTATTCAAACAGATAGTTTTGATGATTATCATTAAAAAATTCGATTATACTGAAATACACGGAATTTTCTTTCCGTTCTATCTTTCCGAAGGTTATCATTCGGTCTTTAATTCATCATCTCAAGCGCAAGAGCCTCCAGTGCCGCGCGGCTGTCATCCGACAAGGAGGATAGAATCTTTACGGTCGTATCTGCAAACGATATATCCTTGCACGACTCAAAAGATGCCTTCATCAGCTTTGCCGCCATAGGTGCCCAGCTTCCGTTTTCGATAAGTCCAACCTTGCGGTTGCGGTATCCCCTCTCACGAAGCCCATCAATAAACGCCTTAACAGGCGGGAATAAGTCTGCATTATATGTGGTTGACGCAAGAACAAGCTTCGGATATGCAAACGCATATGCAATCGCCTCATGTATATCGCACCTTGAAAGATCAAAAAGCTTAACTTTAGTGCCCTTGCCAATACGGTCGGCAATCATTTCGGCAGCAGCGCGCGTGTTTCCGTATACAGATGCGTAAGCGACTGCAACACCGTCTTCCTCAGGTGTATATGATGCCCACTTAGTATATAAATCAATATAGTATCCTAAATTCTTAGTCAAAACGGGACCGTGAAGCGGACAGATTATTTTTATATCAAGAGAAGCAGCCTTCTTAAGAACAGCACTTACCTGCGCTCCGTACTTGCCGACAATACCAATATAATAACGCCTCGCCTCTTCTTTCCAATCATCATCTTCTGCTGCATTTCCGAACCTGCCGAAGCCGTCGGCTGAAAAAAGAACCTTGTCGCACTCATCATAAGTCATTATGACCTCGGGCCAATGCACCATGGGTGCTGAAATGAATGAAAGAGTGTGTTTTCCCAAAGAAAGCTTATCTCCCTCTTTGACAACGAGTCTTCTGTCAACATAATCCGAGCCGTAAAAATTCTTCATCATCACGAATGCTTTTTCGGATGCAACAACCGTCGCTTTGGGATATCGCTTTGCAAATCCGACAATGTTTGAAGAATGGTCGGGCTCCATATGTTGAACGATAAGATAATCCGCATCGCGTCCGTTCAGCGCTTTTTCAACGTTGGCGAGCCACGTCTCGCAAAATTCTCCGTCAGTAGTGTCCATAACAGCTATTTTTTCATCTATTATGGCATATGAATTATACGTAATACCGCAGGGAACCTTATACTGCCCCTCAAAAAGATCCTTACCACTATCGGTGACGCCAACATAAATTAGGTCTTTGCTTATTTGCATTTTGTTATACTCCGGATAAAAACAGATTTATAAACCACGTATTTTGCTGATATAGGATTGAATTATATATCGGCTTTCCAAAGACCGTGAAGATTGCAGTATGCATATGCTGCAACGGGCTTCTCATCAGAAAGAGCAAAGGTTATAACAGGCTCTTTTCCAACATCAAGACACTTGCGCTGACCGCCCTTGTCAGTCTGAAGATAAACCCAAAGAATACTGTGCTCTGCCACCATGGGATGCGAAACCGAGCCAATATTAACGGTCACGGTATTTCCCTCAACCGAAACAACGGGAATATGCTTTTCATGGCTTGCTTCAACCTCACCGGGAAGAAGCTTGGTCATTTTCTGACCGCAACACATCATGGGAACTCCTGCATCGTTTATCATACCTATAAGATTGCCGCAATGCTCACAAACATAAAACTTATTATTATCACACATTTTATAATACCTCCGTTTTTAAAATAAATTATATCATGTTTTAAAGAAAATTTCAACATCTGCTTTATATTTTTTTCATAATTTTCCTATTGGTCAAGATGCTCGAATATTTTTCGCCACACCAACTCATCCTGAGCAGTCATCATACTCCAGTCGAATGAAGCAACAAAATCAGCCTTCTCCTCTTTTGTCACATTCTTTTTCCTGAGAAGTTTTGCTCTTTCCTTTCCGAATTCTCGGAGCAGTTTTACCGCAGCGGCTGTATAATTAGGATTATGTCCCTTATTTTTGCAAAGCAAAAAGCTGATATTCTCCTTATCGGATAGAGCGCTCTTAAGCTTATCATAATGAATGCGGCGGCACATGGCGTCGTCCTCAGAATAAATCAAAAGTGATTTGGTTTGTGATTCTGCCAGAGTTTTTTCCGCGTTGAAGTCAACGAATTTCGGATTCGATTCCCTCTCAAGCCTCATAACAGCCTTGCGATATCCTGAAAGCATACCGCCGAAAAAGGTTTTAATCATTTCCTCAACGGAAACAAATCCGCACATTGCAACAATATGCGATATTTCCGGGTGAAGCGCGGAGATATTCATTGTCGAAAACGCGCCCCAGCTATGACCTATTACCGATATATCCGCTCCTTTAAACCGAACGTCTGCCTTGATAGCAGTAATACAGTCATTTAAATCGCATAAAGAATGCGCTAAACCGCCCGGCGTTTTGCCGCCTGACTCCATGCATCCCGTGTGGTCGTATGCAAAGACGGTATATCCATGTTTGCATAGCTTCTCTATCTCTTTCATGTACGCCCTGTGTCCGCCGCCAAAGCCGTGGTCAAATACCACAAGCCTGTCGGCAATTGGATTTTCATACTGATAGACATACCCCTGAAGTATGTTTCCTTCAGAAGAAATAAAGCGGTACTCCTCTGCTGCAAGGCCCGGAAAATCCTTCGCAGAAAAATAAAACACCGTTTCGGTATCATCACAACGGGTGTACATCATTCTCTTATATATATTTAGGATTTGTTTTTCAAATATCATATAGAATTAACTCCGATTTGTTTTGTCACCGGGCTGACAAAGATTGTGATTTTATTATACTTCAATATTTAAAATTTATCAAGTACTTAAGAATTTATTTACAAAATTGTTTTTTACTGCTCTTTAAATTCCTTTTGCCTATTGACAAACAGATTTTTTTGTGATACAATTTTGCTTTGTTGAGGGAGTAGCAAGCGCACTTCTGCGCAGCAAGTCAACATACTGACCAAACGGTCTGGCTTGCTTTAATATGCGAGACTCATGTAAAGCCGCGATTGGCCATGCATGGAGTCTTTTTTCTTTGAAACCAAGCATGGATATCCGCGCTTGGATTTTTTATTTCCGGAGGCGTTATGAATCTTACATTCTCGTTTTTCTTTACAAGCATTTTGCTCGGTATAGGACTTGCCATGGATGCTTTCTCAGTATCACTGGCTAACGGACTTAACGAGCCTTGTATGAAAAAGGAAAAAATCTGCGACATTGCAGGCATCTTTGCTCTCTTTCAGTTCGCTATGCCTATGATTGGCTGGATCTGCGTCTCAACTATTGCGCAGCTTTTCGGTGCATTTGAAAAATTTATTCCTTGGATAGCGCTCGTTCTGCTTTGTACTATCGGCGGTAATATGCTTTTTGAGAGCTTAAAGACAAAAGACTCATGCGAGGAAAAATCCGCAACGGGAATCGCCGCGCTGCTCGTTCAGGGCGTTGCAACATCTATTGATGCTCTCTCGGTTGGATTCACAATCGCTGACCACAACGTATTTGAGGCGCTTCTGTCCTGTTTCCTTATCGGTTTCGTAACCTTCTTTATCTGTTTTGCGGGAATAGAAATCGGCAAAAAAGCAGGAACGAAGTTCGCGGGCAAAGCGGGCATTTTAGGCGGTGTCATACTTATATTTATTGGATTTGAAATATTTATAACGAGTTTATTTTAAATAAATGGCAGAATTCAGTACATAAATTCGGTTTTTTCGGATAAAATACTCTCAAACCAAAAAGGAGATTTTAAATGAAAAACCAAAATCAGAACCAAAATCAGAACCAAAATCAGAATCAAAACCAGAATCAAAACCAGAATCAAAACCAGAATCAAAACCAGAACCGGAATCAGAATCAAAACCAAAATCAGAACAAAAACAGCAAATAACCGAATTTTTCTGCAACAAAAAAACTCTGCCCAATGCTTTGCATTCAGCGTTGGGCAGAGTTTTTTATCTCATATCACCATTTTTCCTTAGGACAAACGGATAATGCGCGCTCTATGTATTCAACCGAATTTTTTACTATACACTCGTATATTGCCTTGCCCTTTTCCTTAGTCGCAAGCGAGGACTTACCCCAAGCTCCGGTTCCGCTTATTCTCGTCAAGGGAACGTGATTTAACATATTCTGAGGATATTCGGGAGTATAATCGTTCTGCATCATAAGCTCTTTGTTAACAAGCTCCTCGTGCAAATAGAGCATCAGAGAGGTTTCGCTCTCTCCGGCATGAATTTCGGGTTCGGTATTTTCAAGAAGGCTTCTTCTGTTGCCCTTTCCGCTTTCGCTTTGCACGAGAACGACCTGCAAATCGTCGTAAAGCGCATTAAGCTCTCTTATCGCGGGCGCTGCAATAAAAATTCCTCCGTGACCAAGCACTACGGCAACCTTTTTTATTCCTTGATCGCGCAGACAAAGAACTATATCCTGAAGCATCTGATAAAAGGTTATCGGGCGCATACATACGCTGCCCTTCGTTCCCTTATGCTCGTAGCAGGTGGATATCGGAATAGCGGGTAGAAGAAGTGCGTTTATCCTCTCGGCGATTCCGCGGGCAATATCCTCTGCAAGCATAACATCGGTTCCTATCGGAAGATGAGAGCTGTGCTGCTCAACACTGCCGAACGGAAGAATTGCCATATCAACTCCGCTTTCTTTAACTTCTTTTGCAGTATTATTATAGCTTATCATAAATTTTCCTTTCCGTGATACCATCTTCGTTTATCATCCTATGATTTTCTCATAAGTTGGTAGTAAAACTCAAGACTTTTCCGAATTTGCGAAAGCGAGATTTTTTCATTGTTTCCGTGAATCGTTTCACGCTCCTCTTTCGTAAGGGTTAGCGGCGAAAAGCGGTAAACCTTGTCGCAAAAAAAAGCGTAATGCTTTGAATCCGAGCATGCGAACATAAGATAAGGAGAAACGATAACGTCGGAAAAGACATCGGATGCCGCCTCGGAAATTCTCGACCAAGCCTCCCCCTTCGACACCGAAACGGCAGAAGGATCAAAACCCTCAACAACGCGAACACTGACCTTTTCATCGGCAACCGTTCTCCGAATCCGCTCGACGACTCCATCAACCGACTCCCCCGGCAGAATTCTGTGATTGGAAATCATGCTTGCAACGGGCGGTATAACGTTCATGGCATCAGAGCCCTGCATAACGGTAAATGCAGAAGTCGTTCTTAGTGTTGCGGCAAACTCGCCACCGCTTCTCGCAACAAATTTCAGAACGGGAGAGAAGAGCCACAAATTTGCAAATATCATTCTATAAACAAAGGCAGAATGCCTTGCCAGTGTGTCAAACATTCTGACAGCCGGCTCTGTCAATCTGAATTTAAAGGGTTGTTTTGAAACTCGCAAGCACGCCCGAGACAGCCTTTCTGCAGGCGTATTTTTTGTGGGAGATGAGGAATGTCCGCCCGAGGAGGTTACCGAATACTCGATATTTACCATACCTTTTTCCGCAATTCCGACAAGTGCACACGGCTTGCTAACACCGGGAAAAACATTGTTCACAACGGCACCGCCCTCGTCAAGAACCAGACCGAGCTTTATTCCGTTTTTTTTAAATTTTTCGGCTATGCATTTTGCACCGTATCCATTTATTTCCTCGTCGCCGCCAAAGGCAAAGTATATATCCCTATCGGGAGTAAAGCCCTCCTTTATCAAGGCTTCCGCTGCTGCAAGAATCGAATTAAGAGTAACCTTCGTATCAAGCGTGCCTCTGCCCCACAAAACGTCGTTTTCCAAAACTCCGTCAAAAGGCGGTTTTTCCCAAGCATTAAAATCCGCACCTACGACGTCGTAGTGCGCCATAAGGAGAGTCGGCTCAAGCTCTGTTTTTCCCTTCCACCGAAGCAAAATCGAGCGGTCGCTCGGCTCTTCATAACTGCAAGACTCGTACACCTTCGGAAAAAGGGTTGGCAAAAGCCTTTTAAATTTTTCAAATTCTTCTGCATCTTCAAGTGCGCGGTCGGAGTTGGATACAGTTTTACATCTTATCATTTCCCGAAGTCCGAGCATTGCGGCTTCGGCATCAAGAAAAGGTATTGCTTCTTTCTTATCGGCAGCTTTATCGTTATGCGGTTTAAATCTCAGCGTACGCACCAGGACGGAAAGGAAAAGTATAAGAAAGGATGCGCAGATTATATATAAAGCGATCATCTATTCCCTCTTATTTGTGGAAAAGCTTTTTCGTTTGATATCTCGGCTCGCAGGACAGATTAACACCAAGCTTACGGAAGGTGCTTGCATCAACCTGAGAAAGAATAACGGTTGAATGAACCTCGGTATGCTTCAGATTATCAATCACTTCAAGCGCACGCTTGGCGTTTTCGCTGTTTGCTGCGGATACCGCAAGCGCGATAAGCACCTCGTCGGTATGAAGTCTCGGGTTGTGATTTCCGAGATGGCGGGTTTTGAGAAGCTGTATAGGCTCAAGTATTTCTGGCGAAATAACGTCGATATCCTTATCTATACCCGCAATGGTTTTGAGTGCATTAAGGAGTGCCGCACTGGATGCTCCGAGAAGAGATGAGGTTTTTCCGGTAACTATCCTTCCGTCAGCAAGCTCTATTGCCGCAGCAGGTCCATTCGTTTCGTCCGCTCTGTCAAGAGCAACCTTGACGCATTTGCGCTCCTCGTTAATATTTATGGAAAGCTTTTGAAGAAGAATTTCTATCTTCTGAATCTCCACCTCGTTATTTGCACCCTGACGTCTGTTACATAGCGCGTTATAATAACGTCTTATTATCTCCTGGCGTGCGGCTGAGCAAACGGCATCGTCATCGTAAATGCAGAAGCCTGCCATATTGACGCCCATATCGGTCGGAGATTTATAGGGACATTCGCCGAGAATCCCCTTGAACATTGAGCGTAAAACGGGAAATACCTCAACGTCGCGGTTATAATTTACCGCGGTCGTTCCATAAGCTTCAAGATGGAACGGGTCTATCATATTTACGTCCGCGAGGTCGGCTGTCGCCGCCTCGTAAGCAAGATTCACGGGGTGGGAGAGCGGCAAATTCCATATCGGGAAGGTTTCGAATTTCGCATATCCGGATTTTATGCCGTTCTTGTTATCGTGATATATTTGAGAAAGACAGGTTGCCATTTTACCCGAACCGGGTCCGGGCGCGGTTACGACAACGAGTGAGCGGCTGGTTTCAGCGTATTCATTTCTGCCAAGCCCCTCATCAGAAACTATGAGAGGGATATTATGCGGATATCCCGCAATCTCGTAATGCTTATAAACCTTTATGCCGAGATTTTCAAGCTTCTGCTTGAACGCGTCCGCAATCGCGTTCTGTCTGTATCTTGACATAACTACGGAACCAACGTAAAGACCGTAGCCGCGGAAGGCGTCGATAAGGCGCAAAACGTCAAGATCATAGGTAATTCCGAGATCCCCTCTGACCTTATTCTTTTCAATATCCTCGGTGTTTATCGCAATAATTATCTCTGCGACGTCCTTCAGCTCTATGAGCATCTTGATCTTACTGTCAGGCGCAAAGCCGGGCAATACTCTCGATGCGTGAAAATCGTCAAAAAGCTTTCCACCGAACTCAAGGTAAAGCTTTTCACCGAAAAGCGCGATTCTCTCCTTGATATTCTGCGACTGCAGCTTCAGATATTTTTCATTGTCAAAGCCCTTATTTAACATAACGCTCTCCAAAACTTAAATAGTATAACGTATTTATTTTAACACATCATTAAATTAAATTCAAGTTAAAACGCAATATTTATTTTATTTTTTGCGCGGAAGTAAAAAAACGGTGAACAATATTGCATTTAGCAAAATAAAATGGTAAAATATTATCGACGTATTTTAAACGAAAATGTTTTTTGGAGATTTCTATGGATTACAGCTACAATTCAAGTTATAATCAGAGCGGCGAGCCGGACTACTACGAAGTGTATACTAAAGCGCAGACAAAAATCGCAAAAGGAGTTTTTTCCCGTTTTCACGCAGCTCTCCTCGCTTACATTCTGTCGGCATACGCGATATCCATTCTTGCTGAGCTCGTGCTTCTTTTTACGCTCGGCGCAGATGGAATGACGGCCTTTATCAATAACCACGTTTACGTAGGGTGGCTGCTCAGCTTTCTCCCTATGTATCTTTTCGGGCTTCCCGTTTTTTACCTCATTATAAAGGATATGAAAACCGTTCAGTTGGAAAAAACGAAAATGGGTGCAGCGGAATTTTTCTCGATGTTTCTCATCTGTCAGCTTTGCATTACCGTCGGAAGCATAATCGGAAATACGCTTAATAATTTCTTCGGAGTTTTAAAGGGCAGCTCGGTCACCGACCACACGAGCGAGCTTATCAGCTCGATGCCGATCTGGCTTACGATACTCGTCGTTGTTATTATAGGTCCCGTCATCGAAGAGCTTATCTTCAGAAAGCTTATGATAGACAGGCTTTCAAGATACGGAAACACCGTGGCAATTCTCGTTTCGGCGATTTCCTTCGGTCTTTTTCACGGAAATCTTTATCAGTTCTTTTATGCCGCGCTCGTCGGAATCGTTTTCGGCTTCATGTACGCAAAAACGAGAAACGTTATATACCCTATACTTATGCACGTGCTGGTAAATTTCCTCGGCTCCGTCATCCCAAGTCTTCTTACCGACAGATTGAACGAGCTTATTACGATGATGTCCTCGCTTTACGAGGGGATCGAAGTGGATATGAGCAGATTTTTCAAAAATCTTATGATTGCGGGCTCGTACAGCGCCATACAGTACGCAATGATAATCGGCGGAGCGGTCATGCTTTATAAATTTATCCGCTCAAAAAAATATAAAATCCGCGACTACTGCGAATACAGACTTCCGTTGGATCGTGCGGCAAACATAATAATAGTGAATGCTGGAAGCATCGCCTTTCTTGTAATCTCAGTAATTCTTTTCGCTTACAGCGTTATAATGTGATAACATGAAAAACAAAACACTTACTACCGTATATTCAGAAAAAACAGACAAAAAACGGCCGTGGCACGAATATCCGCGTCCCAACCTCGTGCGCGATTCCTTTTTCTCGCTTAACGGAGAATGGGATTTCGCATTTTCGGAGAATGAGCCGTCGCTGTATCTCAAAAAAATACTCGTTCCTTTCCCGCCCGAAAGTCTTCTTTCGGGTATGGAACGCGCCCCGAAAGAGAAAGAAAAGCTCTATTACAGGCGCAGTTTTACTCTTCCGAAGGGATTTATCAAAAATCGCGTTATTCTTCATTTCGGCGCGGTTGACCAGATATGCGAAGTAGTTTTAAACGGTATGAAAATCGGAAAGCACGAAGGCGGATATATTCCCTTTTCCTTTGATATTACCGATTACGTTTTCTCATCGCAAAACGAGCTTCGGGTTATTTGCGAGGACAACCTCCAAAACAAGTATCCTTACGGAAAGCAAAGAAAAAAAAGAGGCGGAATGTGGTATACTCCGATAAGCGGAATATGGCAGACCGTCTGGATCGAAAGTCTTCCCGAGGATGCGATTGAAGAGGTTTTTGCAACCCCATCGCTCGAGAACGTAAGAATAGAGGTAAAAACCTCTGCAAAACGAATAAAGCTTACGCTTCGGGAAAGCGGCGAAGTATTTGAAAGTTATGACGGAATTTTTATCATTTCTCCGAAGAATCCAAAGCTTTGGTCACCCGAATCTCCGTATCTGTACCGTTACACGTTGGAGAGTGAGCACGACAGAGTTGAGAGTTATTTTGCCTTAAGAGAAATAGGTATGCAAAAGACGAGTGGCGTCACAAGACTGACGCTCAACGGCGAGCCTTATCTGTTTCACGGACTCCTCGATCAAGGATATTTTCCCGACGGACTTTTTCTGCCTGCAACTATTGACGGATATAAGGCGGATATAAAGACGGCAAAGGCACTCGGCTTCAATATGCTCAGAAAGCATATAAAAATAGAACCGGCTATATTCTATTATCTATGCGACGAGATAGGAATGCTTGTTTTTCAGGATATGGTCAACAACTCCTCCTACTCTTTTTTAAGAGATACCGCCCTGCCGACCGTCGGACTGAAAAGGCTTTCCGACAAGCATCTTCACAGAAACGCAGAGTCAAGAATGATATTCAGACAAACGGCGGAGCAAACGATAAAGCATCTTTACAACTATCCTTCGGTCGTCTATTACACGATATTCAACGAGGGATGGGGACAGTTCTGTGCAGACGAGCTGTATCAAGATGCTAAAATTCTGGACAGCACAAGAATTTACGATGCGACGTCCGGCTGGTTTTGGCAAAAGAAGAGCGACGTCGATTCTCACCATATTTATTTCAAAAAACTCAAGCTGAAAATACGCCCCGATATCCCCTCTGTAATAAGCGAATTCGGGGGATATTCACACAGGTGCAAGGGGCATCTTTACGGCTCTCGCAATTACGGCTACAAAAGCTTCGGGACACGCGAAGAGCTTGAGAGCAGCATTCTTTCGCTCTACGAAAACGAAGTTCTGCCGCTTGTCAAAAAAGGCGTTTCTGCCCTGGTTTATACCCAACTTTCCGATATTGAAGACGAAACGAACGGGTTGTTGACCTATGACAGAAAGGTGCTTAAAATCGACAGTGAAGCAATGTTTGATTTATCAATAAAACTAAAGGAATCCATAAAATGAAACTTTTGATTGCATCCGATATTCACGGTGATCTTGACAGCCTGCGCGACGTGCTCGCGGCATATGAAAAAGAGGGAGCTGACAAGCTCCTTTTGCTCGGCGACCTGCTTTATCACGGACCGAGAAACGACCTGCCGAAAACCTACGCTCCAAAGGCTGTAATAGAGCTTTTAAACGCCTGCCGTGAGAATATAATTTCGGTGCGCGGAAACTGCGATACCGAGGTTGACCAGATGGTTTTGTCCTTCCCCATTCTTGCGGATTATGCATACCTTCATCTTGATGGTCTTAACGTTTTTGCCACGCACGGACATCACCACAACACCGCAACACCGCCGCCGCTTCGCAAGGGTGAAATACTCCTGCACGGACACACTCACGTCTTGAAATGCGAGGAATTCGGCAACGGTAATTTTTATATTAATCCCGGCTCCGCAGCTCTGCCGAAGGAAAACAACCCAAGAACCTATATGATTTATGAAGACAGAAAATTCGAAATTAAGGATTTTTTCGGCAATACTGTTCTAGTAAAAACTTTTAAGGAATAATATTCAACAAAAACCTCCGCAAAGAATATAATTAGCGTATATAACACGCTGATTTGCGGAGGTTTTTTATGAGCATTGCATATTATAACGGAAAATTCCTTGATACGTCCGAAGTAAGAATTCCTCTTTCGGACAGATGTATTTTCTTTGGCGACGGCATCTACGATGCTGCTATAGGAAAGGACGGGCTTGTCTATCTCGAAAATGAACATATCAACAGATTTTTCAAAAACGCTGCACGGATTGATATTCCCTTGCCGTTTACGAAAGAAGAACTCTCAGAGCTTATCCGCGAGCTTATATACAGAAATAATTTTCCCCAGTATTTTATTTATTTTCAGCTTACGCGTTCCTCTGCCGAGCGATGCCACGCCTATCCAAAAAATGAGCCGCCAAATCTTCTTATGACTATAAAACCTCTTATTCTTCCTGATGAAAAATTTAAAGTCAAACTGACCTGCACCGAAGACTTAAGATACAGCATGTGCGATATAAAAACACTTAATCTTTTACCTGCTGTGCTGGCTTCCAAGAGAGCAGAAACTCTCGGCTGCCATGAATCCGTTTTTATTAGAGACGGAATTGTCACCGAATGCGCTCACTCCAATATTTTTATTGTGAAGAATGGGACTTTTTATACTCACCCAAACGGTCAATTTATTCTGCCCGGTATTACCAGAAAAAAAGTTATTGAATTATGCGCGGAAATGAATATTCCCTGCATTGAAAAACCCTTTGGAAAACAGGATTTGTTCGCTGCTGACGAGGTTTTGATAACCAGCACTTCAAAGCTATGCCTGCGAGCATCGGAAATTGACGGTTTTTCTTTTGAGCATGTCAATAATTCTGTCGCTGATGCTGTTATTTCGGCACTTCAGATCGATTTCTGCAAGCTCAAAAGTTAAATTACTTTGAAATGTGTTAAATTTTTAGCAATTTTCTTTTTAAGTATTGAAATTTTAAATACATAGTGCTATAATATAAAAGAATGTAATGTGTTTTGCACATGCAGAACAAAAAAGGAGGATATAAAATGCTCAAAAAACTCTCAACTCTCCCGTTTAACGGAACCGCTGAGCAGAAGGCCAGACTCGATGCTTTCATCGCAGCCAACAAACATGACAAAAGCCGTCTCATGGCAGTCATGCAGGAAGCTCAGGAAATCTACGGTTACCTCCCTATCGAAGTTCAGCATATGATTGCTGACGGTATGGAAGTTCCGCTCGAAAAGGTTTACGGCGTAGCTACTTTCTACGCACAGTTCGCCCTTACTCCCAAAGGCGAGTATCACATCTCCGTATGTCTTGGTACCGCTTGCTACGTTAAGGGTGCCGGTGATCTTTACGACAAGCTTCAACAGGTTCTCGGAATAGGCGGAGATGAATGCACGGCTGACAGACGCTTCTCTCTTACCGCTTGCCGTTGTATCGGTGCTTGCGGTCTTGCACCCGTTCTTACCGTTAACGAGGAGGTTTATGGACGTCTTGTTGCAGACGACATTGACGGAATAATTGCAAAATACAAAAATTAATTTAAAATCTCTTAACCGAGGAATCGATTTATGAAAATAAGCACGATGCAGAATTTGCTGGACGCAAAGGTTCTTTGCTGCGAGGAAAAGCTCGAGGGTGACGTTTATTCCGCATGCGGATGCGACCTTATGAGCGACGTACTTGCGTATGTGAAGGATCAAGCTGTACTGCTTACGGGACTCGTAAATCCACAGGTTATCCGAACCGCTGTAATGATGGACATGGTATGTATCGTTTTCGTTCGTTCAAAAACACCAAATGAAGAAATGCTGTCACTCGCAAAGGAGAGCGGTATCGTTGTTATGACCACCGACAAACGCCTTTACGAAGCCTGCGGTCTTCTTTACTCAAACGGACTTGACGGTAATAAAACGAAATGAACGAAGAATTAGTATTTAAATTTGAGGTTGACGGTACGGATTTCACATCCGCAGGTCACGCCTCCGTCCAGATAAAGAAAAATTTACGGCAGCTTGGAATATCTCCCGAAGTTATCAGACGTGTTTCGATTGCCATGTATGAGGGTGAAATCAATATGGTCATTCACGCCGGCGGCGGCATTGCCACGGTAAAAGTGTGCGACGATCATATAGAAATCATTCTTGAGGACCAAGGCCCCGGTATCAAGGATATTGATCTGGCAATGCAGGAGGGATTCTCCACAGCGCCCGACCAGATTCGATCGCTTGGATTCGGTGCCGGAATGGGTCTTCCCAACATGAAACGCTACACCGATTTTATGAATATAGAATCGACAGTTGGCGTTGGCACGAAAATCGTTATGAAGGTTAACTATACCTAAACAGGTGACGTGATGCACAATTACGAACATTCAGTAATTCTCGATGAGCAAAAGTGCACCGGATGCACGACCTGCCTGAAGCACTGCCCTACGGAAGCTATCAGAATCCGTAACGGCAAAGCAACTATCAACTCCGACAGATGCATTGACTGCGGTGAGTGTATAAGGGTTTGCCCACAAAAAGCAAAGCGCGCTGTTGTCGAAAAAATTTCCGACATGGACCGCTTTAAATGGAAGATAGCTCTTCCCGCACCCACGCTTTACGGTCAGTTTGACAATCTTGATGACATTGATTATGTACTTGACGGACTTTTGAAAATCGGATTTGATCAGGTTTACGAGGTCGCCAAGGCGGCAGAATTGGTTTCAGCATACACGAGAACCTATCTAAAAACCGACGGAGTTAAAAAGCCGGCGATCAGCTCTGCATGCCCTGCTGTTCTAAGGCTCATAAGTTTACGATTCCCATCACTTTGCGACCATATCATACATATGCTTCCACCCATGGAAGTCGCTGCTAGGTTTGCGAGAGAAGAGGCATTGGCGAAGCATCCCGAACTCAAACCCGAGGATATTGGTGTTTGCTTCATTACGCCCTGCCCCGCAAAAGCAAGCTACGTAAAAAACGGATTTTCAAGCTACAAAAGTCAGGTTGACGTTGTCGTTTCCATAAGCGACATATACTTCCTGCTTATTAGTAAAATGCGTAAGGACAGCGACGTACAGCAGCTCTCAGAATCCGGAATGATAGGACTCGGTTGGGCGCGCTCCGGCGGTGAAGCTACGGCAATCTTCAACGAGGATTATCTTGCCGCTGACGGTATTGATAACGTAATTCATGTTCTCGACCAAATTGAGAACGGAAATATTCCTCATCTTGAATTTGTAGAGCTTAACGCCTGCACCGGCGGTTGCGTAGGCGGTGTGCTTACAATGCAGAATCCGTTTATTGCAAAGGCTCGACTTCAAACGCTGAGAAGATACCTGCCGGTATCGCAGAACGTTCTGTCAAAGGAAGAAACTGCGTATATTCCCGAAGCTTATCTTTTCAACGACCTGCCTGAATACAACCCCATGGCAAGACTCAGTGACAGCATTGCGGAGTCGATGCGTATGATGGCGGATATTCAGAAACTGAAATCTACTCTTCCCGGCATAGACTGCGGTGCATGCGGTTCTCCAAGCTGCAGAGCATTTGCAGAGGATGTCGTGAAAAAAATAATTTGTCCCGAGGACTGTCCTATAAAAAAATGCGACCGCTCCGAGTGACAGAAAGGACGGTAGGATAATGACGGTTAAAACCTTTATTGAAAGGTCAGGATTTTATCCGACTCTCCTTGCCGATGAGGACCGTGAAATTTCCGGTGTCTACATCGGTGATTTATTAAGCTGGGTAATGGGACGGGCAAAGGCAGACAATGCCTGGATTACCATTATGTCAAATTTAAACGTCATAGCTGTTGCAAGCCTTGCAGACATTTCATGCGTCGTCTTTTCCGAAGGGGTCACACCTGACGAAGAGCTTGTGCGTGTTGCAGCTGAAAAAGGCGTAAATCTTATAAGCACTCCGCTCTCGTCATACGAGGCGGCTGTGAAAATTTCGGAAATACTGTGATGAAAAGGTATTATTACGACTTACACACTCATTCTTGCCTCTCACCCTGTGCGGATGATGATAATACTCCGAACAATCTTTTGGGAATGGCATCGCTTTCCGGAATAAACATTTTAGCGCTTACCGACCATAACAGTTCAAAAAATTGCCCTGCCTTTTTTGAAGCAGCGGAGAATTATGGAATTATTCCTATCGCAGGAATGGAGTTGACCACATCCGAGGATATACACGTAGTATGTCTGTTCTCAGACTTGGATTCAGCTCTGAAATTCGATAAATCTCTTGACTGTTATCGCACTCCGATAAAAAACAAGCCCGAAATATTCGGCAATCAGCTGATACTTGATAAAGACGACAACGTAATTAGCGAAGAGGAAAATCTTCTGATTTACGCTGTTGATATTTCAATCGAGGACGTACCCGAGCTTGTCAGCAAGTTTGGCGGAATATGCTACCCAGCTCACATCGACCGCGATGCAAACGGCATAATATCGGTGCTAGGCACGTTTCCCGAAACTCCCGAATTTTCCTGCGTTGAAGTTCATGATGCAGAAAAAATAGAGAGCTTGACGGAAAAATACGGGCTTTCGAATAAAAGATTTATAGTAAGCTCTGATGCACACAGGCTTACCGATATGAGAGACGGCGAATATTATTTTGAACTTGACGGTGACATTGCCGACCATGATTCGATACGGGCGCACCTGATATCCTTTCTTGGTGAGCAAATCGGAGAATAAATATGAAAGAGCTTTCACTAAACATTCTCGACATAGCTGAAAATTCGGTTAAAGCGGGAGCTTCTCTTACCGAAATTAAAATAGAAGAAACCGAAACCGAGCTCACACTCACTATAACCGATGACGGCTGCGGCATGTCGGAAGAAACTCTTCTTTCAGTAACCAATCCGTTTTATACGACAAGAACGACAAGAAGCGTCGGACTTGGTATTCCGCTTCTCATTATGAGCGCGGAGCAAACGGGCGGAAGTGTTAAAATTACATCAAAAAAAGCCGATGATACAGATTCCTCACACGGAACCGAGGTTATCGCACATTACTACAAAAATCACCTTGACTTTACCCCTCTCGGTGACGTTATATCAACAATAACAACTCTTATTCAAGGTCACCCCGACACCGACTTTCTGTTTTGCCACAAAAAAGAAGGAAAAGAGGTCATCCTTGATACCCGCTCCGTCAAGGAAATACTTGATGATGTTCCTATCAATACCTATGAGGTAATCAAATGGATTGAGGAAAACCTGACGGAACAATACATTGATTTTCAAAACAAAAAATAAAATCGATCAAAAGAAAGGAAAAACAAATGAAATCTTTGGCTGAATTGCAAGCAATTAAAGACAAGATGAAGAACAAGGTTATCATTCGTGAGGGTTCCGGTGAAACCCGCGTAGTCGTTGGTATGGCTACATGCGGTATTGCTGCCGGCGCGCGCCCTGTTCTTAACGCTTTCGTCGAGGCTGTCAACGCAGAAAATCTGGCAGACAAGGTTACCGTTTCCCAGACAGGCTGTATAGGTATTTGCCAGTATGAGCCCGTTGTCGAAATCTACGAAGCAGGCAAAGAAAAAATCACCTATGTAAAAATGACTGAGGAAAAGGTTAAGACAGTCGTAGAAAAACATCTTAAGGGCGGCAATGTTGTTACAGAGTTCACCATTGCAAACGCTACTAAGTAATAGGAGGTAAAGTTAATGATTCGTGCACACGTTCTTGTATGCGGCGGTACAGGCTGTACCTCTTCGGGCAGTGCTGCTGTTCAGGCTGCATTCACCGAAAACATTAAAGCTTTCGGACTTGCAGAAGAAGTAAAGCTTGTTCAGACCGGTTGCTTTGGTCTTTGCGCACTCGGTCCCGTTGTCATCGTTTATCCCGACGGCACTTTTTATAGCCGTGTTACTCCCGAAGATGTTAAGGAAATCGTTGAAGAGCATCTTCTTAAAGGTAGAGTTGTTGAGCGTCTTGTTTACAATGACACAGGCGCAGAAGCAAAAGAAGTTGACATTTCTCACATTGCTCTCAGTGACACAGCATTCTATAAGTCACAGAAGCGCGTAGTTCTCCGCAACTGCGGTGTTATTAACCCCGAAGAAATCGATGAGTACATAGCCATGGACGGTTACGCAGCTCTCGGTAAGGTTCTTACCGAAATGACTCCCGAGGATGTTATCAAGGTTATCACCGATTCCGGTCTTCGCGGAAGAGGAGGCGGTGGATTCCCCACCGGTCGTAAATGGGCTCTTTGCGCACCTAACAAAGCACCTCAGAAGTACGTAGTTTGTAACGCTGACGAGGGCGACCCCGGAGCATTCATGGACCGTTCGGTTCTTGAGGGTGACCCCCACTGTCTTGTTGAGGCTATGACGATATGCGGTTACGCTGTAGGCGCAACTCATGGTTACGTTTACGTCAGAGCTGAGTATCCTATCGCAGTTAAGCGCTTGCAGATAGCTATCGACCAGGCCCGCGAATACGGACTTCTCGGTAAGAACATCTTTGGTTCGGGCTTTGATTTCGACCTTGATATCAGACTTGGAGCAGGCGCATTTGTTTGCGGCGAGGAAACCGCTCTTATGACCTCTATCGAGGGTAACAGAGGCGAGCCCCGTCCCCGTCCCCCATATCCTGCTGTTAAGGGTCTTTTCGGATGCCCCACCGTTGAAAACAATGTTGAAACATTCGCTAACATTCCTCAGATTATCCTTAAGGGTGCTGATTGGTTTGCTTCTATGGGTACTGAAAAGTCCAAGGGCACAAAAGTATTCGCACTCGGTGGAAAGATAAAGAACACCGGTCTTGTTGAAATTCCCATGGGTACAACCCTTGATAAAATTATCAACGAGATAGGCGGCGGTATTCCTAACGGAAAGAAATTCAAGGCAGCGCAGACCGGCGGTCCTTCCGGCGGATGTATCCCAGCTCGTCTTATAAACACCGAGGTTGACTACGATAACCTCGTTGCTATCGGTTGTATGATGGGTTCAGGCGGTCTTATCGTTATGGATGAGGACACCTGTATGGTTGACATGGCGAAGTTCTTCCTTGATTTCACTGTTGAAGAGTCATGCGGTAAATGCACACCCTGCCGTGTTGGTACGAGAAGACTTCTCGAAATTCTTGATAAGATTACCTCCGGTAAGGGAACTCTTGAGGATATCGACAGACTTGAAGAGCTTTGCTACTACATTAAGCAGAACTCCCTTTGCGGTCTTGGTCAAACAGCTCCCAACCCCGTTCTCTCCACTCTTAACTTCTTCAGAGACGAGTATATCGCTCACGTTGTAGATAAGAAATGTCCCGCAGGTGTATGTAAAGACCTTCTTTCCTTCACTATTGATAAGGACAAGTGTATCGGTTGCGGCAAGTGCGCTAAGAACTGCCCTGTTGACGCAATCACTAAAACAGACTACGTTGCACCCGGTCACAAGCTCGCTTCTTACACTATCGATACTGCTAAGTGTATCAAGTGCGGTGCTTGTCTTGCAGGCTGTAAGTTTGGTGCAATTTCCAAACAGTAATGAAAGGAGTACGCTATAATGGAAATGTTAAATGTTAAGGTTAACGGTATCGCTGTAAGCGTACCCAAGGGCGCGACCATTCTTGAAGCTGCCCGCGCGGCAGGCGTGGAAATCCCCACACTCTGCTTTATGAAAGAAAAGAACGAAATCGGTGCTTGCCGTATCTGTGTAGTTGAGGCTACTGGCGCACGCGGACTTGTTACCGCCTGCGTATACCCTGTTACTGAGGGTATGGAAATCCAGACTAATACCGCTAAGGTAAGAGAAGCACGCAAAACAACTCTCGAGCTTATTCTTTCAACTCACGACAAAAACTGTCTCTCCTGCTCCCGTTCAACCAACTGTGAGCTTCAGAAGCTTTGTCTTGAGTATGGCGTTGATTCAAACGCTTTTGACGGATTCAAGCCCACCTACGAGCTTGACTACTCCGCACCCCACCTTGTAAGAGATAACAATAAGTGTATCCTTTGCCGCAGATGCGTTGCAGTTTGTGACGAGCAGTTTGTTTCGGTTATCGGTGCTAACAACCGTGGTATCGACACCTGCAT
>SVRU01000016.1 GCA_015064665.1 Oscillospiraceae bacterium
CCATCACTCGCTCCAAATTGCGCCCATAGCTCAGTGGATAGAGTGCCCGGCTACGAACCGGTAGGTCGAAGGTTCGAATCCTCCTGGGCGCGCCACGAAAAATACCGATGCTTGTGCATCGGTATTTTTTTATTCTATTGACATTGTCATTGTTTTTTGATAAAATAGAATAGATAGCGGAGGATATTATATGAAGTTTACTTTCGTACCGGAATACAGATTCGAAACTTTTGATTTAGCAAGCGCGGATTTTCTTGCCGAAATCGGCGTAAAGGGAATAATCCTCGACGTTGACAATACTCTTGAGCCTTATGAAAACGCAACCCCCGGAAAGCACGTCGTGAATTGGCTTCAATCGCTTAAGGAACGCGGAATAAAGGCTGCGATAGTATCAAACAATGACAAAGAAAGAATTGAGCTGTTTAATAAGGAGCTTGGACTTGTTGCATATTATAAAGCTAAAAAGCCGTTTAAAAAAAATATTTATCGCGCAATGGCGGATATGCAGACAGCACCCGGAGAAACCGTTTTGATGGGAGACCAGGTCTTTACTGACGTTTGGGCTGCGCACAACGCAAAAATACGTGCTATATTAGTTCCTCCTATCAAGGATAAAACCGATATATTTACAAAATTCAAGCGTATGCTTGAACGTCCTATACTGAGAAAATACGAAAGGATGAATAAAAAATGAAAGCGTATTTCGGTCCCGGCGGAAACAGCGAGGCTTTTAAATTTTTCGGTGGAAAATCCACGCTCGATGCTCCGAGATGGCTGGCGTCAATAGGGCTTGATGCCTATGAATACGAAGCCGGCAACGGTATAGCGGCTTCTCCTCAAATGCTATCCGCAATCGGTGTTGAAGCTGAAAAGAATAATATAAAGATGTCTTTTCACACCCCGTATTTTATTTCTTTGTCTGGCGTTGAAGAAGAAAAGCGTCTTAAAAGCATTAAATATATTGCCGATAGTCTTGATGCAGCGCGGCGTCTCGGCGCTAAAACCATAGTTGTTCACACCGGGTCTGCGGCAAAAATTTCTCGCGATGAGGCTATGCGTCTTGCCGCAGATACTCTTATAAAAACACTTGCCTCCGTCGATACGTACGGAATCAAGATCGGACTTGAAACTATGGGCAAAATTAATCAGCTCGGAACTCTTGCTGAGGTTCTTGAGCTATGCAGGATTGATTCATCTCTCGTTCCTGTTGTGGATTTTGGACATATGAACGCAAGGGAATGTGGTGGAGTATTCAATTCTGCCGATGATTATATGCGCGTTTTTGATAAAATTGACAGAGCCATGGGCGCAGAAGTTGCAACTAATCTGCATTGCCATTTTTCAAAAATTGAGTGGACGGGAGCAGGCGAAAAAAAGCATCTGACTTTTTTCGACACGATTTACGGTCCTGCGTACGAGCCGCTTGTCGAGGCTATCGTCAAAAATTCTCTTACACCTACAATCATCAGC
Organism: Oscillospiraceae bacterium; assembly: GCA_015064665.1. The sequence continues at coordinate 1,471 of SVRU01000016.1, forward strand.
GAATCGGCGGGAACGCAGTCCGATGACTCGCTTACTATGAAAAAATATTATGAGGAGTTGATTAATAAATGACAAATCTTGAAAAAATCAGATCGGCTTTTACAAGTCGCGGACTTGACGCCGTTATTATTTTTGACGAACGCAACCAAAGGTATATTTCGGATTTTGCTTTTTCCGACGGTTTGCTTTTTATAACCAAGGATAGAGCGGAGCTGATTACCGATTTCAGATATTATGAGATGGCAGGTAAAAAGGCTGACAAGGCTTTTAATATTACAATGCCTGATAACCGAATAGAATTTATTCAATCCGCAATCTCAGGCTCCGGCGTTAAGACTATTGGCTTTGAAGGGAATTACGTTTCTTACGAGCGTTACTCGAAGCTTTGCGAAAGCTTTTCCGACACTGAGTTTGTTAATATAGGAAATATGATAGAAGAAATACGGCAGATAAAAACTTCGGAAGAAATTTCCCTTATGCAACAGGCACAGGACATTGCGGATAAAGCCTACGCTCATATCCTTAACGTATTAACTCCCAATATGACCGAGATCGACGTAGCTACCGAGCTTGAGTATGCAATGAGAAAAAACGGAGCTGAATCAGCCGCTTTTGAAACGATAGCCGTTTCGGGTGATGCATCGGCGCTTCCTCATGGAACTCCGAGAAACGTAAAGCTCAAACGCGGCTTTCTTACAATGGATTTCGGAGCAAAGGTTGACAGATATTGCTCGGATATGACAAGAACCGTCGTTATCGGTCGTGCAGACGAAGAAATTAAAAAGCTTTACAACACCGTTCTCAAAGCGCAGCTTGCTGCTCTTGAATTTTTGGAGGTCGGGAAGGATTGCGGCGAGGCCGATAAGGTTGCCAGAGATATCATCGATTCACATCCCGAATACAAAGGTACTTTCGGTCACTCACTTGGTCATTCCATTGGACTTTTGGTTCACGAAACGCCAAGCCTATCAAGACGTGCGTTTGGTCACAAAATGCGTCCCGGTGAGATCTATACGGTTGAGCCCGGTATATATCTTTTCGGTAAATACGGTTGCAGAATAGAGGATATGGTTGCAATCAAGGAAAAAGGAGTGCATAATTTCACTCATTCTACCAAGGATTTGATAGAAATTTTGTAATTCTTTGAGAAAAAAGAAAAAATATTGCATTTACCTATTGAAAAAAACAAAAAAATATTGTAAAATATATTAGATACATTTTGAACGGTGCAAATATGGCGGATTGCATCGCTAAATCTTCAATCGTCAGAAAAGGAAATTAAAATGTTAACAGCAGGTGATTTTAAAAATGGCGTTACCTTCGAGATGGAGGGTAAGGTATATCAGGTAATTGAGTTCCAGCACGTTAAGCCCGGTAAAGGAGCGGCTTTCGTAAGAACCAAGTATAAGGACGTTATGACCGGCACTATCCGTGAGCAGTCCTTCAATCCCACGGCAAAGTTTGAGAACGCCGTAATCGAAAGAAAGGATATGCAGTATTCTTATGATGACGGTGACCTTTATCACTTTATGGACACTGAAACATGGGAAGAAACACTTATTTCTCACGATACCGTAGGCGATAACTTCCGTTTTGTTAAGGAAGAGATGATGTGCAAAATCGTTTCTTTCAAGGGAAAGGTATTTTCCGTTGAGCCCCCCACATTCGTTGAGCTTGCAGTTGTTGAAACCGAACCCGGCGTTCGCGGCGATACGGCTACGAACGTAACCAAACCCGCAACTCTTGAGACCGGCGCGGTTATTAAGGTTCCGATCTTTATCAACGAGGGCGACGTGCTCAGAGTTGATACGAGAACCGGTGAATATCTCGAAAGAGCATAAATTAAAAGCCCTCCTTTACGGGAGGGCATCTTAATAAAGGAGATATATTATGAATATTAATGAAAATGCTGCTTATCTTAAGGGCTTGTTTGACGGTTACGAGCTTGACCGCAACTCCAAGGAAGTAAAGCTTATCGGCGAGATGCTTGAGCTTATCACGAAAATGTCATCAAGAATTTCGGATCTTGAGGCGGATAATGCCGAGCTTCGTGAGTATATTGAAGAAATCGACGAGGATCTCGGTGCTGTTGAAGAAGAGCTTTATTTCACCGATGAGGATGAGGACGATTACGACGACCTTAACGACAACGATGAATATTTTGATGATGAAGACTCTGAATATTATGAGCTTGAGTGCCCGAATTGCGGCGAAACCGTTTGCTTTGATGATTCACTCGATCCTAACGACCTTGTTTGTCCCGCATGCGGAGAAAAGGTTGGAGACGTTGAATTTTGCGACGGCGAATGCGACGCTTGCGATTCCAAGGATTGTAACTGACATATAATTTTTTGGGGGGGCATTGCCCCCCCGTTTTTTTAGTTTATTTTACATTTTAAACATAAATTTCTATTGACAAATCAGGTCTCTTGTGATAAAATTTATACAAAGCTATGACGGAGAGAGAATCGAGGGAACAATCACAGAGAGCCGCGGAGGGTGAAAGGCGGTATTGTAAAGTCGAATTCTTATGGCTCCCGAGCAGGCTGCTTGAGCAATGTTTTCTTTTTTGTTAGGGCAACACGCAGGCGCAGCGTTATCGGCGCGATGGCTGTTTGGCTTTAAAGTGGCACTTGCGTGCAATTTGAGTGGTACCGCGGATGATTTTTGAGTCATTCGTCTCAATTTGAGACGGGGCTCTTTTTATTTTAATATGAAAGGCACAATATGAAAGGCACAGAAAATGAAAGAAACAAGAATTGAAACAAAATGCGTACAGGGCGGTTATACCCCCGGAAACGGTGAGCCGCGTCAAATTCCAATAATTCAAAGCACAACCTTTAAATATTCTACAAGCGAGGATATGGGAAAGCTTTTTGACCTTGAAGCTTCCGGATATTTTTATTCAAGACTTCAGAACCCGACCTGCGATACAGTTGCGGCAAGAATTTGCGAGCTTGAAGGAGGAACGGCTGCAATGCTCACCTCATCGGGTCAGGCAGCTAACTTTTTTGCTGTTTTCAATATCGCATCTGCGGGCGATCACGTAGTTGCGGCAAGTACGATATACGGCGGAACGTTTAATCTGTTCTCGGTAACGATGAAGAGGATGGGAATTGAATTTACTTTCGTTACGCCCGATTGCTCTAATGAAGAGCTTGAAGCGGCTTTCCGTCCCGAAACCAAGGCAGTCTTCGGCGAAACAATAGCAAACCCTGCGCTTCGTGTTCTTGATATCGAGAGGTTTGCAAAAGCAGCTCATTCGCACGGAGTTCCGCTTATTATCGATAATACCTTTGCAACTCCGATTAATTGCCGTCCTTTTGAGTGGGGCGCGGATATCGTTACTCATTCAACGACGAAATATATGGACGGACATGGCAGCGCGGTTGGCGGATGCATCGTTGATTCGGGTAAATTCGATTGGGCGGCTTCGGGTAAATTTCCGGGACTTTGCACACCCGACGAAAGCTATCACGGAGTAAATTATATTGAAAGATTTGGCAAAGAGGGTGCGTATATAACCAAAGCGACAGCTCAGCTTATGCGCGATTTTGGATGTACTCAATCGCCGCAGAGTGCATTTCTTCTCGGTCTCGGACTCGAGAGCCTTCACGTACGCATGAAGCGCCATTGCGAAAACGGACTTGCAGTTGCAGAATTTCTCTCAAAGCACCCCAACGTAACGTGGGTAAAATATCCGAATTTGCCCGGCGATGCAGATTATGATTTAGCTTGTAAATATCTTGCATCAGGCTCGTGCGGAGTCGTAAGTTTTGGCGTAAAAGGGGGAAGAAGTGCGGCAGAAAGGTTTATGAAGAATTTAAAGCTTGGCGCGATCGAAACTCACGTTGCCGATGCGCGCACCTGTTGCTTGCATCCTGCAAGCGCTACTCACCGTCAGATGAACGACGAGGAGCTTATAGCGGCAGGAGTTTCTCCCGACCTTATAAGATACTCCTGCGGTATAGAGAACGTAGACGATCTTATCGAGGACCTTGAACAAGCGCTATCATCAATTTAAAGCTCCGAAAGGAAATGAAGTATGCCTATAAAGATTCCAAACGAGTTACCTGCGGTCAAAACGCTTGAATGTGAAAACATATTCGTTATGACCGAAACACGCGCCATAACTCAGGATATAAGACCGCTTAAAATCTTGATTTTAAATCTGATGCCTACTAAAATAGATACCGAAACACAGCTCTCAAGACTTCTCGGTAATTCTCCGCTTCAGGTTGAAATCGAGCTTATTCACACAAGCACCTATCATTCAAAAAACATTTCAGAAGAGCATCTTCTTGCTTTTTATAAGGAATTTAAAGACGTAAAGAACAGATATTTCGACGGAATGATAATAACCGGCGCGCCTGTTGAAAAGATGGATTTCGAAGATGTTGAATATTGGGAAGAATTAAAAGAAATAATGGAATGGACTAAAACTCACGTTCACAGCACTCTTCATATATGCTGGGGCGCGCAAGCCGGCTTATATTATCATTACGGGGTAAATAAGTATATGCTTGACGAAAAGCTTTCGGGTGTTTATAAGCATACGGTAGATTATAAACGTTCTATTCTTTTCCGTGGTTTTGACGACGTATTTTACGTTCCTCATTCGCGTTATACGACCGTTTTGCGTGAGGATATCGAAAAGGTTCCAGAGCTCAAAATTCTTTCTTCGTCTGAAAAGGCGGGTGTTTATACTGTTTCAACTCGCGGCGGAAAGCAGATATTTATTACCGGACATTCCGAGTACGATGCGGAAACGCTTAATAAGGAATATACGCGAGATAAGCTTGCGGGTATAAATCCGAAAATTCCCGAAAACTATTTTCCTAACGACGACGATACTAAAGCACCGCTGCTTACTTGGCGCGCTCATGCAACTCTTCTTTTTACAAACTGGCTTAATTATTTTGTTTATCAAACAACTCCGTACGATATAAACGAAATAAAAGACAAAAAACTTGAAGAAATTTTGTAAGTTTTTTATAAAAATCTATTGACATTCTAAAAAAGAAGTGATAAAATAATATGACGCTTATTGATAGGCTCCGAAAGTGCGTCTGCACGCCTATGATAGCGATTACACACGAAAGTGAGGTGCTTTTACATGTTCGCTATTTTCGTAACAGGTGGAAAGCAGTACAAGGTTGCTGAAGGTGACGTTATCTTCGTTGAGAAGCTTGGCGTTGCTGAAGGTGAAACGGTTAAGTTCGACAACGTTCTTGCCGTAAGCGGCGAGACCTTAACTGTCGGTACTCCTAAGGTAGAGGGTGCAACTGTTGTTGCTACTGTTGTTAAGAATGGTAAGTCTAAGAAGATAGACGTTATCAGGTACAAGTCCAAGAAGAACGAGAAGAAGAAGATCGGTCATCGTCAGGATTATACCAAGATTCAGATCGAAAAAATCGAGGCTTGAATTAAATGACAACAATTACGTTTTATAAGGCCAACGGATTTTATTACGGTTTTGAGGAGAAAGGGCATACCGGTTATGGCGAGTCGGGAGACGACGTTCTCTGCGCGGCTTTGTCAAGTATGACTATGCTTCTTATAAACGCTATTGAAATATCCTACGCGTCAAACGTCGACTATACTATCGATGAGAAGACCACGGATATAAAGGTAATTGCAAAATCCGCGCTCCCGAAATTCGAGAGCGATGAAAAGAAGCAATATGCTATCTCCGGTCTTATACAGGCTTATTTCTTTCAGCTTATGGATCTTGTTGAGGACTACTATGAGTTCCTTGACGTTAAAGAGATAGAGCGCGAGATTTAAGCATTCTACACAGGCTGCATGCCACAAAAATTATGGAGGTACATGAAATGTTAAAGCTTAGTTTACAGTTCTTTGCTCATAAAAAGGGTGTTGGTTCTACTAAGAACGGCCGTGATTCCGAGTCTAAGCGTCTTGGTGTTAAGAGAGCTGACGGTCAGGTTGTAACTGCCGGCAATATTCTTGTAAGACAGCGCGGAACCAAAATTCATCCCGGCAAGAACGTAGGTATCGGTACAGACGATACTCTCTTTGCTCTCGTTGACGGAAGAGTTAAGTTCGAACATATTTCCGGCGGCAAGAAGCAGGTTAGTGTTTACGCTGACTAATATTTTCAAAAAAGAGTGGTTAGGCTACTCTTTTTTGTTTTAATAACCAAATTTTAGGAGATAAAAAATGTCAATTCTTGTTACAGGAGGAACCGGCTATATCGGTTCACACACGGTAGTTGAGCTTTTAAACAGAGGCGACGAGGTAGTCATCGTTGATAATCTTTCCAACAGCAAAATTTCAGTTCTTGACAGAATAGAAAAAATCACGGGCAAAAGACCGGAATTTATAAAATGCGATCTGCTTGATGCGACTCTTCTTGATTCAGTGTTTGATTTACATCCGGAAATTGAATCGGTTATTCATTTTGCGGGACTTAAGGCAGTAGGCGAGTCCTGTTCGCTTCCTCTTTTATATTATCATAATAACATTACCGGAACGGTAAATCTTATTTCATCAATGTTAAAGCATAAAGTATCAAGAATCGTATTTTCTTCCTCGGCAACAGTTTACGGTTTGCCTAAAACCGTTCCAATTAAAGAGGATTTTCCTCTTTCAACGACAAATCCTTACGGTGAAACAAAGCTGATGATTGAAAGAATACTCAAGGATTGCACGGTAGCATACCCTGAGCTTTCGGTATGTATTTTAAGATATTTCAATCCCATCGGTGCGCACGAATCCGGACTTATCGGAGAAGATCCAAGAGGAATTCCAAACAATCTTCTTCCTTATATATCAAAGGTAGCCGCAGGCAAGCTTGAATGCCTTAGCGTTTTCGGAAACGATTACGACACTCCCGACGGAACCGGTGTCCGTGATTATATCCATGTTGTTGACCTTTCTTTAGCGCATCTTAAAGCGGTTGATTATACAAAATCGACAAAGGGAATAGATTATTTTAACGTCGGCACGGGTAACGGATATTCGGTGCTTGAAATGGTGCGTGCATTCGGCGACGTGTGGGGCTCACCCGTAAAATATAAAATTACGGCAAGAAGACCGGGCGACATTGCAGAATGCTACGCTGATCCGCAAAAAGCGGCAGATATTCTAGGCTGGCGCGCTGAACGCAATCTTCAAAAGATGTGCGAGGATGCTGCAAGATGGCAGAAAATGAATCCGGACGGATATCCCGACTAATTAAATCATACAAGTGTTGAAAAGGTAATTCTATATGAAACAGCTTTCTAGAAAAAGGTTCTTTCTTCTTGATATGGATGGAACTATATATCTTGATAACGATTTGTTTGACGGAACGCTTGATTTTTTAGCAGAAGTAAAAAGAAAAGGCGGAAAATATCTTTTCGTTACGAACAATTCGTCAAAGGGTGTAGATGCCTACGTTACAAAACTCAACAAACTTGGCATCGAGTCCTGTGAGGATGATTTTTTAACCTCAACCGATGCAACGATTCTTTATCTGAATTCAAATTTTCCCGGGAAAAAATTTTATTCCATGGGAACGAAATCCTTTACTGATCAACTTAGGGCATCCGGAGTTTTGGTAACGACAGAGCTTGAAGACGATATATTCGGACTTGTAATATCAAATGATACCGAGCTCACTTTTAAAAAGCTTGACGATGCTTGTATTTTGCTTGGCCGCGGAGTTGAATATATTGCAACGAATCCCGACTGGGTATGTCCGACCTGGTACGGTTACGTGCCGGATTGCGGCAGCTTTGCAGACATTTTAAAAAGAGCTACCGGAAGAATGCCGCTTTTTATAGGTAAACCAAAACCCGAAATGCTTCTTTTGGCAATGGAAAAGTACGGATATTCAAAGGATGATTCCGTGATGATAGGCGATAGACTTTATACGGACATTGCCTCCGGATACAACGCGGGTATCGACACTATATTTGTTCTTTCGGGTGAGGGAACGCTTAAGGATGCCGAAGAAAGCGACATTAAGCCCACCTATATAATAGAAAATATCAGAGAAGTTTATAACAGGATAACAAAATGATCACAGTAAATAATTTAAGCTTTAATTTTGGCGGTCAGCTATTGTTTAAGGATGTTGACCTCAAATTTACTCCCGGTAATTGCTACGGCATAATCGGCGCAAACGGTGCGGGTAAATCAACTTTTTTAAGAATTTTATGCGGTGAGCTTGAGCCGACCAAGGGTGAGATTTCAATCCCTTCAAATATCAGAATGTCTGTCCTTAAGCAGAACCACTTTGCATACGAAGAGTTTTCCGTGCTCGATACGGTTATTATGGGCAACAAGCGTCTTTATGATATAATGAAAGAAAAAGATGCCTTGTATGCAAAGGAGGATTTCTCCGATGAGGACGGTATAAAAGCATCTGAGCTTGAGGGCGAATTTGCCGAGCTCAACGGCTGGGAGGCAGAATCTGATGCTTCAAAGCTTATTCAAGGTCTTGGACTTACCGATGATATGCTTTATATGCAAATGTCATCACTTAAGGAAAGCGAAAAGGTTAAGGTGCTTCTTGCTCAGGCGCTTTTCGGAAATCCCGATATAATTCTTCTCGACGAGCCTACGAACGGTCTTGATATAGATGCGGTTATGTGGCTTGAGGATTTTCTTTCAGACTATTTCGGTACCGTTCTCGTCGTTTCGCACGACCGTCATTTCCTTAACGACGTATGCACGAACATTGTTGATATAGATTATTCGGGAATAAAGATGTACGTTGGTAACTACGAATTCTGGTATGAATCAAGCCAGCTTATTCAACGTATGATCAAACTTCAGAATAAGAAAAATGAAGAAAAAATTGCAGAGCTTCAGAGCTTTATTGCTAGATTCTCGGCAAATAAATCAAAATCCCGTCAAGCAACCTCACGACGCAAGCTTCTTGATAAGCTTACTGTTGAGGAGCTTCCCGCATCAAGCAGACGTTATCCGTTCATCGGCTTTGATATGGACAGGGAGCCCGGAAAGGAAATTCTTCACGTTGAGGGACTTACAAAGTCGGTAGACGGAAATCTTCTTTTTGAGGATCTTACGTTCCACGTTGCAAAAGGGGATAAAATTGCATTTCTCGGAAACGAAATGGCAATAACCCATCTTTTTAAGATTCTCAACGAAGAAGAGATGGCGGATGCAGGTAAATTCGAGTTTGGAGTTTCTATAACGACTTCATATTTTCCTCACGATAATTCGCCGTATTTTGACGGTCATAATGAATCAATTCTTGATTGGATGCGTCAGTATTCCAAGGACCAAACGGAATCATATTTACGAGGATTTCTTGGTAAAATGCTTTTCTCTAACGACGCCGTTTTTAAAGCAGTAAACGTTCTTTCTGGCGGCGAAAAGGTAAGATGTATGTTCTCGCGAATGATGATGTTCGGCTCGAATATGCTTATAATTGATCAGCCGACCGACCACCTCGACCTCGAATCAATTACTGCTGTTAACCATGCTATGGAGCGCTTCGGAGGCAATATTCTGTTCTCATCACACGACTATGAAATAGTCAATACAGTTGCTAACAGAATCATTGAAATCACCCCCGACGGATATATTGACAGAAGATGCACCTACGAAGAATATCTCGAATATAAAAAAGCTGAAAAATGCATAAATTAGTATAATAAAATAAAGCAGAGTAAATATAATAATAAATAATTAAATCCATCAGATTCGCCCATGCCGTATACGGTTTGGAATTGATCCGATGGATTTTTTCTTTATTTTCCAAGTTCAAATTTTGCTTCGCTGATAAATCTTCGAAGGTTATCAAGTCCCATTTTCAATGCGGTATAGTTATCTTCCATACCTTCGAATTCAAGGGATACATAACCGTCATATCCTGCTCTCATAAGCGACTTTATGCATTGCTTAATAGGAACGTCGCCATGACCGACAATTGTTGCCTTTATATATTTTCCGCCTCTTGTCATTATATGTCCGCCGGGATTTGCTCCGTCACCTTTTTTTATGTAGAAGTCTTTTGCGTGAACAAATATCGCGTAGGGGGCTACTATCGAAACAGCTCTTTCCGGGTCAGCATCTGCACAAAGAAAATTTCCTATGTCGCAAAGCAGACCGAAATTATCGCTCTCGACAGCATTGTAGAGTCGCTCCACGCGCTCGGGGTCTTGGCATATATAACCATGATTTTCAACCGAGGTTTTAATTCCTTTTGTTTTTGCATATTCTGAAATCTCGGAAATTCTTTTTGCTATATCCGGCAGGGCAGCATCAAACGACTTGTATTTACCAAGCTTTGAGATAGCATCGTGTCTTACCGACTTAACACCGAGAATTTCGCCGATATCAATCATTTCCTTAACGTATGTAACCTCTTCCTCCACCGTGCGCCCCTCAGTGCCGTTTGCAAGATCCGCAGAGAAAACAAAGCTGACAATCGGGAAGTTCAATTTGTCTGCTTCAGTGCGGAGAATTTTTGCATATTCGGATTTTGACATATTATCTTGCGGCAGAATGCCCGAAAATTCCATTGCATCAAAACCCATTTCTTTTGCTTTTCGCATCGCGGTGAGTTGGTTTAATTCACCTGATTTTAAAAGGCGATGAAAACTGTAAGACGTAACACAAACTTTCATTTTAGTAATCTCCGTAAAATTAATATATTATTGACAAAAAAATATATGCCAGGTAAAAACATAACAAAAAGGTTACGAAAAATGAAACAAGCCAAACGGCAAGTTTTTTTAATATTCCTTTTGTGCGTTTCATAAAGAACAAACAGAAAAAAGCGCATACACCGCTCAAACCGCCTCCAAGAGCACCACCGATAATCGGGATTATAGAACATAAAGTAACCGAGTTGCCCCATATAATAGTCGTTATAGCAATTAAAAGAGATAAAACAACCTCATATAATCTCGGTCTGGGGGTTATTTCTATAACGTCTTCGCCGATAATGAGAATTGCCCCTTGAAGATAACCTCCTTTTATACGGCATTGAAAATTATCGTTTTCGGAAATGAAAAGATTTTTCTTCTTCTTTTTTAACTGTTCGCCGTTGATAGAAAGCGTTGTTTTTCCGATCCAAATATTTTCAATATATTCAATCGTTCCATATTTGTCGCTTTGAACGGTTATTTTCATCAATATATCTCCTTTTTGATGATTTAATCAACAGATAACTAAAATCAAGGTACAATTATATCCGGAATCAATCCATACGTTAGTTCAATCCGAGTTTAAATCACGGCAATGCCGTGTATTAAATCAAACCATATAAAATGCACCTTTGGTGATGCCATGCGCCTTCGGCAATTCCGTACACTTCAGAACATGATGCTAACCAAGCCCACGGCTTGAAAAAATAACCTAAATTGTTCCTTACGGTTCAATTTAGGTTATTTTTGGTGCGGGTGACAGGACTTGAACCTGCACGGAAGTCCACCAGATCCTAAGTCTGGCGCGTCTGCCAGTTCCGCCACACCCGCATTAACCGATAATTATTTTATCATATAAACCGATGAAAGTCAAGCGGATTTATAATATCTTTTATGCGAATTTTTATGCATAATATGCATATTTTCGGTTGACTTTTAGCTTGTGCTGTATTATAATATACTTGTATAAATATATAAAATTAAAGGAATCTTCCTATGAACAGAAAAACAGCAAGAGAAAACGCTTTTATTCTTCTTTTTGAACAGGCTAGCAAAAACGATGAAACGTTTGAAGAAATTTATGAAAAAGCAGTAAAAATAAGAGAGCTTGAATGTGATGATTTCGTTAAAAAGGTATTTTTTGGTGTAAACGAAAATTTAGTAATTATCGACGATTGCATTGAAAAAAATATCGTAGGTTGGAAATCCACCCGTCTGTCAATCGTTTCTAAGGCTATTCTTAGACTTGCGATATTTGAGCTTATGTTTGCAGATGATATTCCTGCCAAGGTGTCTATAAATGAAGCAATCGAGCTTTCGAAAAAATTCGACGATGAAAAGGCATACATGCTTATCAACGGTGCGCTTAACGCGGCGGCTGATTCTCTCGGAGTAAAATGAACGGCACAAAAAGAATTGTAATTGCTATTGATACGAGCAATTATACCACGTCTGTGTCGCTTATGTATGAAGACGGAGAGGTGATTGCGAATATCAAAAGACCGCTTTCCGTTAAAGAAGGGGAAAGAGGACTCAGACAGTCGGATGCGGTTTTTTCTCATATTAAAAATCTGCCGTCCGCAATGAATGAAGCCGGAGAACATCTTGCGGGCAGTATTCCGTCGGCTGTGGGTGTAAGCACAAGACCAAGAAATATCGACGGCTCGTATATGCCGTGCTTTCTTTCAGGAGTTGCTGCTGCGGAAAGTATTGGCGCATCTTTGGGAATACCCGTATATAAATATTCACATCAATGCGGTCATATTATGGCTGCGATTTACTCATCGGGAAGATTTGATCTTCTTGATGGACGAGAATTTTGCGCTTTTCACGTCTCGGGCGGCACTACAGAGGTGCTTAAGGTTAAATATGATAACGGTTCGTTTATTTCAACTCTTGTTGGCGGAAGCTCGGATTTAAACGCAGGGCAGGCAATAGACCGCATTGGCGTATATATGGGGCTTAAATTTCCCGCAGGCGCTCATATGGAAAAGCTTGCGCTTGAAAATACAAAAAAAATTCCTTCGAAAAAACCGAAAATTGAAGGACTTAACGTTAATTTATCTGGACTTGAAAACATTTCGGCGCGGCTGTACGATGAAACGCGGGATCAACGCTTGGTTTCTGCTTTTACACTTGAATACATTGCAAAAGCATTGATTCTTTTAGTTGACGGATTTAAAAATGCATACGGTGAGATGCCGTTTATTTTTTCCGGCGGCGTGATGTCAAACTCAATTATAAAGCAAAGACTTAAGACGGTGTGCGATGCTTACTTTGCCGAGCCGTCAATGTCGGCTGATAACGCTGTTGGAACAGCATATTTGACGGTTAAAGAACATTTTATGCTATAAATATATAAAAGGGAGGTCGTCGTGGATATTTCATCTCTTAGAGAGCGCAGAAGCAACAACGCTTTTACTGTATCCGAGCTTAATGCATATATAAAAAACATATTTGACGGCGACCGCACCTTATCTTCGGTTACCGTTAAGGGCGAAATTTCAAATTTCGTACGTCACAGAAGCGGACATCTTTACTTTACGCTTAAGGATTCCGACGGACAGATAAAATCCGTTATGTTTCGCTATGTGGCAGAGCGTCTTAAGTTTATGCCGGAAAATGGTATGAAGGTTTCCGCTCACGGCTCAGTGAGTGTTTACGGTCGAGACGGAAGTTATCAGCTTTACATTAATTCGCTTGAGCCCGACGGCATAGGCGCGCTTTATAAAGCGTTTGAGCAGCTGAAAGAAAAGCTTTATAGCGAGGGCTTGTTTGACGGAGAAGCTAAGAAATCCCTGCCGTTCTTTCCGGAGAGAATTGGTGTTATAACCTCTCCTACCGGAGCCGCGGTAAGAGATATAATTAACGTTCTCGGAAGAAGATTTCCGATAGCAAAAGTGTATATATATCCATCGCTTGTTCAAGGTGATGAAGCTCCCGATAATCTTATCGAGGCTATTGATTATTTTGAAAGCTCATCTCTTGTGGATTTGATTATAATAGGACGCGGCGGCGGTTCAATAGAAGATCTGTGGGCGTTTAACAGCGAAGTGCTTGCTCGTAAAATTTATGCCGCTAAAATACCAGTGATATCCGCCGTAGGTCATGAAACAGATTTTACAATATGTGATTTCGTTGCGGATATGCGCGCGCCAACTCCGTCTGCAGCTGCCGAAATTGCAGTTCCTGATATTCGTGAGTTGATTCAGCAGGTTGATTCTTACCATACTAGATTATGCACAGCGCTTACAAGTTGCGTCAAAAGAAAACGCGAAAAGCTTGATACGCTATCCTCAAAGCACATCCTTCAACATCCGATTACGGTGATAGAAGTTAACAGAAAATCGCTTGAAGATTCAAAAAAAGAGCTTTATGCTGCAATGAATAACGTTTTGAAAGAGTTTAGAACAAGGTTGATTTTGAGCACGGAAAAAACAAACACGCTCAGTCCGCTTTCGGTACTGAGCCGAGGATATGCAATTGCAGAGAAAAACGACGCCCGTATTTTTAGCGTTGAAAATATCAATGTCGGTGACGAGCTTGATATTCGGCTTGCCGACGGAGTGGTTTCTGCAAAGGTTAAAAACAAGAGAAAGGCAAAATCTGATGAAAAAAAACATGAAATTTGAAGATGCACTCACGTATCTCGATGATATAGTAAAAAAGCTTGAAGCAAATTCGCTCTCGCTCGATGAATCTCTTGAGGCATTTGATACGGCTGTAAAGCTTGTTAAATTTTGTAATCAGAAGCTTGAGCTTGCCGAACAAAAGGTTAGAATATTAACCGAGGGAGATGACGGCTCGGTGACCGATATGCCGTTTGAAAATATTTCAGATGCGACTTGATCTTTACCTGTTTCAAAACAATTTTGCCGACAGCCGCACGGATGCCAAGCGGATGATTTTGGCAGGTGAGGTTTTCATTGGCGGTAAAGTAATTGATAAACCGTCATTTGACTTAACAAACGAAATTTGCGACGTCGAAATAAGACGTGCGTCAAAAAAATTCGCCAGCCGCGGTGGACTTAAGCTTGACGGAGCGCTGAAAGCATTTAAAATCAATACCCAAAATAAACTCGCGTTAGATATCGGAGCATCAAGCGGCGGTTTTACCGACTGCCTTTTGCAAAACGGAGTAAAGCACGTTATAAGCGTTGATTCGGGTATAGGGCAAATTGCCGACTTTCTTCGCGAGGATGAAAGGGTAACGGTAATAGAAAAATACAATGCCCGATATATGAATTCGGAGGATTTTGAATACGTTCCCGACCTTGCGGTTATGGACGTATCCTTTATTTCGGCAACCTACATCATACCTGCCGTATACAAAATACTTGCACCGGAGGGCGATTTCATATGCCTTATCAAGCCACAATTCGAGGTAGGTAAATCATTAATTGGCAAAAACGGTGTGGTTAAGAGTGAAAAAGCACGGCAGAAAGCCGTTGAAAAAGTTACGTCGTTTGCCATGGAGCAAGGATTTTCGGTAGTAGGTGTTATATTATCTTCAATCGAGGGCGGTGACGGTAATATAGAATATCTTGCTTATTTCAGAAAAAGAGGGTAAAATATGAAGCACATAGTTATAATACCAAATCGAAAAAAGGATGCCGATCTTTCGGTGACCAAAAGTCTTTGCGAAAAGCTTTTGTCTTTTGGCGGCGAGGTGTACGTCGATAAAAAATTCGAGGATATATTTTCCGATTCCGTAATAAGATACGATACGTTTCCGAAAGAAGCCGAGCTTATAATAGTCGTCGGCGGAGACGGCTCAATTCTTGACGCTTCGGTTACCGCGCTTAAAAATGACATTCCGCTTCTCGGCGTTAATCTCGGTAAGGTTGGATATTTAAGTGAGGTCGAGCCTTATAATCTTGATATCTTAAACAGACTTTTTGTCGGACAGTATTCAATAGAAGAAAAAATGTTGCTGACGGTTTCTCATATAGGCTCCGGAATAATAAAAAAGGCAGACAGACTTGCAGTAAACGACGTTATCGTTTCCCACGACACATTCCTTGGAATCGCAGAATTTACACTTGAAAACAGTGTCCACGACTGTGTAAAATACAGAGCCGACGGACTCATTCTTTCAACTCCCGCGGGCTCAACGGCATATTCGCTATCAGCAGGCGGACCTATCGTTTCGCACGATATAGATTCAATAGTTGCAACACCTATTTGTCCGCATTCCTTCTTTAACCGTTCAATAATCTTTAAATCAACAGAAAAAATCAACTTGAAGAACAACAGCGATACAGTTTTAAACGTAAGTATAGACGGAAGATATTTTACGAACATTGCTTACGGTGAAGAATGCATCATTAAAATGGCAGAAAAAAAATTGAAGGTTCTTACCTTCTGTGAAAACAATATGTTTGCGACACTCTTTAGGAAAATGCGCATTTTGGAGGATATCAAATGAAAAATTCAAGACAGAAAAAAATTCTCGAATTAATTGAGCTATATGATATAGATACTCAGGAAACCTTGATTGAAAGGTTGTCCGAGGTTGGCATTTCGGTCACTCAGACGACTATTTCAAGAGATATCCGCGAGCTTAAGCTCGTCAAAGGAATGACTGGAAAGGGCACATACAAGTACATAGTTCCCGGAGTAAAAAAAGAGAATAACACTCCCGTTCTCAATTCCGCGCTTACCGACGCGGTAATCAAAATAGAAGCGGCAAAAAATATAGTTGTAATAAAAACCTTTCCGGGTATGGCTAATGCACTTTGTGTTTGCGTCGATACTCTTGAGCATCCGCATATAGTCGGCTCGGTTGCGGGTGACGATACCGTGCTTTTGGTTATCAAAGATGATGAAACAGCACAAATGGTCGAAGAAAAACTCAAAGGAGTTTTTGGGGTAAAATAACTATGCTACTTTCTTTGCATATAGAAAATTTGGCGGTTATAAAGTGTATTGATATAGATTTTCCGAACGGATTCATCGTTTTAACGGGAGAAACCGGCGCAGGAAAATCAATCATTATCGACAGCATCAATCTTTTGCTTGGCGCAAAAGCCGACAGAGACCTTATACGAACCGGTGAAAATTCCGCTCTTGTAAGCGGCGTTTTCTGCGATCTTTCCGATGAGGTAAAAAGGCTTCTTTCCGAAAGCGGTATTCAATGCGCTGAGGACGGGAATATACTTATACAGAGGTCCTTTTCTCTGGACGGAAAATCATCGATTAAAATAAACGGAAGAAGCGTCACACTTGTTGTACTTCGCGCCGTTGCCGAGAAGCTCGTAAGCATACACGGTCAGAATGACACGTTTGCAATTGCCGACTCAAAAAATCAACTTGAGCTTATCGATCTTTATGCCTCGAATGAAGAGCTGCTTTGCGAATACAGACTGAAATACAGTAAACTTGAAGAAATCAGACTGAATTTGAGAGAACTTTTAAAGAAAGAGCAGGAAAGAGAGCGTCTTTGTGAAATTTTGCAATATCAGATAAACGATATTGATTCATACGGTCTATACGACGGCGAAGAAGAGGAGCTTGTCGAACGAAAGCTTAAAATTAAAAACAGCGAAAAGCTTCTTAAGAATCTTAACTTCGTTTTCAAAGCACTCAAAGGAAGTGAAAAAGGCAGCGTTTCTTTTTTGCTTGATAAAAGTGCAACGGCGCTTGAGCAATTATCGGACGTTATTCCGAAATTTTCGGAATATTCAGAGTCTTTAAGAGATTTTCTTTATCAGGTTGAGGATATCGCAGAGGAGGCATACGCTCAAAGTGCGGATATTGATAACGACCCAGAAGCAAGCCTTAATGAAATCGAATCACGGCTTGATAAAATTTCTAAACTAAAACGCAAATACGGACTTACAATTAAAGACATACTTGAGTTCAGAGATAAAACGAAAAACGAGCTTGATACGCTTCAAAATTCCGAAGCTCTTATCAAAGAGCTTCAAAAACAGGAAAACGAGGCTTATAACGAGGCGATTTTGATTGCTAATGCGCTACACGAGCGAAGAGTTTTCGCATCGAAAGAAATTGAAAGCGAGGTTAAGGAAACTCTTGAATTTCTTGATATGCCGAAGGTGGTCTTCTATGCTTCAATAAAAGAGGCGTTTGAAGAGAAAAAAAAGATTCTTAACGAGTACGGAAGCGATAACGCCGAATTTTATCTTAGCGCAAATCGCGGTGCAGACGCGCAGCCTCTCTCAAAGGTTGCATCGGGTGGAGAGCTGTCAAGAGTCATGCTTGCTCTTAAGGGGGCAATAAATGACAAGGACGGAATTTCTACGGTTATATTTGATGAAATAGACACCGGCGTATCCGGAAAAACCGCTCGTAAAATAGGCATAAAAATGCTTTCGCTTTCAAAATCCTCACAGCTTTTTTCGGTTACGCACAGCGCACAGATAGCGTCTCTTGCCGATTCCCACTATCTTATCAGCAAATCCGACGTCGACGGTGCAACGCAAACCTCGGTTAGACTTCTTGACCGTGAGGGAAGAGTTGCAGAGCTTTCGCGTATTCTCGGCGGCATTGCCGTTACGAATTCTCAAAGAAGAGCTGCCGTTGATATGCTTGAGGAGAAAAATTCTTACGTATAAACGAGGTTTTATGACACAGGGCTTATTTGAATTTCTCAAAAAGCAGGATGTCGAATATATACGGTCGTTTAACTTTTCAAAAGTATCGTCAATAGCTATCGGAGGGACTGTATCTCTGGTTGCAATACCATCCGATATCTCATCTTTCATACGTACGCTTGATTATTTGTCAAAAAATAAAATCAAATATAAAGTTATCGGACGTGCAACAAACACGCTTATGCTTGGTGATTTTTATGACGGTGTAATTATATTTACAAATAAATTGACAAATTATTTTGCGGCAGAAAATACAATTTATGCAGAATGTGGAACAAGTCTGTCTAAGCTTTTACGAGAAGTATCCGCTTTGGGATACGGAGGTGCGGAAGAGCTTTACGGAATTCCGGGCAGCATAGGAGGCGCGGTTTTTGGCAACGCCGGCGCGTTCGGAAAATCCATATCGGATTCTTTTGTAGAGGGGCGTTTTTATTCTCCAATTGACAAACGGACTTTAATCATTACGGCTGATGAAATGAATTTTTCATACAGACATAGTATTATGAAAGAGCGTGAAATTATATTACTGTCAGCAAAATTTAAATTTACGAATAAAGCACCGGATACAATAAAAGCTAAAATGCGCGATATTATTTTAAAGAGAGTAAATTCTCAGCCATATCATGAAAAAAGTCTCGGAAGTATCTTTAAAAGATGCTCGGATATTCCGACGTCAAGGCTTATTGAAGAGCTTGGCTTTAAAGGTTTTTCGGTCGGAGGAGCTTCGGTTTCAATGAAACACGCTGGATTTATTATTAATTCCGGAGGTGCAACCTCGTCTGACGTAGTCGAGCTCGTAAATATCATCAAAGATAAAATTCAAACGGTATATCATTTATCGGTTCAAGAGGAAATTCAGTATTTTTAAGTTTGGAGGTGGCAGGGGTGTCTTTTTCTTCCGATTTGAAGCATAAAATTTTAGAACAGCCTTACAAAAGCGCCTGCTGTCGCCGCGCTTTTGTTAACGGAATTATTTTTTCAAAAGGCAAAATCCTAAATGACGAAATTAACATTTCGCTGGAAAGTAGTGAATGTATAGAATACACGTCGGTTTTGATTAAAGAATTTTTCGGCATTTCCGTCTCTTATGCGACGGATTTGCACGGTGGACGGAGAAAGGTTATCTCATTTCGCTCACCTGCATGTCAAAGATACCTTGATTCACTCTTGGACTATGCGTCACCTTTATTTAAAGAACGGTGTTCGCTATGTTCATCTGCATTCCTCAGGGGAGTGTTTCTTGCCTCCGGACGTGTATCCGATCCAAAAAAACAGTACAGAATAGAATTTTCACCAAGCTCAAACGTTGACAGACTTTTGAATTATTTAACTGATTTGGGTCTTTCTTTTTCAAAAACGGTTCGAAGAACTGAAAATATATTATATACAGGCAACAGTAGTGTTTCCGAGGATTTTTTTGCGGCAATCGGAATGAATTCCGCAGCTTTTTTTCTAATGAATTCAAAAATAGAGAGTGAGTTTAAAAATAACGCTAATAGAATCCGTAACTGCGAAACGAACAATATTATGAAAACCGTTTCCGCATCTGCAAGGTGGGTTGAAGCCATTGAGGCTTTAGAAGAAGCAAATCTATTATCAACCTTACCCGATGAGCTTGAGAAAACGGCAAGACTCCGCATGGAATATAAGGATTATTCTCTCGCAAGGCTTGCGGCAGAATTCACACCGCCAATCTCAAAGCCCGGACTTTCGCACAGACTTAATAAAATCGTTGAAATATCAGAAGTTTTACTTGGAAAAAAATAGTTCCGGAAAGGATTTGCTATGGGAGATTTTGTTCATCTTCATCTTCATACCGAATACAGTTTGCTTGACGGCGCAGCTAAAATCTCCGAAATAGCAGACAAGGCGATATCCGAGGGTCAGGATGCCGTCGCAATAACCGATCACGGCGTAATGTACGGCGCAGTTGAATTCTACACGGCGCTGAAAGAAAAGGGAATCAAGCCTATTATCGGATGTGAGGTTTACGTTGCTTCGAGAAGCAGACATTTCAAAGACGGAAAACAGGATAGCTCAGGAAATCATTTAATATTGCTTTGTAAAAACGAAGTAGGCTATAAAAATCTTTGCTATATGGTTTCAATGAGCTTTATAGACGGCTTTTATATGAAGCCGAGAATCGATATGGAGCTTATCCGCGAGCATAGCGAGGGATTGATAGCACTTTCGGGTTGCGTTGCAGGTAAACTTCCTCAGTATATTCTTTCGGGCAGCATGGAAGAGGCTGAACGTACGGCTCTTGAATTCCGTTCGATTTTCGGTGAAGACTTTTATCTTGAAATACAAAATCACGACCTTGACGACGAGAGAAAGGTTGCGTACGGAATTAAGCTTATCAGCGAAAAGTACAATATTCCCATGGTTGCAACCAACGATGTTCACTATATCAATCGTCGCGATGCAGACATGCAGGCTGCACTTACCTGTATTCAAACGAACAATTTAATATCAGACGGTAAACCGCTCGGTTTTGAAACCGATGAATTCTACTTTAAATCCACGGCAGAAATGAAAAATCTGTTTTCGGGATATAAGGGCGCAATTGAAAATTCGGTTAAAATTGCCGAACGCTGCAATTTTGATTTTGAGTTTGACAAGCTTCATCTTCCCGATTTTAAATCAAACGACGGAATGAGCCATAAAGATAAGCTAAGATGCGATGCTTACCGTGGATTTTCTGCGCGTGAGACGGAGGGAAGATTTGATTTTTTGAAGCATAACAAAGAAGAATATACCGAACGAATGGAATATGAGCTTTCTGTTATAGATAAAATGGGATTTAACGCCTATTTTCTGATTGTCAGTGATTTTGTATCTTATGCAAAATCGGCAGGTATACCGGTTGGCCCCGGACGTGGCTCGGGCGCGGGAAGTCTTGTTGCCTTTTGCGTTGGTATAACCGACGTTGACCCGATTGCTTTCGATCTGCTTTTTGAGCGTTTTTTGAATCCTGAACGTGTCTCAATGCCGGATTTTGATATCGATTTTTGCTATAACAGACGCGAAGAGGTTATTGAATACGTAAAAAGAAAATACGGTGACGATAAGGTTGCTCAAATCGTTACCTTTGGTACCTTGGCGGCAAGAGCCGCCGTGCGCGACGTAGGACGAGCTCTCGGAATGCCTTATAACAGAGTTGACACTGTCGCAAAGCTTATTCCAAGAGAGCTGAACATAAGTATTGATGCGGCTCTCAGAACCAAAGAGCTTAAAGCATTATACGAAGAGGACTCGGAGGTCAGAAAGCTTCTCGATCTCAGCCGAAGTCTTGAGGGAATGCCGCGCCATGCATCAACTCATGCCGCAGGTGTTGTTATCACCGAAAAACCAACCTATGAATACGTTCCGCTCTCATATAGCGGAACGGGTGTTGTTACGCAATTTGACATGAATACCGATGCTAAGCTCGGACTTGTCAAATTTGATTTTCTAGGTTTGCGGTATCTGACCGTTATACAGGATGCGGTTTCTGCCATACGCAAAAAAAATTCTGGCTTTGATATTTCAAACATTCCGCTTGACGATAAAAAAACCTTCAAGCTTTTATGCGACGGAAAAACAGACGGTGTCTTTCAGCTTGAGTCCGGCGGAATGAAGCAGGTATTATTAAGACTTCTTCCGTCGAATCTTGAAGATATCATTGCTTCTATCGCGCTTTACAGACCCGGTCCCATGGATTCGATAGACACATTTATATCAAGAAAACACGGCAGAGAAAAGACCGAATATAAAATTCCCGAGCTAAAGGAAATTCTTGAGGTAACCTACGGCTGTATAGTTTATCAGGAGCAGGTAATGCAGATATGCAGATTTCTTGCGGGATATTCTTATGCAAGAGCCGACCTTGTCAGACGCGCTATGTCGAAGAAAAAAGCAGATGCCATGATTGCCGAGCGCGAGGGATTTATAAACGGATGTGTTGAACGCGGTTTTTCTAAAGCTGCTGCCGAGGATATATTTGAGGAAATGGTCGGCTTTGCAAAATATGCTTTCAATAAAAGCCACGCAACTGCATACGGCATTATATCGTACCGAACCGCATATTTAAAGGCTCATTATCCCGCTGAATATTTTTCTGCGCTTTTAACGAGCGTTCTCGATAATTCTCAAAAACTAAAAGAATACGTTGCTGATGCTCAAAAATTCGGTGTAAACGTACTTCCACCCGATATAAACTCAAGCGACGCCGACTTCAGCGTTGTTGACGGAAACATCAGATTCGGTCTTCTTGCAATCAGAAACGTAGGCAGACAGTTTGCAAGCACCGTAATCAACGAGAGAAAAAACAAGCCGTTCGTTTCATTCGATGAATTCGTAAGACGGCTTGTAGTCTCTGATATCAATAAACGAACTCTTGAATCGCTTATTAAATGCGGAGTTTTCGACAGTCTCGGAGTTTCAAGATGCGCACTTATTTCCTGTTATGAAAACATAGTTGAGTCCGAACAGGAAAAAAACAGAAAAAACATTTCGGGGCAGATGGATCTGTTTTCTCTTGTAAGCGACGTTCAGTCATCGGACGGATATGAATATCCGAACCTGCCGGAATATCCGCTGAGGGAGCTTTTAATACTTGAAAAGGAAAGCTCGGGTATGTATTTCTCGGGACATATGATAGACAATTATTCACGTCATATTTCAAGCCTGACATTAGATAAAATATCCGATATTATTTTTGAAACTTCTGAGGAAAACACTAACCCTACCCCAAGATATAATGACAAGCAGAATATAAAAATTGCAGGCATCATTACTGCTAAAAAGACAAAAACCGTCAAGAACGGTGATATGATGGCTTTCATCAAGCTTGAAGACAGATTTGGCGAAATAGAAGTTATTGTTTTTGCAAGACAGTATTCAAAATATCTGGCAGAACTTAATAACGACAATGCCGTTTTAATATCCGGCTCAATATCCTTAGAAGAGGGGGAAGATGCAAAAATTCTCCTTTCCACCGCTGAATCACTGATAAGCAACTCGGAATTTGAAATAAAAACCAAACCGCAAAACTCCCGAATTTTCATAAAAGTATCCGATATTTCAGATAATAGAATTACAAGAATATCAAAGCTTGCTTTGTTGAATCCAGGGCAAGCAGAGGTTGTAATTTTTGATTCATCAAGCAAAAAATATTCAGCACTAAAAGGTGTGAGAATATCCTCGTCAGAAAAGGTTATCTCTCGTTTATCCGAAATATTCGGAAAAGAAAATCTGGTTGTTAAATAACACATCTTATTGACAGCATCGTATATTTGTAGTATAATATATTAAAATTTAATTTTGGAGGCAGACATGGTTTATAACATTATATTTGACGTTCTGCTCGTGGGTGCAATCGTTGCGGGTGCCGTTTTGGGTATAAAACGAGGTTTCTTCTATACCGCCGCAAAGCCTATTAAATGGTTTGCCGCATTTATTCTTGCAATTACGCTTTCAAGCTCGGTAGCTTCGGGCATAGTTCAGCCGATTATCGAAGAGCCGATAACTAATCACATCAGTGATTTCCTTATAGAAAAATGCGAGGACCTCGCTCCCGAAGATGCTAAAGAAGAGCTTCCGATGCTTTTAAAAATTGCCGCTGCGCTGGTTGACGTCGACATAGACTCAATTGACGGTGAATCAACAAGTGAATTTATAGTGCAAACGGTTGACAAGCTTGCAAAACCGGCGATATATCTTATCGCCGTCATTATATCGTTCTTTGCGGTTTATTTTCTCTCGAAGCTTTTTTTGGCAATTGCTTTAAATATTTTGAACGGATTTTTTATCAAAGGCGTGCTCGGAATATTCAATAGGATATTAGGGTGTATTTTAGGTGCATTTTTTGCGTTTATTATGGTTTGGCTGTTCGTTGTTTTGTTTGGATATATAATTAACATCCCTGCCATCGCGCAAACACAGTTTGGAAGTGAATTTACAGGCGGTCATGTTTATAAATTTATTAAGAGCATGAGTCCTTTGGATTTATTGCTGAGTTTTTGATTAATCTGGAAAGGTATATATTTTTTTAATGGAATTTCAAAGGTGCGCGAGATGTAAAAAGCGGCAGGCGGTCGTTTTTATAACTCGCCTTGAAAATGATGCAAAAATAAATGAAGGGCTTTGTCTTATATGCGCAAAACAACTCGGAATAAAGCCTATTGACGACATGCTCAAAAAAATGGGCATGAGCGAAGAAGATATCGAAAATATGGCAGGTGAGATGAGCGATCTTTTCGGCACAAATCCCGACATGTCACTTGAAGCACAGGATGAAAACTCCGTTGACGGCGGTGCGCCAGCAATAGATTTTCAGAAGATTTTTTCAGGACTCGGTCTTTCACTCGGTCAAACCCCGAAAAAGCAGGGAAAAGACTCAAAAAAAAGCAAGGAAGCCGAAAAAAACGAAAACAAGAAAATTCTTTCAGCATATTGCACCGATCTTACAGAAAAAGCAAGAAGCGGAAAAACGGACAGAATAATCGGCCGTGCTAGAGAGCTTGAACGTGTTATACAGATTCTTTGCAGAAGGCAAAAAAACAATCCTTGTCTTATCGGCGAGCCCGGTGTAGGAAAAACAGCAATTGCTGAGGCACTCGCTCAGCGTATAGTTGACGGAACAGTTCCAGAAAGACTCAGAGAGTGCGAAGTGTGGCTTCTCGACCTTACTGCTCTAGTTGCCGGAACACAGTTCAGAGGGCAGTTTGAATCAAGAATTCTCGGTCTTATTAAAGAGGTTAAAAAGGCCGGAAATATAATTCTT
The DNA here is from genome assembly GCA_015064665.1 of Oscillospiraceae bacterium. The sequence goes on from SVRU01000016.1 coordinate 26,478, forward strand.
ATGATTGACGAGGTGCACACCATTGTCGGCGCGGGTGATTCCGAGGGAAGCATGAGCGCCGCAAACATACTGAAGCCTGCGCTTTCAAGAGGTGAGATACAGGTCATTGGCGCAACAACCCTTAAAGAGTACCGCAAATATATCGAAAAGGACAGTGCGCTTGAGCGTCGTTTTCAACCCGTAATGGTTAACGAGCCTTCTGTTGATGAAACCGTTGAAGTTATTGAAGGTATAAAAGGATATTACGAGTCCTTTCACGGCGTAAAAATAACGTCTGAGGTTTCGAGGGCGGCAGTTGTTTTTTCCGAAAGATATATTACTGACAGGTTTTTGCCCGACAAGGCAATCGACGTTATAGATGAGGCTGCGTCACGCGTTGCTCTCTCATCAAACGAGTTAAACGAGAAGAGAAGGATAGATAAAAAGCTTACGGAGCTTGATTGTTCGCTCGCGGCTCTTGAAAGCAAGCTTGAAAAAGCAGAAGAGCAGACCGAAGAGAATTATAAAGCAATAGCGGATATTAAGGTAGAAAAACTAAAGCTTGAAAAACGCTGTGACGAGCTTAAAGAAATTCTCTCAACTCTGATGATAACCAAATCCGATATCGCAAAGGTTATAGAGACGTGGACGGGAGTTCCCGCCGCCGATATAAACGTGGGCGATATAGGCGAGCTTCTTGGACTTCACGAGCGTATATCTTCAAAAATTATCGGTCAGGACGAAGCTGTAAACGCGGTAGTCAGAGCAGTAAAGAGAAAAAGAGCGGGAATATCTTACAGAAAAAATCCCGTTTCCATGATATTTGCAGGACCTACGGGCGTCGGAAAAACCGAACTTGTAAAGGTTCTTGCAGACGAGCTCTTTAAGCAGCCGGAGTCGCTTATCAGACTTGATATGTCTGAGTTTATGGAAAAACACTCGGTTTCAAAAATTATCGGAGCACCTCCCGGATACGTCGGTTATGACGAAGCGGGTCAGCTGACCGAAAAAATTCGCCGCCGTCCACACGCGGTAATTTTGTTTGACGAAATCGAAAAAGCGCACCCGGACGTTTTAAATATTTTACTTCAAGTGCTTGACGACGGAAAGATTGCAGACGCGCAGGGCAGACAAGTCAATTTTGAAAATGCAATAATCATAATGACCACGAACGCCGGAAGTGAAAATTCTTCCTCAATATCAGGCTTTGCAGAAAATAAGGAACTTAAAACTAAAGAAAAAACCGAAAAGGCTCTGTTCGGATTTTTACGTCCCGAATTTATCAACAGAATAGACGAAGTAATAACCTTCAGGCATCTTGATAAATTTGATTTCGTAAAAATAGCAGATTTGATGCTCTCAATGCTTCGCGATTTTATGCTCGAAAAGGGAACCAAGCTTATATATTCAAAAGAAGTGCTTGAGTTCATCGCAGATAAATCATATTCCGAAAAATTCGGTGCGAGAAATATGCGTCGTTTTATAGAACGGAATATAGAAGACAAGATTGCAAATCTGGTTATAGACAACTATGGCAAGACGTTGCTCGGCATAAACGTTTCCGTTATTGATGACGAAATCGTTATTGATTCAATTTAATAATAAAAAAATAATCAGAGGTATAAAACATGGCAGAATGTTCACATAACTGCGCTACCTGTTCTCAGAAATGTTCAAATGAATCATTGATCGAACCACAGAACGAGGCAAGCTCGGTTAAAAAGGTAATAGGTATTGTAAGCGGTAAAGGCGGTGTCGGCAAGTCGCTTGTTACGTCTATGCTCGCCGTTGCGATGAAAAGACGCGGATTCAAAACCGCAATTCTCGACGCTGATATCACGGGCCCGTCTATTCCGAAATCCTTCGGTCTTAAAAACGGAACCGTTACGGGAAACGAGCTCGGAATGTTTCCCGTATTAACTAAAACAGGCATTGAGGTTATGAGCGTTAATCTTCTTATGGAAGAAGAAACCAAGCCTGTCGTGTGGCGCGGTCCCGTAATCGCAGGCACTGTAAAACAATTTTGGAACGGTGTTGTATGGAACGACGTAGATTATATGTTCGTTGATATGCCTCCCGGAACCGGTGACGTTCCTCTTACAGTATTTCAAAGCCTTCCGCTTGACGGAATCATAATTGTGACGAGCCCGCAGGACCTCGTTTCAATGATAGTTGAAAAGGCCGTTAATATGGCTAAGCTTATGAACGTAAAAATTTTAGGACTCGTTGAAAATTACAGCTACATCCTTTGTCCCGATTGCGGAAAGGTTATAAGACCCTACGGAGAAAGCAAAATAGACGAGCTCGCAAAGACGTACGGAACAAGCGTTCTTGCAACGCTTCCTATCGACCCCGAGCTTGCTTCGCTTTGCGACAAGGGAGTTATCGAGCTTTATGAGGGTGATTATTTTGACAGAGCTGCAGACGCTCTTGAAAAGATTTGATTCATGAGTATAGGAAATAATAAGATCAGAGAGAGTTTATTTGCTCTCTCTGATTTAACTTACCGTGATTTTTCATCTTCTTTAATACCCACCGTTGACAAAGAGAAGGTTATCGGAGTAAGAACTCCGCTTCTGAGAAAGCTTACAAATGAATTATATGGTTCTTATGCAGCAAGCGAATTCATGTTACAGCTTCCTCATAAATATTATGAGGAAAACAATCTTCATGCCTTTTTGATTGAAAAAAACAAGGATTTTTCTGAATGTATCTCCTGTATCGAAAAATTTTTACCGTACGTTGATAATTGGGCGACCTGCGATTCGATGAATCCAAAGATATTCTCCGAAAATCTTGACGAATTGATAAACTATGCATACAAATGGATCGACTCTCAACATACATATACCATACGTTACGGTATCGGAGTATTAATGAGATATTTTCTTGATGATAAATTCACCACCGAATATCCCGACAAGGTTGCATCCGTTAAATCAAGCGAATATTACGTAAATATGATGGTTGCGTGGTATTTTGCCACAGCGCTTGCAAAACAGTATTCATTTATACTTCCGTATTTTGAATTTCCAAGGCTGAACAAATGGACTCATAATAAAGCGATACAAAAAGCTTGCGAAAGCTTCAGAATAACCGACAGTCAAAAACAGTATCTGAAAAAACTCAAAATTAAATATTGAAACACCGCTTTTTTAAAAAGCGGTATTTTTTTGTGCTTAGCCTACCGTTTTACGACATTATATTCGCTTTTGGTATGATAAAATACAGTAAACGGATATGCGAGGCTTTGATGAAAACTTTATACATAGACATATATTTCCTTATAAATTTTACAGTAGATCTTTTGGCGCTTTATTTTTCGGCGCTTTTTTACAAACTTCCAATAACGACCGTGCGGCTTATGCTTTCGGCCTTTATTGGTGCGGCTTATGCGGTTTTTGGGATTCTTTTACTCGAAAACTCGGTCTATATGTATCCAATATCGGTTTTAATACTTATTACAATGATAATTATTATAACCAAAGGTTCACATATATACAGAAAAATTAAGTACTGTATTTTGTTCCTTGTTTTTGAAATATTAATTGGCGGTTTGGTTTTTTACGGTTATACGTCGCTTGACAAATTCGAACCGTTAAAGAACTTTATTTCCGAGGAAAACGAAAATAAAAAATTAATTTTGCTTTCCGTTCTTATTTTGTTTTCGATAGGCGTCCTGAAGCTTATTATTTCGCTTTTTAACGGAACGAGGTGTCATAAGTCTGTAAAACTTATCGTTGAATATAACGGAGAAAAAAAGAGTATTGATGCCTTTGTTGATTCGGGAAATCTTGCCGTCGATCCATTTGATAAAACACCTGTGATGCTTATCGGTCAAAAGCTTGCAAATGAAATATACGGTAATGACAGCGAAAAAATATATAGTATTTGCGAGATTGATGCTTCACTTAAGAAAAAAATAAAGATAATTCCCGTTTCATTCGGAGCGGAAAAGAAAATTCTTTACGGAATAAAACCGGATTTCGTTTACGTTAAAACGAAAACAAATGAAGAAAGAATATCACTAACAATAGCAATTGATAAAGAAGGAGGCTGCTACGGCGGATATAACGCGCTTATTCCGCTTTCGGCACTTGACGATATACCGTATGAAAATCTTTAATTTTTTTAAAAATCTGATAGTTAAATTAACACATTGCTTTAACAGAAGAAAAGTTTTATATATAAACGGAAGCGATACCTTGCCTCCGCCGCTCGCCCCTGATGTTGAGGATGCGATGATAGATCATATAAACGAGCAATATGCACGCGATGCGCTTATAGAACACAACTTAAGGCTTGTGGTATATATAGCCAAAAGATTTGAAAACACGGGTGCAGGGATAGAAGAGCTGGTTTCTATCGGCACAGTCGGTCTTATTAAAGCAATTTCAACGTTTAATAAAGAAAAAAACATAAAGCTCGCAACCTATGCTTCAAGATGTATTGAAAATGAGATACTTATGTTCATCAGAAAGACGACGGTGCATAAAAGGGAGGTTTCAATAGATGAGCCTTTAAGTGTGGATTGGGACGGAAACGAGCTTTTACTCTCGGATATATTAGGCAGTGAAAACGACAGTATTTCTAAACGCATGGAAGAGGCAGAGGAGCGAGTTTTAATACGCGAAGCCGTTAAAAATCTTAATAACAGAGAGCGTGTTATTATTGAAATGAGATATGGATTAATAAACGGCAAAGAGCTGACGCAAAAGGAGGTTGCGGACGCATTGGGAATATCGCAGAGTTATATTTCAAGGCTTGAAAAAAAGATTATGGTCGAATTACGAAAAAAAATCGAAGAAAAAATATAAATTTTTAAAAAAGTATTGCAAATTGAATTTTTATGTGATATAATTAAATGCAATTAAAATGAATAATTATGTGAAGAGGTGTTAAAATGAAGGCAGGAATACATCCCGAATACAAAGAAGCTACCATCAGATGTGCTTGCGGCGAAACCGTTCTCACACACTCCGTTAAGGGTGATATGAACGTTGAAATTTGCTCGAAATGCCATCCTTTCTATACAGGTAAGCAGAAGTTCGTAGATGCAGGCGGACGCGTTGACAAGTTCAAGAAGCGTCTTGCAAAGGTGAAGTAATCTTCATTCGATAAAAGAGCGTAGGGTAGTCTGCAACGGTTATCCTCGCTCTTTTTTTCTATCAAAGTCGAAAGGAAAGCTTAAATGTCGGATTCAAACAAGGCTATTGCCATTCTTGTCGGTATTGCCAAAAATTCAAGTGAACTTGCCGAGTGTGAAATATCACTTGACGAGCTTTCGCGTCTTGCCGATACAGCAGGAGCGGATACCTATGCAAAGGTTATCCAGATTAAAGACTCATATGATCCAAGAACTCTTATTGGACGCGGAAAGGTTGCTGAAATAGCAGATTTAGCAAAGAAATCCGAAGCAGAGCTTGTCATTTTTGATGAGGAATTGTCTCCTGCGCAAATCAGGAATCTAGAATCGGACATTGAATGTGCAACCGTTATTGACAGAAGCATGCTTATTCTCGATATTTTTGCACTTCATGCAACAAGCGGAGAAGGTAAGCTTCAGGTTGAACTTGCACAGCTTAAATATACAGCTCCGAGACTAATCGGAAAAGGACTTGAGCTTTCGCGTCAAGGTGGAGGAATAGGCTCTCGCGGTCCCGGCGAAACAAAGCTTGAAACCGACAGACGACATCTTCATGAAAAAGTAGTCTCTCTCGAATTGAAGCTCCGTGAGCTTGAAAATACACGCGCCGTTATGCGCTCGCAGCGTGACAGAAGCGGACTTACTAAAGTTGCGCTCGTTGGATATACGAACGCAGGAAAATCAACGGTTTTGAATGCGATAACCGGCGCAGGTGTTTTATCTGCAGATAAACTTTTTGCAACTCTTGACCCAACGACGAGAAAAGCGCAGCTACCATCCGGTGAAGATATTCTTTTAACCGATACTGTAGGTTTTATCAGAAAACTGCCGCACCATCTGGTCAAGGCGTTTAAATCAACGCTTGACGAGGTCAGATATGCGGATATTCTCCTTGTCGTTGCTGATATTTCCGATCCCGAGTTTCAAAATCAGCTTGAGGTTACAGAGAGTGTAATCAAGGAGCTTGGTGCAGCGGGAAAACCAATTATATACGTATTAAATAAATTTGATATTTTCCCGAACGTCTCATTTCTTGAAAACAAGAAAAACGCCGTCGAAATATCCGCCAAAACAGGATATGGAATTGACAAATTGTTGCTTTTAATTGAAGATATAATTCGGCAGAATAAAAAAGAAATAAAACTTTTAATTCCATATTTCGCTCAATCTGCCGTGAGTGATTTATATAACGGATACGTTGTTAAAAACGTAGAATATATCGACAGCGGCATAATGGTTGAAGCAATTCTTGACGAACGAGGTTTGGGAATTTATAAAAAATATCTGGTATCGGAGAGTTAACCGATGGAAAGCTATACGACTATTCAGTTTCAATCCAAATTTGAATATGAAGACAGAAAATCGGTATTTATCGGCGAAGCTCTGCCTGTATCCTCGGAAGAAGATGCATTGAAATTTATCGCGTATATCAAGAAAAAATATTCCGATGCCAGACACCACGTGTATGCGTACGTTTTGCGCGATAACTCCATTATGCGATTTTCGGATGACCGCGAACCACAGGGCACTGCGGGAATGCCTGTGCTTGACGTTATAAGAAAAAACGGTTGCACCGATACCGTTATAGTTGTCACGCGCTATTTCGGAGGAACTCTTCTTGGAACGGGCGGACTTGTAAAAGCCTATACCTCTGCGGCGCTTGGCGCATTGAAGGACGCAAACATAATCACTTACGATTTATTTTCAATAATTAAAATTTCCGTATCATACTCCGATTACCAAAAAATCGCAACCGCGCTTGACAGACTCGAATTCTATAGTGATGATACAAAATATTCCGACGTTGTAACTGTTTTAGGCAAAACAAAGAAGAATAACACCGATTTAATCGTAAAAAATATTACTGAAACAACTTCAGGACGCGGAATAATTGAAATTCTTGAAGAAAAATTTGATTTTATTTCATAAATTAAAAGTATTTTTGTCGCTTATAACCGTATATTAAATACAAAAGAGAAGGAGGCCGAATAAATGATCAAACGCGAAGTTATTGATGAAATCATATTACGCAACGATATTGAATCATTGATTGGCGGCTATATTTCTCTGAAAAGAGCAGGAACAAACCTTAAGGGTTTATGTCCGTTTCACAGCGAAAAAACACCGTCGTTTACCGTTTATCCCGCCGATAACAGCTTTTATTGCTTTGGATGCGGCATCGGTGGGAACGCAATAACGTTTATAAGACAGATTGAGCATCTTGATTATCCGGATGCCGTTGAATTTCTTGCAAAACGTGCCGGAATCACTGTGTTGCGTGACGATAATCCTGCTTATGAGAAAAAAACTATTGACAAACCAAGGCTTCTTCAAATGAACGTCGATGCAGCGAAATTTTTTCACCGGGCATTATTTGAAAATTCTCAAAAAGCAAGAGAGGCGTTATCCTATTTTACGGAAAAACGTGGGTTATCAATCGCAACGATAAAACATTTTGGGCTTGGATTTGCTCCTGATAGCTTTGATTTGTTAATGAATTATATGCTTCAAAAAGGCTACACGCGCGACGAATTGGTTGTAGCCTACCTTGCAGGAAAAAATGATAAGGGACATTATTACGATGCATTCCGAAACAGGGTAATGTTTCCGATTATAGACGTTTCAGGCTCGGTCATTGCGTTCGGCGGGCGTGTAATGGATGACTCAAAGCCGAAATACAAAAACACAATGGATACCCCCGTATTTAAGAAATCAAGAAATCTTTTTGCGCTTAATTTTGCAAAAAACACTTCTTCCGAGAGCTTGATTTTATGCGAGGGATATATGGACGTTATAGCTCTCCACGCGGCAGGATTCACAAATGCCGTTGCCACGCTTGGAACGGCTATCACACCAGAGCAGGCGCGTCTGATGAGCCGTTATACAAAGAAGGTCATTATTTCTTACGACGCGGACGAGGCAGGGCAAAAAGCCGCACAAAAGGCAATGAAGCTACTCGGAGAGGTCGGGCTTGATGTCGGAGTGATAAAAGTTCCCGGCGCAAAAGACCCGGACGAATATATCAAAACCTATGGAAAAGAAAAGTTTGCCGAGGTAATTTCGGCATCGAAAACCAAGTTCGAATATAATATGGATTCCATTCTTTCAAGGTACGATATTAATCTTCCGCAAGATAGAATCAACGCATTGGAAGAACTTGAAAAAATAATTTCGCAGGTTTATTTCAAAGCAGAAAGAGACATTTATATTCAAACCGTAGCGGAACGGCTTAAAGTTGAAGTTAAGAGCGTCAGAGATGACGTTGAACGGATTTCGAGAAAACAAATAGCAATATACAAGAAAAATGAAAAGCAAAAAGCAAAACAAAATTCAATAGGATATTCCGACAGAACGAATCCGGATTTTGTAAAAGCACCCGCAATAGCAAAAAACGAAGAAGCTGTTTTAGGACTATTGCTTCTTTATCCGGAGCATAGAAAAAACGTGTTCGAAAACAGTCTGCTTTCGTCTGATAATTTTTACTCTTCGCTCAACAAGCGCATATTTGAATATCTTCACCAAAGCTACGCCGACGATTCAATCGATATAAACGAAATATTTACCCCTGACGAACTCGGAAGAATTACAAAAATGAAAATCGCAAGAATGTCACTTGCCGAAAACGGCCCCTCTGTTCTTGCGGAATACATAGAGCTTTTGGCCGAGTCAATGCAAAAGAAGGCAGCAGGCTCTGTTTCGACAATTGATGATCTTAATAAATTAATTACATCTAAAAGGAAATAAAAAAGGACGGATAAAAAATGGGAAAAGATAAATTAGACGCAAACGATATTATGGATTCCAAAAACGACGGAGGTATTCTTAATTCCGACATAATGAGGGCTCTTGAAGACATCGATTACGATCTTACTCAGGTTGACCTTGAATCTGCAAATCCCGATGATCTTGACAGTGAAAGCTTAAAGGACGTTGAACGCGACGTAGAGAATTACGAAGCTGATAAAATGGACAAGCTTCTTAATTCCGAGGGACTCGCAATCGACGACCCCGTTCGTATGTATCTTAAGGATATAGGCAAAATTCCGCTTCTCACTCCCGAACGGGAAACATATCTTGCTGAACAAATCTCTCTCGGAAGCAAGGAAGCCAAGGACGAGCTTATCGAAGCAAACCTCAGACTTGTTGTAAGTATTGCAAAGCGTCACGTAGGTAAAGGAATGTACTTCCTTGATTTGATTCAAGAGGGCAATCTCGGATTAATAAAAGCGGTAGAAAAGTTTGACTATAGTAAGGGCTATAAATTTTCCACCTATGCGACGTGGTGGATAAGACAGGCTATCACTCGTGCAATCGCCGATCAAGCAAGAACGATAAGAATCCCGGTTCATATGGTTGAAACGATTCACAAGGTATCAAGAACTGCGCGTCAGCTTCTTCAGGAATTCGGCCGCGAGCCTACGACAGACGAAATTGCAGAGTGCCTTAATATCACTCCCGAAAAGGTGCGTGAAATTATGAAAATAGCGCAGGACCCCGTATCACTAGAAACCCCCATAGGTGAAGAAGAAGACAGTCATCTCGGGGATTTTGTTGAAGACGTTGATTCTCCCGCTCCCTCTGATTCTGCATCATACTCCCTTCTCAGAGAACAGCTTTGCAACATTCTTCATACTCTCACTCCCAGAGAAGAGCAGGTTATTAAGCTTAGATTCGGTCTTGAAGACGGAAGACCGCGTACGCTTGAAGAGGTTGGAAAACAGTTTCAGATCACCCGTGAGAGAATAAGACAGATTGAAGCTAAAGCGCTTAGAAAGCTCAGACATCCCTCGCGCTCCAAGACTCTTAAGGATTATCTTACGAACTAATAATTTATATTGCACAAAAACATCTTGTTCTTTTGTGCAAGTTGACGTATCAATTGTTTTTTGCGGTATAATAAGGAAAAAACACTTGACTTTTTATCTTATATATAGTAAAATATTTTGGAACGAATATATCCTTTTTGGAGGTTTTTTTAGCAATGAAAAAGATTATTTCCCTTGCACTGTGCTTTGTTTTGGCTTTGTTGATGCTTGTTTCCTGCGATGACCAGGTAATTGGCGACGGTATTCACAATTATCCCGAAACCAACGACACAGTCGAACGTCTTGATTTAAATATGTATATTATTACCGGCGATTCAACAACGGTTGAAGCGACAAGATCTGTTGCAACCCGTATTTCCGGTTATACGAAGATTACATATAGTACCTCTCTTAACATCACTTATTTAAAAGCAAGCGAATATGAGGCTGCCGTTAAGTCCGCAATTAGCGCCGGAGGCAACAACGTACCGCACATTATACTTATTAACGACCTTAGCTTATTTAATACGCTTAAAGCCGAAAACAAGCTTGCCGATCTTACCGATTATTACGGAACCAACGAATACGGAAGACTTAAAACTCAGCTTGCGGCTCCGCTTCTTGAAAAGTCATACGTCGACGGCAAGATTTATACCGTTCCCAATAACCGTATTCTCGGTGAATATACCTATCTTGTTATTAACAAAGAAGTTGCTGTTCAGACCCTCAAGTATACAAATGCTGAATTGTTAAGCTACGATTCGCTTGAAGATGCTGCTGAACTCATGACCGAAATGACCAACAACGGATACAATGCAGAAGAGCTTGTAAAGCTTGTAACCGGTCCTTATGAACTCAGGGAAACACTTTTGGAAGAGAATTTCTGCAACATAGTTAAAGTTCCCGTTGTAACCGAAGAGGACGCATTTTCTTCTGCGTTTGCCGTTGTTAATAACTCCAGTAAAAAATACAACGACCGCGCTATGCAGATTATATATGCAATCAACAACGATATTGAACTCAGAAACTTCCTTCAGTACGGTGTTTTGGGCGCAAACTTCAACGTTGTTAACGGTGATATTGTAAGAATAAAGACCGGCGAGAATATCTATGATATGAATCTCGAATTCACCGGTAATATATTCAACGCTGACAATTGTTCTGAACTCGAATTGACCGAAACCAAGAAAGCATACGGTATTTTGCAGAACGCCGATTCCAAAGCAGCCGAAGAGAAATCGGATGTTGAGGAGTAATTTCCGGATTTAGTCCTTAGTCAAATAAATCTTATTATTATTTTCTCTGAGGGTCATATGATTAATAAAAAAGAAGAGATAACATTTAGAGATATTCTTGATGTTTTTATCCCAAAAATTTGGATTATAGTTCTCGTTGCGCTTCTTGTTGCCTCAATTTTGGCTGTCTATACAACCGTTTTCGTTGAGGATTCCTATACCTCGTATTCTGTTATGAGTATTCGAAAGGATACCGAGGCGCTTCAGCTTACCGACATTACTCTTGCTGAGCACATAATCGAGAACATATCTCATCGCATACAAACGCGCGAGTTTTTAAATAAAATTCTTTTATACGTTAACCAATCCTATCAAGGATACGAATGGCTCACTATATCGCAAATATCGAATTCAATACGCTACTCCTCACTTGGCGGCGGAATTCTTAAGCTTTCCGTAACAACGGATAATCCTCAGCTTTCTTATGCAATCGCGCAAGCGCTTGAGAACGAAGTTCCCAATGAATTTTATACCTATTTACCAAACGCACTAAAGGTCGAGCCTTATAGCTACGCTTTCATTCCTTCGGCAAACTCTAAAGGCACTGTAAAAAATGCTTTGATCGGTTTTTTTGCCGGTGCTTTCGTTTCTGCGATTGCGGTATGGGTGTATTCCGTCCTTGACAAAACGATTAAGAGCACAAAATCGCTTGAGAACAATTTCAATTTAACAATTCTTGGCGTTATTCCCTCAGCTAAAGCAAGCAAAACTAAGGCGGAGGAAAAATGACGATGAAGAACACTTCTTGTACGGAAAAATTTTTAGGTTTGCTTGAAAACAACGGCAACATTGAACTTCAAAAGGCGTATAACAACCTTGCAAACAACGTCATTCATTTTCATTTGGATGGCAAATGCAAGAAAATTGCCATAACGTCATCAATCTACGGAGAAGGAAAAACATCTCTCGCGATAAACCTCTCTATCTCTCTTGCAGAGAATCTTATAGATAAAAAAATCCTTCTTGTTGACGGAGATATGCGTCACCCAAATATAAAGAATTTTATCAGCTCACAAAAAAACGTTGAAGAGGGAAGTTTGCTTTCTGAGTTTCTTCTGGATAACGAAAAGGAGCTTTGTTTTGCAAAGAGCCATATAAATAACCTTGATTTCGTTTTTTCAGACAGAGTTCAAGCAAATCCTAACGGTTTAATTAACTCGTCCAGAATGGATGAATTCATTAAATTATGTGAGGAAAAATACGATTACTTAATTATAGATACGCCTCCTGCAAATGATTTTGCAGATGCAATGTCTTTCGTAAAGATTGTAAACGGTTATATAATTTCAACAAAATCTCGCACATCAAAAATCCCGATGATTTCATCCACCGCCGATGCCTTGACATCGATTGGCGCAACAATTTTTGGTGTAGTTCTTACAAAATAAATCAAATTAGCGGTATGCAAGGATTGCAATCTCTTGGCATACCGCTATTATATTATGAACTGTTTTAAACCGAACGAATCAAGTTTTTTAATTTTCCATCTGTTTTCCAAGAAAAATTCCGGCAGTTTGAATTAATTTAGCTTCAATGCTATCGTTAATTTTTTCGATTGTAGGAGCATCGTACTGCCATCCCGAAGCTATACATCCAATAATATCCCCCTCTGCAAGTATGGGCATTGCGCAACTGACGTAATGAGAACCGTCATCGGTCAGAGCTATAGTTTCTTTACCGGCATCTCTCACGTAAAGCGTTCTTGATTCAATAATTTCTTCGAGAGCTCTGGATATTTTTCTATCCATATATTCTCGCTTTGATGCACCGGATACCGTAATAACAGCATCTCTGTCACATATAAAAATAGGCATTCCTGCTGTTTTCTGAAGCGTTTCGGCATATTCTGCCGCGAAAGCATTAAGCTCGCCTATCGGTGAATACTTTTTAAAAATTACTTCTCCGTCTCTGTCGGTATATATTTCAAGAGGGTCACCGCCACTGATAACATTGACACTAAAAACCTTGTCGAGCTGGTTTTTAGCCGACTGAACTGCCACAGAATGGTATTTATCTGCGACTTTTTCGATATCCTTAGTGTCCTCGTTAAAATTTGCGG